>JANNJV010000437.1:0-8994 GCA_031395945.1 Gemmatimonadota bacterium | reverse complement strand
ATATCGGACAACGAAGCTCGATTTGCTGAAGCGTGGTCATCTCCCGATCCCCCAAATCCTCATGCGTGCATGGTTTCGGAAGGCCAAAACCGTGCCAGCGAATGAGACCAGGCGCGCTCTTGTTGGAACGGTGCGAGCAACGCTATCATTCGCCGCGTCAGCGACACCCGTTTTGTCGCGCGTTTCCCGCCTCACGCCGCTCACGGAGATTGGGCGATCGAATGTTGATCAACCTGCTGCCGGATTTCTTCGCAATTCTCGACAGCACGGACCGAATCGCCGCTTACCGCAGCTTCTTCGAGAGTCACCGCCGTGTGCTGCAAGCGTACTGGCACAACTATGTGATTGACCCCGACAGTCCGCATTTCGCGGATGTCGTGCGATCAGCAGTGCTGGCGGATAGAAGCGACTTGCGAGCCATGCTCGAGCGCACTGATGTCGTTTCGCTCGTGCGCGAAACTGAAGCCAGGTGCCGCGAACTCATGGCCTCCGACGCCGATTACGATGTCGTCTTGATGGTAGGCGTCGGCGCCGCCAACGCGGGCGAGCTGGTCATTGACTCTCGCGGTGTAGCGTTTGTCTGCATGGAGCATTTCACCGGGGTCGCCAATCCGGACACGCAGGGCCTTGGCCTCGAACCCGAGCTCATCCCCCTCTGGCTGGCCCATGAGCTGGCCCACGTCGTTCGTTACACATCGACTGAAAGCCGTAGCGAGCTGCGCCGGGTGATCGCCGAGCAGGGCGGCGACTACTCCTATTGGGAAACGGGCCGGCGCGCGTCGCTTCGGGAATTGCTGCTCAATGAAGGGCTCGCCGTTCATGCTTCCCAGCAGATCAGTCCCGGGCACGCTGCGTGGGAGTACTTCGGATACGGACGGCGACAGTACGCCCGCGTTCGGGAACTCGAGTCAGTGCTGCGCAAGGTTGTTCAAGGCGACCTGGACCGTACCGGGCTCGGCCTGCGCTTGCGGTACCTCTCGGGCGGCATGAGTGACGAGGCACGCACGGTCGATCGATACGTACTTCCAGAGAGGTGTGGCTACCTGATTGGTGCCCGCATGGTGGAACCGGCTATCAATGAGCGCGGACTTGCCTGGGCCGTCCGCGCCAGCGCGGCCGAGCTCGCCCAGGTGGCCAAGGCAACTGCTGCCAGCGCGTAGACAGGGAACAACACGCCTTTACTGGGACCACCTCAGGACAATCACTTCCCAACGCAGAAAGAGCTGAACAGCCGGTCGAGCACATCTTCCACGTCGACGGCACCGATGAGTTCCTCCAGCAGCCGCGTTGCTTCATGGAGGTGCACGGCAGCCACGGTGGCGGGGGCGGATCCCTCGGCGAACGCGGAATGAAACTGTCGCAGTTCGTTTGACGCTCCCTCCAGCGCAACCCGATGGCGCTCGCGCGTGATCATCGGCGCGTCCAACGCCAGCGTTCCCTTCGCTGACGCAAGCGCCTTGGCGACCGCCTCGCGCAGGTCGCGCAGGCCTTCCCCGGATTCCGCGCTCACGGACACCTGCAACGCCAGCCGTTCCGTGAGCTCCCCTGGCGCCGCCAGATCTGCCTTGGTGCGAGTTGGTATCAGAGGCACGCGCACCAACTGGCTCATTGCGTTGGTCGCCTCGATCAAACCGCTTTGAGAGTCGTCGCATATCAGCACGACGTCCGCGCGCGCGAGATAGTCGCGGCTCACTTCGATGCCAAGTCGCTCCACGACCTCGCTTGTTTCCCGTAGTCCGGCTGTGTCCACGAGTCTGATCGGCCAGCCGTCCGCCTCCGTCACGGCCTCGAGGGCGTCGCGCGTAGTTCCGGGAACCTCCGTGACGATCGCGCGGCGTCTGCCCAGCAGCGCGTTGAACAGCGACGACTTGCCCACGTTCGGAGCGCCCGCGATGACGACCACGGCCCCTTCGCGTACGGCTTCGCCAATGGGCGCTGTCGAGAGCAGCCCCGCCATGTCGGAGACCAATGCACTCGCGCTTTCCAGGATGCGGCTTCGCGGAATGGGGCCGTCGTCTTCCTCTGGAAAGTCGATGTCGTAGGCAACCAGCGCTTCGAGTTCCAAGATGCGTTCGCGCAACGCGCTAATGCGGCGCGACAGACCGCCGTCCAACTGCGACAACGCCACGCGCTGCGATGGTCGCGACGCGGCCTCGACCAGGTCGCCCACCGCTTCTGCCTGCAACAGGTCCAGTTTGCCGTTCAGTACGGCGCGTCGGGTGAACTCGCCCGGCTCCGCTGGACGCGCGCCGGCGCCCACCATGGCCGCGACGATGGTCGCGGCCACGATCGGTCCACCGTGGCACGTGATTTCTACGGAGTCTTCTCCGGTAAACGAGGCGGGCGCCTGGTAGAAGACCACGACACACTCGTCCAGCATCTCGCCCTGGGTATCGTGGATTTCCGCCAGCGTGGCGTGACGCGGCGACTCGGGCCACGGTCGAATCAGCGGACGCGCCAGCTGCAGGACGCCTTGCCCCGATGCGCGCACTATCGCCAGCGCCGCCCGACCGGGGGCGGTCGCGATCGCGACGATCGTGTCATTCGCCTCGCGAACCGTCACGCGGCGGTGGCCACCTCGAGCGCTTCGCCCGGCTCCAAAATCCGGACGTCGGGTCCGCGTGGGTGAGCAACCATGAGATTCCGGAAGCGTTCGATGGCCGCGTAGGCGTCGACCGTCACATGTCTGAACGTCCCCCAATGATACGGAATCAAGTGTCGCGCCCGCAGTCGGCCGAAGAGCTCCAGCGCGTCTTCACTGGTCAGGTGTCCTTCACGAAAAGATTTCCGCTTCCACCAGGGAGCGTAGCCTATGGGGAGCAGCGCGACGTCGAGCTCGCGTTCGCGTAGCCACAGCATCCGCTCCACCAACAGATGCGTCGTGTCGCCCAGGCCTGTGTCCCCTGCAAAGAAACAGCTCTCGGCGGCGCTTTCCATCAAGTACATGTTCGCGGCGGCCCGGCGGCGATCGTAGCCGTAGCGATTGCCCTTGTGTCGCGCCGCGGCTGCGTGGATGTGGAGACTGTCGATGCGAACCGTGTCGTTTGGCGCGAAGGGCAACGCGTGCGGGTAGCCTTTCTGGTGCAGCCATCTGGCGATCACGGGTGGCGCATACACCGGCACCCCGCGCGGCAAGCCGTCGAGTGCCTCGAACGAGAGGTGGTCCGCGTGCGCATGCGTCAGCAGGATGGCGTCGAGCTTCGGCAATGCGTCGAGTGCGATGCCGGGTTCCGACACTCGCGGAAGAAACCCGGCGAGGCTGTCCTCGAAGTTCGGATCCGTGAGAATCCGCGCGCCGGCAATCTCGATCAGCAGCGTGGCGTGACCGATGTACGTGATGTGCATGAGATCCGATTCCCGAGTGCCGTTGCCGGGACCGCGTTCAGGTCCCGGAGCCGGCCCTATGCCCTTTCACGCTTCGTGCCCTTCCCTTGCTCCGGTGCTTTGGTGACACGCTCCCTTGCAAGCAGCCACTGCTGCGGCAGGGCGGCCACGTTTTGCACCGCATAGTACAGGTTCAGGCCTGACGCGAAGTTCCAGAACAACACCGTGAACATGACGGGCATCACGTAGCTCATCATCTTGCCTTGCGGCGAGGGCGGCATCCCGCGCATTCCAATCCAGGAGAGCACGAACATCGAGATGCCCATGAACAGCGGCGTGATGTACAACGGATCCTTGAGCGACAAGTCAGGCATCCACATGAACGAGACACCACGAAGCTCGATGGTGTTCTGGAACACGAAGTAGAGCGCGAACAAAATGGGCATCGGTAACAGCATCGGCAGGCAGCCGAGCACCGGCGTGAAAGGGCTCATGCCGTGTTGCTGATACAGCTTCATCATCGCGTCGCGCTGTTTCTCCGGGTTGTCGCGGTATTTCTTCTGAATCTCGGCGAGCTCCGGCTGCAGTCGCTGCATCTTCATGCTCGAGCGCATCGCGTTCTGGTTCAGCGGCCACAGAAGCAGTCGTACGAGCACGCCGAAGATGATCAGCACCCATCCGTAACCCACGTTGAACGTGTCGCGCATCCAGAGCAGCAGGCGCATCACGATCGTCGCGAACGGTTGCACGAGCTTGTGTAGCCATCCGCCATACGGATTGACGTTCTCCAGTTCTTTCGCCGTTTGCCGCAGATGATCCCACGACTGGGGCCCGGCATATACGCGGAGCGCGAACGTATTGGTGGTGAGCGGAAGAATGGCCGTAGACTGGACCGCCGTGGGACCTTCGGAGGATCGCGAACCGCTCCGGGACACCAGCGCGCGGAAACTCGAGTCGGGGCCCGAGGGCACGACGGCGACCACGAAGTACTTGTTCCGTTGGGCTACCCAGCGAATTGCGCCGGTATCCACGCGCGCGACGAGCGAATCGAGATCCTTGAACGCCACGTTGCGCACGTCGGTAGCGCCGGTGCGATACGTCATCGCAAGGTGGCGCGTGTCGTCGCCGATATCGGCCTCTTCGCTGCGAATGCGCGACGGAAAACTCACGAGCAGCTGGCGGGGGCTCGCACCGGGCGCCGTTCCGACGGATCCGTCCACGCGCGCCACAAAGCTGTCCGCGTGTATCCGGTACGTCAGCGAGATTGGCGTCGCCGACGTTGTGCTCGTGAACGACTGTGTGACCACTTTGCCGTCGCGCTGCTGCGGGCCTGCCCGGAACTCCACGGTGTCGAGCGCGATCGTATCGCGTTCGCCGACAAGACGCAGACGGAACAGGCGGTCCCCCGGCTCCAGCAGTGAGACGTGGGTTTCGCGGGACGCGCCCTTCCGCAGTGAGCGGTACGCGGGAAGGGTAACGCTGGCGGGCGTCGCGCCCGGACTCACGATGGCATAGACCGCGTGCTCGCTGCGGACCAGCGTGGTCTCGGCGCGTATCGCCGCTGTGGCGGGCCGCTGCGTCTCGCGGATAGACGGACGCGCTGCAGGCGCGCTTGGCTGCGTCGGCCCAGCGACCGGTGTGGGTGCCTCCACGGCCAACGTGTCGCGCGCCTGTATCCGCGACGAGTCAGAGAGTGGGCTGCGCGTCTGACGCGGCGCACGGAACAGTAGCGGCGTCGCGACAATGACGATCGCAGTGAGCAACAGTGCGAGGAGAGTTCTTCTATCCATTCGGGGCAGCGAAGTACCAGGGATTACGGCACGGGATCATAGCCGCCCGGGCGAAACGGGTGACACCGCAAGATTCGGCGAAGGGCAAGCCATGATCCACGCAGCGCGCCATGTCGCTCCAGCGCCTCGATGGCGTACGCGGAGCAACTGGGATAGTAGCGACACGAGGCCGGCAACAGGGGGCTCAGACCCACCTGATACGCGCGTACGACGAAGACGAGCGCCCGTTTCATGTAATTCGGCCGGCCAGACTTCCGATCTCGCCGCGTAGCCGGTCGAACGACGCGTCATACGCCTCGCGCCGCGCGCGCACCAGCACGTCTCCAGATCCCTCGAGCGGGAGGAGCAGCTGCCGCGTGAGCTCGCGCAACCGGCGCTTGAGTTTGTTTCTGCGAACCGCGGTGAATCCGAATTTGGGCACCACGATCGCAACGCGGATCTGTCCCGACGGCGAGTCCATCCGCCTGACATCGAACATCTGCGCCCTCACGCGCTGGCCCGAACGAAGAATCCGTTCGATGTCCGGTGAGCGCGTTATCCGGCGTTCGCGAGGAAACCCGAGGCGCGGCTCAGGCGCCGGCGTATTTGCTAGGCAGCCGGACCGTCAGACGCTTACGGCCCTTCTTCCGGCGGCGCGCCAGGGTTGCTCGGCCCCACTTCGTCTCCATGCGCGCGCGAAATCCATGGGTCTTGATGCGGCGCTTGTTCCGGGGGCGGTATGTCGGCTTTCCCATTCGTGCTCCAACAATTCAAAAAAGTGAGAAGTGGGTCGATGACAGCGGGGGGAATCGATGTGATCCCTACCTCCCACTCCTCACTTCCCACTGAAGTGACGAGCGGTAAACGTATCGGCGGTCGTGAGATAACTCAAGTGAACTCCACGAGCGTTGCTAATTGAGAAGTGCGCGCGTAGCTTCGCTCCCCCCGAGTTTTCCACACCGGCAAATCCGTCGTGACTCTTACCGCACAAGAAGCCTGGACGCGACTGCTCGATCGTGCGCGCCAAGAGTTACCGGAGCAGACTTTCAAGACATGGCTCGAGCCCACGGAACCCCTCAAGATCGAGGGGGACAAGCTTTTTGTGGGAGCGCCAGATCGCTTCGCCGCGGAGTGGAACGAGTCCAAGCATTCCGAGTTGCTTCGGTCGCTGGCTCCCATGGCTTTGGGCCAGCCGATGTCGGTGGTATTTCAGGTCAACGAAGAGCGAAAAAAGCGGCCACAGATGGACCTGTTCGTTGCTGAAGTTCCCAGAATCGGAGCCGGTGAAGCAGCACATCAACGTGCCACCAACACGCCACCATTAAGTGATCGATACATATTCGATCATTTCGTTATTGGCAAATCGAACGAGCTCGCCGCCGCTGCTGCGCACGCCGTCGCGCAGGCTCCCGGAAAGGTCTACAACCCGCTCTTCATCTACGGAGAAACCGGGCTCGGCAAGACGCATCTCATGCAGGCAATCGCACACGAAATCCTACGCGGCGATCCGAGCAGCCGAATCACATATCTCGCTACGGAGCAGTTCACCAACGAACTGATTTCCGCCATTCAGAATCGCACCACCGGCGAGTTCCGTCGCCGCTTTCGCGAAACGGACCTTCTCCTGGTTGACGACATTCATTTCCTCAAGGGGAAAGAGACCACGCAGGAGGAGTTCTTCCACACCTTCAACGCCCTCTATGAGGCGGGCCGCCAGATTGTGCTCACCAGCGACCGGCCTCCGTCCGAGATACCCGGGCTAGAGGCGCGCCTGGTCAGCCGCTTTCAGTGGGGCATGGTAGCGGATATCGAGCCGCCGGACCTCGAGCATCGCATCGCAATTCTTCGTGAGAAAGCGGCCATCGACCATCTGGAGATGACGCTGCCCGAGGAAGTCATCCGGTTCATCGCGGAAAATGTCCGCTCCAGCGTTCGGGAGCTGGAAGGCTCCATCATCAAGTTGTTGGCGTATGCCTCCCTCAAACATCAGGAAATCACCATCGAGCTGGCGCGCGAGGCGCTCCGTGACAAGCTCCGTCCGCTCGCCGCGTCAGGCGCGGCGGGTCTCACCAGCTACGTCATCCAGGACGCGGTCGCCAAGGACTGGGGGGTCACGTCAGAGGGACTTCGATCCAAGACGCGGACAAAGAATCTCACCGTCCCACGCCAGGTCGCGATGTTCCTCATGCGTGAGATGCTGGGAATGCAGCTGGTCGAGATCGGCTCCACCTTCGGTGGACGGGACCACTCCACCGTCATTCACAGCCTCGATCGGGCGGCCGCGATGATTGCTGAAGAGCCGGCGACCGCGCAGCGAATATCGAAGCTGAGAACTGCCCTCGAAGCCCTGCGGTAATACACAGTGCTCCACATGGATCCCGTCCGTCTGCCTTCCGAAATGGCAAAAGTGTGGAACGATCATCCGCTCCACAATTCATGCACATTTCTCGACGCTAGCAAAGCGATTACGTGGCATTAAGTTGTGCAAGTCATCCACATACCTACGCTCACTACTACTACTACTAGATAGTTCTCTATAGAGAGCGATAGAAGAGCTTTCCGTTCGTTCATCCACATTTGGGGATGGTTGATGCGCTTCACGATCACTCGTGAGAAACTGCAAGAAGGTCTCACCGCAGTGGCTTCGACAGTACCGGCAAAAACAACGCTGCCGGTATTGGCGAACATTCTCATCGAGACAACGGACAAGGGAATCCGTCTCTCCGGAACCGACCTCGACATCGCCGTAAGCACCGAGGTCAGCGCGGACATTGATGCGCAAGGCGCCATCACGATTCCAGCCAAGAAGCTCGCCGAGATAGCGCGTGAGCTTCCGCCTTCTCCGGTCAAGATCGCGACCGCCGGCGAACAGCGCGTCACACTCGACTGTGGTCGTTCACACTTCAAGATCCTCGGACTTCCAAAGGACGAGTTCCCCAGTTTCCCCGCCGTCAAGTTCACGGACAGCTGGCGCGTACGTGCGGGAGATCTCCGAAAACTCATCGATCACGTCGCGTTCGCGGTCTCCAACGAGGAGAGCCGCCCCATCCTCAATGGCGTGCTCTGGGAGCTTCGCGATCAGTTGATGCGCATGGTCGCCACGAATGGGCATCGCCTGGCGAAAATGGAGGTGCCCATCGCGGCGGCTGGCGCGCCCTCGAGCGATCTCATCGTACCGCCCAAAGCGCTGGAACAGATACGGCGGCTGTTTCCCGAGGACGAAGAGCTGGAAATCGCGCGGGGCGACAATCACCTGGGATTTCGCTCTCCGTTCACCGCCGTATACACTCGGCTCATCGAGGGACCGTACCCGAATTACCAACAGGTCATTCCGAAAGACAACGACAAGTACGCGATTGCGGACAAGGTGGCGCTCGTGGGCGCGCTCAAGCGCATGTCCGTCATTGCGTCAGATCAAACGCACCGCATCCGTCTCTCGTTCAACCAGGCGCTGCTCCGGTTCAGCGTTCAGACGCCGGACCTGGGCGAAGCGACGGATGAGCTGCCCGTGCGCTATAACGGGGATCCGCTCGACATCGGCTTCAACGCGAACTACCTGCTGGAAATCCTCCGCTACATCCCGACCGACGAAGTGAGGCTCACGTTCAAGGCGCCGGAGCGCGCCGCGACCCTGGAGCCGGAAGGCTGGAGTGACACGGCGTCGTATCTCACGCTGGTGATGCCGCTGCGCTTGGTGGACTGACGAAAAAAGTGGGAAGTGAAGAGAGTGGGGAGTGGGTGTAGTCCTGCATTTTCCCATTTCCCACTTCCCACTTCCCACACGCGGGATCCGGCCGATAAGCCGGGTTCTGTCGGCGACGAATCGCCGGACGATCATTCCTCTGGGAATGCGGTCGCCCGCATCCTCAAGCAGCCTACCCGCAGTGTCTTGATCGAGCCG
>JANNJV010000391.1:0-1687 GCA_031395945.1 Gemmatimonadota bacterium | reverse complement strand
GCGTCACCGTCACGCGTCGCGTTTTTTTGGTCACTTGTCGAAGTCGAGCGATGCTGAGAGCCGTCGATTTGATTCGATGTCTTCCTTCAGGGCACGCATGTCCTACCTATGCAATCAGCGCCTCAAGGGAGCTCTTACCTGACAGCTCGGCTCAGGACATGACTGAGGAACGCTGAAGGAACGCTTGGCACGCTGATCCGGCAACTCAGCTCCGAGCGGCAGCTGGCGGCTGTGTCTCCGTGACGTGCAGGGCCGAACCCGTCGCTGCCGAGGACAAGCTCGCCGATGCGCAGAGTTCGGTGAGCTGCCGAACGTCCTCCGGATCACCCATGACGATCAGGATCGTACCCATGACGATCAGGATCGTCCCCGCCTCCAACCGTACGTCGTCATGAGGATTGTACGCATACTCGCCCTGCATCGACCGCGTTGCGAGCAGCAGGCAGTTGCTGCGCGAGTGCGTGTTCAGCTCTCCCAGGGTCCGTCCAACAAAGGGCGATGCGGCCGGCACGAAGACTTCCTCGACCCGCAGGTTGCGATTGGTGTCGCGCAGCATCATGTCCAGGAAGCTCACCACGCTCGGCCGTATCAGCTCGCTGGCCATGCGCATCCCGCCGATGAGCGCCGGCGAAACCACCGCGTCGGCGCCCGCGTGCCTCAGCCGCTCGGCAATCTTGTCGTTCGCTGCCCGCGCGACGATGCGCAGTCGGGGATTGAGCTGCCTGGCGGTGATCGTGGTTACGAGCAAGTCCTTGTCGATCTGCGTGCAGATGACGATACCGGCCGCGCGTTCAATCCCCGCGTGCAACAAGGCCTCGTCGTCCGTGAAGTCTTCCTTCAGGACGGGAACCGTCGGAAACATCTCCTGACAGCGCTTCAGGTGATCCTCGTTCGTTTCCATCGCGACCGCCGGGCGCTTCGTGTTCACCAGTTCGCGAATGACGGCGGATCCCGTGGCACCAATGCCGCAAACGATGTAATGGCCTTTCATGTCCCGGATGGCGCGTTGCATGCGACGGCTCCTGAAACTCTCGGTGAGATCGCCTTCGACAATGAAGGCCGTGATGATGGACGTGGCGAACACCAGCCCGCCCGCGCCGAATATCAGCAGTACGATCGTGAAGACCGCCGCCGCCGGGTTCCCCTGAACTGTGATTGCCTCCCGAAATCCGACTGTCGTGAGGACGTTCGCGGTCATGTAGATCGCATCCATCCACGAGTGCTCGTCGCCGCCCACGATGCGGTACCCGAGCACGCCGATGATGAACACGGTCACTATCACGGCGACCGCGTTCGCCATGCGGCGACGGTAGTCGTGCGTCACTCGACGCGATCCTTCTTACCGGTGATCCAGCCCAGCTTCCAGAAAATGGCAAAGAGCGCGATCCCCGCTACGACAAGCACGCCGAGCACACCGAAGTACCCCCAGGTCCACTTGAGCTCCGGCATGTTGTCGAAGTTCATGCCGTACACGCCGGTGATCAGCGTCAGTGGCAGAATGATTGTCGAGACCACCGTGAGCACGCGCGCGATCTCCCCCGTTCGCTTCGTCGCCTCAGCCTGAATGGCACCGATGACTCCATCAAGGAGATCGCGCGACGAGTCGATCGCGCCACGCACGGAGGTCGCGCCGGTCAGCATCTCGCGATAGAACCCGCGCGCTTCGTCGCTGACGAAGACGCTGCGC
>JANNJV010000344.1:0-16776 GCA_031395945.1 Gemmatimonadota bacterium | reverse complement strand
CGTAGCCGCTTGAACGCGATCGCCATCATCGATCCGAACGCCACGAGGATGAGCACCGTGATCGCGGTCAGCTTCCAGTTGAGCCAGATCAGGACGCCCATCGCGATTGCCGCGGTGAGGAAGCCTCCCACGAGTTGAATGATCCCGGTGCCTACCAGATTCCGCACCCCTTCCGCGTCGCTCATGATGCGCGAGATGAGGATGCCCGTCTTGGTGGAGTCGAAGTAGGAGATGGGCAGGCGGAGGACGTGGATCTGCACCGCCTTGCGCATGTTGGTGATGGCTTTCTGCGCGGCGATGGAGACCACCTGGGAAAGCGCAAAGCCCGTCACCGCCTGAATGACCGTGGCAGCGAGGGCCGCAAGTGCGAGCGGCAGCAGTAGGCTCGCTTCGCGTTTCCCGATGACGTTGTCGATGAGAAACTTGGAGCTGGCCGGGAGCACCAGGCCGGCCAGCCGGTTCACGATCATGAGGGAGAACCCGATCGCGAGCGAGCGCCTGTGTTGCGACATCAACTCGCGTGTTTCCTTCCAGGCGCGCTTGGTGTCGAGCTTTTTCTTCTCTTTCTTGTCGGCTGGTTCGGTCACTTTCGCGCCGCGCCCCCCGCCGGATCGTTCGCCGCTGGTTGGGAGGGGCGTGCCAGACGCTGCTCTACGTGCCACCCGATGCTACCTCGAAGGCTGAGTAGCGAAATGTATGTCCGGGAGCTGCAATCCCATCAGTGTGCGCTACGCGGTGCTGGCCCTCTCTCAGGCCCGAGAAGCACATCCGCTCGCTCAGCCACAAAAAAGTGCACCCGGCCACCGCCGCGATGGAGTTTGGCGGCGATGGACGGGTGCAGCCCGAACGTGAGGCGCGACGGCCGCCCGGGACCCTGTCGCGCACTCGTTTTTGCAGACTCCCCCAGGAGTGAGTGCGTCGCAGTTGGCACGGAGGAAGGCATCAGGCATGCCGCCGCGTACCAACCGCGAATGCGTTCAAAATCTTGGACTTGGCGTCCGTTCGGTCTGGCTCAAGCGGATGTTTGCTGTGGCGTCGCCGCAACTTCTGTATGCGGCCGCTGGCAGGATCGGCGACGCACCGACCCTGCCGTTAGCCGCTCATCATTCACTGACGCGGCGGCGTCGAGAATGCCGCGATGAGATCGCTCCTCACCCGGTGATCACCGTCGGCGCCGCGGATGCCAGCGGTGGCACTAGGCCTGACGTCCACTGCGCAAACCTGACCGCGCTGAATTACCGGCTGTTACGGCGGACCTAGGCGTTGGGCGATGAGGGCTGCTATACGGTCAGCGATCGCCCCGTTCGCCCGCTCTGTGACGTGGCCATAGTCGTCCGTAAAGACGCTGGCGGTGTCACCATCGAAGAGTGAGTGCAGCGGGTAGTAGTGCGCGCCAGGTTGCAACGCGATCGCCGAGTCGACAGCGGCGGTGCATCGCCTGACCATTTCCGGCCATGCGTCGGCGCTCTGGATGTCCCGCTCCCACCGCGTGAGGCGTTTTCTGGAGGTCGCCCGCATTGGCTGCCAGAAAAAGAACGCGTAGACGTGAAACTCCTCCGCGACGGCGGTGATGGCGCGAGTTTGCCGCGCGTACGAGCCGGCTACGCCGTCGCAGAGCCTGAACCGCCGCGCGCCCGGGCGGGGTGCGTCCCGTCTCGTTAGGCGCTGCACCAGCTCCGAACGTCGCACCATGGACATCAAATCGACGCGCAGAGCTTCTCGTCGTTCGAAACGGCGCGCGATCAGTGCTTCATTCAAAATCCGGCCAAGCTCTCCCGACTGAAAGACCGGCGCGATCTCGTTGTTTCCGTCGAGAAACACCGCAATCGTCGGGATACGGCCGATCCGGAGCGCTTGCTGAAGCGTCGCGGCGTTTTGTGCGAGATCGAACGTCGATTGAGCGAGGTTCACGATCTCGACGTCCCTATAGCCGATCGTTCTCAGTCTCGCTGCCACGAGCGATGGGACCGTAAAGCTGTCGCGTACGATCCACCCCCACATCGACGAGCCCCCGAACATGTACACCAGTCGTCGCGAACCCGAGTCGACCGGCGTGGTGACCGTGACGCGTCGCCCCTCATCGTCAACATTGATGTACCGACTGCGCAGCGGCCGCGCCCACCATCCGCGGAACGGATCATAACGGAAGCCAATGCCCTCGCCGAATCCTCCGTTGCCGATTTCCTGCCACCACGGTTCGCGCGCGTTTGGATGATTTGGGTCTGCCCAGGCCGGCACTGGCGTGTCGCGGCGGAGCTTGCGTCGCGCGAGCGCCTGCCCGCGATAGAGCGCCTCTAACGCCAAGCACAGGACGATTGTGAGTCCAAGAATCACCCATGCGTCTCGTAGCCGGGCGATTAACCCGCGACTAACCCTCGTGATTCGGATCATGCGCTCACGGGCCGTGGGCGATGCAGTCTGGGCCGAAAGGCATCGGCGAAGTAATGCTCTCTCACCTGAGCCGTCCAGAGGCAGTATGCACCCGAGGCGTCATGTAACGCACAGCGCGTTCAGCCGCAAAGGCTTATGTTGCGCTGCCCGGTTTCATGAAGGCGCGGAGATTGCGGCGCGGTTGCCACAGTGGTGTGGAATCGAGGTACGGATTCGCTCGAGTACCGTGTCACAATCGCGGCGACTCCACCAAGCTGGGTTCGGACCTGCTGTGCCGCACCGGAATAGTTGTTGACCGGCGGCGCGACACTGCCAAGGATTCAGCGAGCCGAGTCGTAGCACCTTCCACCAGAAATGAATCCTCCACTCTCCACTTCCGAGACACAACACTTCTTCACCGTTGACGTCGAAGAGTACTTCCAGGTCAACGCGTTCGAGCAGGTAGTGCCTCGCGAGCAGTGGCCGCAGTGGCCGCAGCGCCTGGGGCTGACGATGCCGCGGCTCCTGGAACAGTTGAATCGGTTCGGCGTGAAGGGGACATTTTTCGTTCTGGGCTGGGTCGCCGAACACAACCCCGACATCGTTCGCGCGATCGCTCGAGAAGGTCACGAGGTTGCGTCGCACGGGTTCTGGCATCGCCGTGTGCATACCATCTCGCCGTCCGTATTTCGGGAGGACGTTCGCACCTCGAGAGCGGTGCTCGAAGACCTGATCGGTGACCGGGTTGTTGGGTACCGCGCGCCCAGCTTCTCGATCGTGCCGGGGGTTGAGTGGGCGTTCGACGTCTTGCTGGAAGAAGGCTTCCAGTACGACTCGAGTCTGTTTCCGATTCGCCGTCGAGGGTACGGCTATCCTTCGGCCCCTCGCGCGCCGCACATCATCCGAAGACCCTCCGGCTCTCTGGCGGAGTTTCCTCTCGCCACGCTCAGGTGGGCCGGTCTTTCCATTCCCGCCGCCGGAGGCGGCTATCTCCGACAGCTGCCATTCGGGCTTGTCCGGCGGGCATTCGCCGATTCGAGCGTCCGTGGGGTTCAAGCCACGTTCTACATTCATCCATGGGAGATCGACTCCGAACAACCACGCCTGCCAGTCGGCGTGCTGACTCGACTCCGGCACTACCGCGGACTCTCGCGCACCGCTGATCGCATCGAGCGGCTGCTCACGGAATTCCCCTTTACGTCCATTGCGTCGTCCTCGATCGTGCGATCACCTCCGACAGCTTGAATTCGGATACAGACCAATGATTCACGTCGAGCGATATGTCGGATCCGTTTCTGCCTGGGATGAGTTTGCGCGAGCGCAGGAGGGATTCACGCACTTTCACCGATACGACTGGCGAGGGTTGATCGAACAAGTCTTCGGACACGATTGCATCTACCTTGCGGCTCGGAACGATGGCGGCACACTCGAAGCCGTGTTGCCGCTGGTGCGGGTAAAGAGCGTCCTCTTCGGACACTACCTGGTTTCGCTGCCGTTTCTGAACTACGGCGGACCGCTCGGTACGACGGAGGGGATTCGCAGCATCGTTGACGAAGCTGTGAGTCTTGCGCGGCGAGACAGAGTGAAACTCATCGAGTTGAGGAGCCGGATTCCGCTGCCGGTGGACCTTGCAGTCTCGCATCGCAAGGTCACGGTGCTCCTCGATCTCGAGGCATCTGCAGATGCCACGTTCAAGAAGTTTCACGCCAAACTTCGGAGTCAGGTCCGGCGACCACAAAAAGAAGGGGTCACCGTCAGCTTCGGGCCCGATCAGGTCGAGCCATTCTTCGATGTGTTCTCGCGACACATGCGTGATCTGGGAACACCCACGCAATCAAAGCGGTTCTTCCGCGCAATCGCCGAAAGGTTTCCGCACGACGCGTGGTTCGCGGTTGCGTATCTCGGCGGCAAGCCCGTCGCCGCAGGCTGCGGCTTCCAGTTCGGCGGCGAGTTCGAGTTGACCTGGGCGTCGTCGCTCCGCGACTACAGTCGAGAAGCGCCGAATATGCTGCTGTACTGGGCGCTGATGGAGCGCGCGATCGGCGCCGGCCTCAAGACGTTCAACTTTGGCCGATGCACGCCGGGTAGCGGAACGCATCGCTTCAAAATGCAGTGGGGCGGGCGAGAGGAGCCGTTATGGTGGTACGGGCGTTCGTCGCGTGAGAACATGACGACACCGTCGCCACACGACGGCGCGTTCAGCTGGGGCCCGCGCGTCTGGCGTCATCTCCCAACCTCAGTTGCTACAGCGCTCGGGCCGCGCATCGTCCGATACATACCATGAGGTGGCGGCGCGTCCCGCCGGTTTTTTCTCCGATTTCGCCAACTTCGATTCTGGCAGCCGGCAGCGCGGCGCTTGGTCTCACCCACCCAGACATCGCGGCGCTTACAGCAAACATTTCGCGGACCTTCGATGCGCACGAAGTCATCCTGACGGACAGCGGAACTTCGGCACTTACTCTGGCGCTCCGAGCCGTGGCTCCGCGAGGCGGCGTGGTGGGACTTCCCGGATACGCCTGCATCGATCTCATCGCTGCGGTGATTCGCGCGGGTGTGCGAGTGTCGCTCTACGACCTCGATCCCGAGACGCTTAGTCCCGATCTCGACTCCGTTCGCAAGACGATCACTAGTGGAGCCTGCGCGATCGTTGTTGCTCCACTCTACGGTTATCCGGCGGACACTATCGGCATAGGGGAGCTGGCATCCGCGAGCGGAGTGCCGCTCATCGAAGATGCCGCGCAAGGCGCAGGAGGAACTCTCGCCGGCAGGCGCGTCGGTGCGTTCGGTGACCTGACAGTGCTGAGCTTTGGGCGTGGAAAGGGAACGACGGGAGGGTCCGGCGGCGCACTCCTGGTTCGACGGCCGCAAGGTGCAGAATGGGCACACAACGCCCGCGCTGCCCTGCGCGACACGACGACAGGGGCACGCGACATCGTCGCGCTGATGGCGCAGTGGCTTCTCGCGCGGCCGACGCTGTACATCGTCCCGGCGTCCATTCCCGGGCTCAAGTTGGGCGAGATGGTCTATCACCCGGCGGGCGAACCCGCTCGCCTCTCCTCGGTGGCTGCGGCCGTGCTCCCAACAGCATTGCGCCTCGATGGTCTTGAGGTCGAGATGCGCAGGCGGCACGCTTCGAGGCTCATCGCTGCTAACACGAAAGCGCGCCGATTCACGCCGGTTCGGCCGTTAGAGGGGGCCAATCCTGGATACCTGCGCCTCGCGATGCTCGATGCCGCTGGAAATGCCGTGCCGGCTCCACATCTCGGCGCAGTGCGCGGCTATCCGAGCACTCTCGACGAACACGCGGAGGCGCAGCCCGTATTAGTGAGCCGGTGCCGGTTGCCGGGTGCGATCGTTCTGCGCGACCGGCTATTTACGCTGCCAACGCACTCACGAGTCAGCAGCAGTGATTTGGTACGGCTTGAGGGATGGCTCGACTAAGAAGCTGGCATTCGCCAAAAGTGTGGAAAGCGATCGACCATTTTCAACGCAGAGGAACAGAGAGCGGGGGCGCCACATATGTTGCATGAACGCCACAAGTCAAAGGTCTAAGGAAGTAACCGGCTGGTGTTTAAGCCAGTCATATGCTTGGCTGGCAATAACTTGAGCAATCATGCAAAACGCGGGTTTGGGAAGCTGTCGTCGGTGCCAAGATTGCACTTCGATTGGCTCTCGTTCAAATCGCGCGTCGGTCGGCGCTGTTGGTTCTCCCTCTCTTTAAGATGACCGTTAACCTCTCAATCCAGGCTCTCACGCTTACGATCGGCGCAGCAATCGGGCAGGCAGTCGCCGCGTGAACGCTTCTTCCGTTCGCCGTGGCATGCAGCTGTTGGCGCTGCTCAGCGGTTTTGCGGCGGGAGCGCTTTCGGCGCAGACCGCCACGGTGGCTACGTCAGGCACTGCAGTGCCAAAGTACGAAACACGAGCAGCGCTGGAGGCCCAAGCCCAAGCCGCCGAGAGCCAGGGTCGAACGTCTGAAGCCTGGCTGCTTCGCTCGCGTCTGAAAACGGGCGATTTTCAGGAAGGCGACAGAATCCTGATGCTCCTTGAGAACGACCCCACCGGAACCGATACGATACGGGTACGATCCGGAAATCTGGTTCAACTTGCACGAATGGCCGACCTATCTTTGCAAGGCGTCCTCCGTTCCGAGTTGACCGACACGCTCCGACGGCATCTCGGCCGGTATCTGCGGAATCCCGAGGTTCGCGCCATCCCGCTGCTCTCGCTCGCCGTGATTGGGAGCGTGCGCTCGCCTGGTTACTACTATACGGCAGCGGACGTCGTTCTCAGGGATGTAATCATGAGCGCCGGCGGTCCCGCTGGAGACGCCGATCTCAACAAAATCGTGGTGCGGCGCGGAGGAGAAACTATCTGGAAAGCATCCGACGTTCGCGTCGCGCTATCCGATGGACTGTCACTCGATCGACTGCATCTTCGAGCGGGCGATGAAGTGTTTATCCCTGCGCGTCGCGGGTTCTCGTTGTCAAATGTCATTGCCCTTGTATCGACGAGCAGTGCGCTGGTGTGGGGACTGATGACCCTGCTTCGCTAGCTAGCGCAGCACTCCTCCATCATCTCGACTATTGCATCGATCCGTGCTCCCTACCGTTTTCCGCCAAAACAGAAATGCGTGAAGGTCTAGTTCGCTCACAGTCGCCGCACGGCGTACCGCTGTCGTCTCGGACTTCTTCATCCGACGACCAGGCAGGGCTGCCGCCAATGCCGGAAAGCCATCCTCTCGATCGCCCCCTGGCGGCCGTCCGGCGCTACAAGTGGCTCATCGCCGTGGTGTTCTTGCTCGCGACTGTCGCGGGACTGGCAGCAACACGCCTGATCACCCCTGTGTATGAGGTTCGGGCAACGGTCTGGATTGCGTCCGAAACACCACAGGATGATCGCAGGGTTGGCCCAATCAGGACGGGCGAGCTCCTGAACCCGAGCGCGTGGATCGTGTTGTTCCGCAGCTTCCGAACCGTCGACGGCGTCGTTGCCGAGCTTTCACTCTACCTGCAACCCGAGAACCCGACCGACTCGCCGATTTTCTCGGGGTTCACGCTTGCCGAGCGTTTCGTGCCCGGGGAATACGACTTGACTATCGATCGCACTCAGAAGTCTTGGGTGTTGGTGAGCGCTCAGGGCGTCGAAGTCGAACGTGGTACTACCAACGACTCAATTGGTCGACGGATTGGTTTCAAGTGGCAGCTTCCGAGCGACGCCTTCCGGGGCTCCGGCGAGCGAGAAATTCGCTTTACGGTCGCTACTCCGCGCGAAACTTCGCTGAAAGTGCTGGACCGTCTTGGGAACCGGATGGCTCCGGGTAGCAACTTCCTATGGCTCACGTATCAGGATCCTGATCCAAAGCGGGCTACCGTCACGTTGAATACCTGGGTGAACCAGTTCGTGAAAGTCGCGGCCGATCTCAAGAAGCGGAACATGGTCGAGTTCGCGAAGATTCTCGAGGAACAGGTTCAATATGCGGAAAAGGCGACGCAGGCTGCGGAATCCGCATACGAACACTTCCGCGTGAATACAATCACGCTTCCGACAGAAGGGGGTCCCGTCGCGGCGGGGGTCGAAGCGACCCGTGACCCAGTGCTCCAGAGTTTTTTCGACCAAAAGATTCAGTACGACAACCTGCGGCATGACCGCGAGGCGCTCGAGAAGAGCATCGCGAACGCCTCGAGAGGGAGTGTTTCTTACGAGGGCCTACTGCTCATCCCGAGCGTCGCCCAAAGCCCTGGAGCCCAGGCGCTGCGTTCGGCGTTTCAGACGCTGTACGAAACGCAAGCCAAACTCAGGGTTGAACGTCAAATATTCACCGACGAATATCAGTCAGTGAAGGATCTGGTTCGCAACCTCGATGTACTGCAGAACCAGACCATCCCACAGCTTGCCGATCAGCTGCTTGGGCAACTTCGGGAGCGCGAGAGCTCTTACCAGGGTCGAATCGCTGGTGCGTCCAGGGAGTTGCAGAAGATTCCCCCGCGCACCATCGAGGAAATGCGCTTGATGCGCGCCGTGGTTGTCGCCGAAGGGCTCTACACCAACCTCAAAAACCGCTACGCGGAAGCGAAGCTCGCAGAGGCTGGAGCCAATGCGGACGTGAGCGTGCTAGACACCGCGATTGCTCCTCTCAAACCCACCAAGAACACGGTCCCAATGGTGGTGCTCCTTGCGGTCTTGGGAGGCCTCGGCGCGGGGGTTGGCATTGCCCTGCTGCTCGACAGGTTCGATCGTCGAGTTCGTTACGGCGACCAGGCAATGACTGAATTCGGACTCGTCATCGCTGGCGCCGTCCCGCGAATGCCGAAGCGCGGCATCCACTCAGGATCGCCGGAGCAGGTGCTGCAGTTCGTCGAGTCGTTTCGGACATTGCGGATGCATGTGATGCAAAGCTTGCCCGGGCAACCTGTCAGAGTTGCGGTGACGAGTGCGGCGCCGGGTGATGGCAAGTCGCTGGTCTCGGCGAACCTCGCGATGTCGTTTGCAGAAGCGGGTTTGAGGACCGTCCTGATTGACGGCGATACTCGGCGAGGCGCGTTGCACAAATTGTTCGGAGTGTCGCTCGCGGGCGGCCTGACGGATTTCCTCGATGGCTCGTTGAATGAAGCGCAAGTCGTGCGATCAACACCGCACGACAATCTGTCATTCGTGAGTGGCGGGCGACGCAATTCGCGGAGCCCCGAACTTCTCGCGTCACCCAGGCTCAAACGCCTCGTGGAGCAATTGAGCCTCACATTCGACGTCTTGATTTTCGACACTCCGCCGCTCGCAGCGGGCATCGACGGATACGCGATCTCCGCCGCGGCGGGGCGGATACTGATGGTCCTGCGGATGGGCCAGACCGAGCGGCGCATGGTTGCCGCGAAGCTCGCGGTCATGGATAGGCTTCCTGTCGATGCGCTCGGTGCCGTACTCAATGGCGTAGAACTCACCGGTGAGTTCCAGTATTACGCCTATTCCCCGGGCTACTCCGTCGAGAGCGGCGAGCCAGGCGGCGTGCTCGCCGCCAACGGCTCCAAATAGCAGAGCGGCTAGCGGCACACTGAGCCGCGTCATCCAGCTCAGTCAGCGGCCTGCGGATTCGTCACGAATTCGCAGGCCGCATTGTGTTGCAGCGCACCCGAAAGGTGTGGGGTAACCGCCACAGATTCAGGCGTCTTCCATCATGGCCATCGAACCCGCTCGCACGCATAAGTGATTGACTTGCTGCTACTTCCGCAGATGGACGTCCGCCAGTCCACCGAAGCACGCAGGCTGCATTAGGGCGTGCCGGCGACGCCCCCTCATGGCTCGCCTTGCTGTAGTCCTGAAACCCCGCCAAGAGCCCTGGAGGCCGTCGCGAAATGGAGGCTGCGCTTTCCCCTCGTCCCTCTGTTGCACGAAGTGCCGTCCCAACGAGTGCGTCGGCCTACGACCGCCCGGCGCACAATCCCCGCGGAAAAACGGAAAGGCCGCTCCAGTTGTTTCCGGTTGTGGGTGCGGATCTCGCGGTCTCCGCGACCGGTGACGATCTCGTTCCCCGCGAACGCTCTGAGACAGTCAGCCGCGTCGTGAACGTCGCAATTGCGTCCGTGGCGCTTGTTGCGACGGCGCCGCTCATGGTCATGGTCGGATTGCTCGTCAAGCTTACGTCGCCAGGACCGATGGTGTATTCGCAGACCCGGGTTGGTATGGATCGACGCTTTCGCGCGAACCGAGCGGATGATCGTCGCACCTACGACCATGGGGGAAAGCCGTTCAAGATGTTCAAGTTCCGCACC
Source organism: Gemmatimonadota bacterium (assembly GCA_031395945.1). Lineage (GTDB taxonomy): Bacteria > Gemmatimonadota > Gemmatimonadetes > Gemmatimonadales > Gemmatimonadaceae > DASPMP01. The sequence goes on along the minus strand of JANNJV010000344.1, from coordinate 6,640 downwards.
ATGAGCGTCGATGCAGAATCGGACGGCCGGGCGGTGTGGGCAGCAAGGCAGGACACACGTGTGACGCCGATCGGCGGGATGCTCCGCAAGACCAGACTGGATGAGCTGCCGCAGCTCTACAACGTCATTCTGGGTGACATGAACATCGTCGGCCCTCGTCCTGAGCGTCCCGCAATCTTCGCCGAGTTGCGCAACAACATTCCTGACTATTCCCTCCGCCAGCGCGTGAAGCCCGGAATCACGGGATGGGCGCAGATCAACCAGGCGTATGACTCGTGCGTCGATGACGTGCGCCGGAAGGTGACCTACGACCTGGAGTATCTCCGCAGACAGAGCATCGTGGAAGATCTGCGCATCATGTCCATGACGCTACCGGTGATGCTGTTCCGTCGGGGCGGCCAGTAAGAACCGTAGGCCGATAGGTGCAGCGGTCAGCGCGCGGTTCCGCTGACTGCCGCCTGCCTCCCCAATGATCGGACGAGTTCCTCGAGGCAGCGATCGATCCGGTCGTAGCACGCGTCGAACGTAGCGCGGGACTTGCCCCAGGGGTCAATGATCTCCCTCATCGTGATGGGCTCTGGGTCGAGGTCGCCGAGCACGAGCACCTGACGAGGGATTCCCCGTCGCCGGACCATGATCGCATCACGCTGTGCTGTGTTCATCACGACGATGAGATCGGCCGCGTCGAGGAGGGCGCGGCTGACCAGCTGCGACCGATGCCCGGCCAGGTCAGTTCCGCGCTCGAGCGCCGCGGCCAACGCATCCGCTGGCGCCGGACGATTGGGTCCGATGAAACCCGCGGACTCCACCTGAACTCGAACCCCTCGTTTCTCAAGTCGTTGTCGCAATGCCGTCGCGGCATACGGACTCCGACAGACGTTGCCGTGACAGATCAGGAGAAAACATCGCGGAGCGGGCATCTGCGAAAGCACCGCGAGTGTTGCTCGCCTGCGTTTCCCGTGCGCGAGGCGATCGGGCGCATGTTTGACGAGGCTGAGCAGCCGCCACATTCTCCAGAGACGCGCCATGATGCCGAGAGAATCTAGGCTGATCTCGGCAGGGCTCGTCGACCTGCCACACTACCTAGCAGGACGCCGGCAAGCGCCCCGGCCCAGTCGCCGACGCCAGCCATTCCAGTACTGAGTGCGAGGGGGAGCAAGGTGAGGCCTCCCACAAGCGCAACAGCCAGCCACAGGCCGCCGCTCCGTGCGCGGCCCTGCCAGTACCCCAATGGCAGCAATAGAAGGGAAAGCCAGAGAGCGCTTATCAAGGAAGCTGAAGCGCCCAACGCGGGGCTGAACGGCATAAGAAGCGTCCATCCGAGCGCCGGGGTGAGTTGGGAGACGTGGCGAACCGCTCCATAGGCGCCCGTCGCTGAGATCATCATTTCGCCGTGCTCGTATTTGCCCTCGATCTCCACGGTGGCTCCCGAATCGAGGAGCACGCCGGTCTCGAGTCGAGCCATCGGCTTGCGAAGTCGCACGGCGTCAGCGTTCTGTCTCAGGTCGAACGTGACGGATTCACCGACTTGCGCCAGTTCGGCAATCATGCGTCGCTCGTCGTCAAAAATCGCGACGATAGGTGCGGCCGACTTGGTAGCTCTGCTCGTTACCATGCGCGTCGTCAGTCGACCGCCAGTCACAAGTAGGCGATCGCGCACAGCCACCGAGCTGTCAAGCGGTCCGCCTCCCGGCGCAGCCTGTCCCCCAGCGGTTGCTGAGAGAATCTGCCCAGCGAAAACCGACTCCTGCCCGCGGTCGGGCGCCCACTGGCCGAAGTACTGTGATCGGGGAAAGTTCGGTCGCCAGCACCAACTGACGAATCCCAGAACCGCCAGCAGCACGAGCGCGCCCACTCGCACGAGCGATCGGGCGAGTGCGGACGAAGCGTGCAAGGTTGGTCGCCACGCACTGGAGACCCAAGCGCCGAAACCAGCACCGGCGGTATTCGCCAGCAAGTCCCGTATGCTTGCGTCCCGCCCGCCAACCAGCTCCAACTGAAGTACTTCAATTAGCGTCGCGAGTCCCAGAGTAGTCAGGAGCAAACGTTGCCATGACCAACCCAGTCTCTTGAGCGCGATTCCAAGGGGCAAGAACAGCGCGATGTTGAGCGCCACATCGAGCGTTGCATAACTGTCGCAGTACCAGCACAGCGGCCCAGCGGCGCTACCTCGCGCCATCGGGTCAGGAATGAGCGTCAGCAGCCCAATGGCGACGAGCCACACGATTGTCGCGAGCCAGGCGACGATGCGAGGTCGGCGCATCTCGGTCATTTTCACGGTTACCTTTCCAGTCTTGTGTGCAGCGCTCCCGCCTCGTTCGGAACGCTGCGCCGGGCGCGCAACGAAGTCCTCAAGTCCTGCCCAGTCGGCCGAAAACAAAATGGAGGGAGGGATCTTGTCTTCCACATCACCGAGCGGGCGTGATTACCGTGAATCTCACATAGACAGGGGACCGTCCTACGACGAAGGCATTCGTGGCGGACCCCTGGATTCGTACCTTGCGCAGCGCGAAGCGATTGAAGTAGCGAAATGGGTACAGCGATTCTATCCGAAAGGCGTAGACCGATACTTGGATTTCGCTTGCGGCACGGGTCGGCTGGTTGAGGTTGTCGGCCCATATGCCCGTGAGACTGTCGGCGTTGACATCTCTGAATCGATGCTGGCCGAGGCGCGTAGAAAGTTTCCGGCCTACTCCTTCATTCACGGCGACCTCACCCGCGGTGACGTGCAGCTTGGGGAATTCGACTTGGTGACGGCGTTTCGGTTCTTCGGAAACGCGCAGGACGAGCTTCGCGACGCTGCGCTCAGGGCTATTCACGGCAGTCTCCGGCCAGGTGGATACCTGATTCTCGACAACCATCGGAATCCCTACTCCTTACACCGCATCGGCAGAACGCTATTTGCCGGAGAGCGCCTGGTGACGACCGATCAATGGGCCAGATCCGACCTTCACTACAGGAAGCTGCGCCGGATACTTGCGGCCAATGGTTTTGTGGTCGAAAGAACACGGGGCATCGCGTGGTGGCTCATTCTCGCAAGGCTCGCGCGGGAAGGCGTCTTCCAGACCCGCTGGGCACGAATATTGGAAAGTGCAGGTGGACTACAAGCGATGGCGGCACTGTCACCAGCGTTCCTGGTCCTCGCGCGCAAAGTCTAACGGACGCTTATCGGTACTCACGCGTAGAGCGCGGCGACTTGAGCCACCGTGGACGGAACAATGTCCACTTCGGCACGGATCGCTTCCATGTACCGTTCAACTCGTTCATAGAGGCGATCCACCTCAGACTGGTTTCGTGCGAACGGACTCAGTCCAGGGCGCAAGCTCGAGCTGTGAAGGAACATGTGAAGGAAAGGAATTCCCGCCTTCACGATCTCTCGACTCATTGCCAGCATGTCCGATACCGGGTGGACCTCCGGGCTCAAGATGCATCGCCGAGCGAGACCAATTCGCGCGGCCAGGCTTGCCAGGCGAATCGTGCGAGAGATCGGGTGCTCGAAAATGCGACTGAGCGGTCCCCAAACCGCTGGCCCGAAGCGGGTATGACCAGAGGATAGCGGCACCTCGACAATGGGGCCGTCGGGCGCCTTTTGCCGAACGTCCCCTTTGCCATCCACCCTGTAGCCTTCCATTGGCGCCCCGATGAAGCTCGGACCGGCGTCGTAATCCTCCCACGTGAAGAACGGCGTGACGCTTGTATCAACCCGGAAACCGCATCGCGACAGCGCCGTAATGGTATCGGCGCCAAGGCCGAATCGACCAGCGCGGAAAACGGTAGGTTGATTTCCGGTGATGCTGGTGACGGAATCCCGTAATGCCGTCAGCTTGGCAACCTGTGACGCGAGGGTGTAGTGGCACAGCATTGTGAAATGCGCCGGTTCGTTCTGCTCTGCGGGCGGCGTGTTCCACGGGTGCAAATGCGCACCGATTTCAGCCGAGCCGTCGGACGCCAAGTCCTTGAGAATGGAGGCGGCCCACGGCGTTGACGCCATCGAGTAGGCGACGAGATACGAGGGGCGTACCCCCAGCCGCCGACAGAACGCATGCCACTGCGGCAGGCTACGTGCGTTCTCGACCGTCCACCCTGTACGCGTAGGTATCCAGTCGTCTTCCTCGGTATCCAAGCTCAAAACCAATGAAACGCTACGCATAGGATGGGCTCGCACGATTCAGTGCACGCTGTCCGTCCGTGGCAGCGTGCACCGTCGGCAGAAGCAGTAGCTCGCTCCTCCTTTAGGTTGTAGCGGTTGGCATTGCCGGATATCGCGGGGGCCTTCGAAAGTCGAGGAGGCCCGAAACGCGAAGAGCCAGTCGCGTAGGTTCTGTAGCCGTCGAAATACAGATTCTCGGTGTCTCTCCGAATCGGTCTTCGCCAGCGATCGACACGCCGCCCAGCGTGAGGAATCCTTGCAGTCCCGCACTCCTGACCCAACCGGCCGTTCTAACATCAAACAGTCCGAAGGGCACAGCGAAATATGGCTCGACTTGGTTGAAACGCTCAAGCAGTTCCTGATGACTCTGACGAATCTCGTTTACCCCCTCATCCTCTCCCAGCAGCGGTATGACCGGATGCGTCAGGGTGTGAGGTCCCACCGCAGCGGCGGTGCTCGCAACGAACGCGGCAAGGGCGTCATAGGTCATGGGACGGTCTTGCGCACCACACCGGCACACGGCCTCAGCCTCGGAGAGCGCATCTTCCACCCTTCCGTCCAAACGACCCGCGAATTGAGCGAGGATCCACTGTCGGACGGCATGTGTTCGTCCAAACTGCTGATGAGGTCCATTCAAGTAGGCGGGAGCAACCCCGACCCGATCTACGAAACGATTCCACTGAACCTCGTCCGCCGCGGAATTGACCGCGGCCAGGCGATCCCACCAGAACGGCTCGCCATCGCGCGCCGCCTGCGTGACAACGAAGGCGGTCGACGGTATGGCGTGCTTCACGAGGACGGCGGCGGCAGCCTCCGCCACTGAGGCATAGGAATCATCAAAGGTCAGCGCGATCATGCGCGCTGTGCTGCGACCCCGTTGCCGTCGACCGATCAGGTCGCGCAAAGGAACGAACTCCCCCACCGATCGGCAGGCTTCCAGTAATCTCTCGAAGAGAGACAACTCCACGGTCACATTGAGTTGGCTACCGTCGATAGACCGTGCTACGCCGTGAAAAGCGAGTACACCACCGGCACGAGCCAATCGTGATATGGCCGACCCCATGAGCCGGCTCCAGAGCGGCATCATGACCGTTCAGGCCCGCTGGAGGGCCGTCGCAATGCGATCGGCGACCGACGGCCAGGCGAAGCGTTCCCGAACCCGTGCCCGACCACGTTCGCCCATTGACTTGGAGAGAGCTGGGTCATGCAGCAACGTCGTAAGACGCGCAGCAAGGCCTTCGACGTCACCCGGTTTTACGAGAAAGCCGGTACGCCCATCCTCGATAATCTCCGGGACGGCGACAATATCGGTCCCGACGCAAGGCAGTCCAAACTGCATCGCTTCTACGAACACGATGCCGAATGCGTCAAACCGCGTCGGTAGACAAAACACGTCTGCCGTCCCGTAGCACCAGGCGAGTCGATCTGCCGTCTCCGGATGATCCTTTTCGAGCCACCCGAAGCATTGGACTCCGGGTTCGTGAACGGTTGTCGTCGATCCAGCCAGAATCAGCTCTGCATCCTTGATATGCTGCCGTACGCTTCTGAATGCGGCGAGAAGCTCCGGTCCCCCCTTGCGCTCGAAATGGCGGCCCAGAAAGAAAATTCTCGGCGGGTGTGCCTCCCGTTGATATCGTAGCACCGCTTGCTCGAAAGAAGCGTTAATGTTGGCGCCGGCGTAGACGGCGTGAACGCGCTCTTCCGGAATCGAGAAGTCCTCGATGAAGGAGCGGCGAAGTCGATCGCTTATCGTGAAGATCAATTTCGCTCGGTCATACACCGACTGTTCTCGCCTGACCACCCCGCGAAACTGGGACTCGGTGAGCCAGGCGGCATGGGTGTGGCCCAGGGACTTCAGATGGTGCGACATCCAGATGTTGGAGTCGCAGTAGAGGGCATGCGGCGCAAGGCTGGACGAAGCGTCAAAAGTGGCGCCTATCTGGAGCACCCACTCGCTTCCGGTCGCGTTATGCGCGACGAATGATCTGGCATTCTGGGATCTCGCCCGGAAACCATGTTCGCCCAGGCGAAATGACGTACGCCACTTGTCGAGTAAGGGGTGGAACGAAGCGGCGGCCACCGCGAGCCGCTGCACCCCGTACAGGTCTACATCAGCCGTGGTGACCCGGTGTCCGCGCTCTCGAAGCCCATCGACGATCCCTTTGCCACTGCCAGACCAGGCGTCCCTGGTTTCAGCATTGCCTTCGCAGAGGAGGAGGAAATTCACGGGTTCGCGAAGTTAGCCTGAACGTGCCCGTCGGGAAGCTGTCCGTTCATGAGCCTCGTTCCACCCAGAACCGCACGTTGTCGAACCAGCGGCTCTGATTCTGCGGCGCACCGCCGTTGACGGTGCCGGGGTACTGAAAGATCCTCGCCATGGGCAGGGTCCGGGTAAAGACCCTGCGGAAGGCGGGGCTGGCGGCGTCCTCGCCGTTGTAGTTCATCACCAGGACATTGTCGATCCAGAACTGGACGATGCCGTCTCCCACG
>JANNJV010000336.1:0-10574 GCA_031395945.1 Gemmatimonadota bacterium | reverse complement strand
GGGGTGAGGGCGTCCCCGGGGGGGGCGCTATGTTACACCCGCGTCGGCCCTCGTATAAACCCCTCTTTGGGGCGAATCGGCCCGGCCACGCGGGTGCCGCGAGCCGACGCCTGCGTCTGGCCGGTCTCCCCGAATTGTGTCGCGAACACTTCCAGGACGTCATCGGAGGCGGCGGAGAGGCCGGCAGGAGAGCGTACATGGGCGGCTACCGTGCGCGCTTCTTCCGCGAGCAGCGTGAACGAGGTATCCGCCATGGCGGCCGCGCCCAACGTGCTACGGGCCGAAAGCCGCACCACCGCAGGCGCGTTGCCTCGGTTGCGCACGAGAAAGTTCGCGTCGTAGCTCTTGCCGGACACGACGAAGCCGGGACGCTCCATCAACGAAACCTCGAGCAGCCGGCGCTGGGGCACGCGTACGATCGCCGAGTCCAACGCGCCGGCGCCGGTAACTCGAATGGCATACGTGCCGGCCGCGGCTTTCGCCGGAACCATCACGCTCACCATCACGACCTCCATAGCGTCGGCCGCGATGGTGATCGCGGTGGATCCCATCAATACCGTCCAGCCCGACGGCGCCTCGACGACAGGTGTAAATGTCAGGCGCTCGGTTCGCTGGTTGGCGATGGTGAACGCAGCCGTGACGGCGGACCGTGCGATGATCGTGTCGGTACGCGCGGCGCGAATCCGCACGCTCTGCGCGCCAAGGTTCGGCGCCGCGCACAACGTACCCGCTGTGGTGAGAGCGACAGCGAGTGCGCCGCGCATAGAGCGTCCAGCTACCGCTTCAGGGTGAATTGCGACGCGAAGACGGCGTCTTCACCCGAATCGGCGAATACGACCGCACGATAGGTGCCTGCCGGCAAGCGGCCCAGCGCAAATGTCTGCTTCAGTGACGTGCCCGGGTACAGCAACCCGCGCTCCTGGCGGGCGTTGGCGCGTAGCGTACCCTGCTGGTCGTAGACCTCGATCCACAACGCCGGGCGATAGGCGCGCTCGCCTTCGTTCTTCACTTCGAGCTCGAAGCTCTGCGTGCTGTCCGGATTCGTGAGAAATCGGGAGTTGGCGAATGCGACCTTGCGGGATCCGGTGGTGCGAATGTGAGTCGCCACCTGCACGCCATAGCGGACCACAGCGCCCAGGCCTACCTGCGGGCGTCCGCTGGACGAGCGGCCAGCTTCCGACGGCGCGCCTTCGACCATGATCGTGCTCCAGTACGTGCCCACGAGCGAATCGTTCGAGGGAACCCGCACCGTGTAGCTCACCGTCATTTCGCTCGCGGGCGGCACGAGCAGCGACCGCACGGTGGGCGTCACCCATTTCCCGTTGGACCGCGGCGCGGTGCCAATGTCGTCGAAATGCGACGTCCCATCCGCGAAGAACAGGTAGTCGGTCTGGTAGATGCGGACCGGCTGATCCTGCTGCGTGAGATTGCGAACGACGATGGTGCTGACGTAGCTCTCGCCCGGCGCCGCGACACGTTCCTCGACAGTGCTTCCGACCACCGCGATTTGCGCCCGTGCCTGAGCAGCGCCGAGCAGGGCGACGGTGACCGCGAGTGTGCGAAGGTGACTTGGCATGGCTACGGTGCCTGTACGATGGTGAGAGTGACGGTGCGACTGCTGTTCGGTACGACGCCGGCGAGTACCGTCGCGCTGAGCTGGTAGGTGATGCCCCGGGTCGCCGTGGTGTTGCGCGTAATTCCAGTGACTACGTTGCGCGCGGTGGCATCCAACGCCACCGGGCCGAGCGACGTCGCCCCCGTCGGAGCGGCGAGTGTTGCGTTGAGCGTGACGCCTGCGGGCATGGCCGCGTTCAGGCGAGCCGTAACATTGTACAGGCGGTTGGCGGGTGGTGTCACAACGGTGTAGGTCGTCGTGGCGTTACTGACGGAGATTGGCTGAGAGCCAGCTACGGCGCTGTTGATCCTGAGCAATCCCGGGCTACCCGAAACCGCCAGTGTCTGCGCGAACGCCGCCCTGCTTCCCATGATGAGCAGGACGGCGCCCAGCCAACCGCGTCGAAAGACTTTCACGGGTACGTCCACGCCGAGGTCAGGTGCCGCCGGTGATCGTGTAGGTCACGGTGCGAGTCGTCGATGCAACCACACCGGCTGCCGGCGTAGCCGCGAGTGAATAGCTGACGGCAAGGGCACCCTGCGCCACCTGCGTAATGCTGGTCACGAGATCGACGGCTGTGGTGCTGAGGCCCTGCGCGCCCGCGCTCGAGGCACCGGCGGGAGCGGTGAGGTTCACGGAGAGGGTCACGTTCGCCGGCATCGCGGAGTTGATGCTCGCGGTGATCTTGGCGTTGCTCTGGTTGGTCGTCACCGCCCAGGTGGCGGCGGCCGACGCGTTGGTCGGGTTACTACCGGCGGTCGCCGTATTGATTACCAGCGAGGGGCTGCCGGAGAATGCGATCTGATTGATGGCGTCGACCTGAAATGTCACGGTCTGGGTAGCGGTCTGCGCGGCTGCGACACTCGTCGCGCCAGCAAGCAGCACCACTATCGCCAGGATTCGTTTTGCGTTCATTGAGGGGTCTCTTGTAGGAGGAGGTACTCTGAGTTGCACATGAAGAGTGTCCCTCCCCCTATTACACGACTCTGTCGCACACATTACGCTTTCGTCATCGAAGTCCCCACAGCTTTTAACCCAGAGCCTTTTGCGAGCCTTATTAGTCGAAGACGACGAGACCATGGCCCTGCTGACTCGGCAAGTCCTTGAGCAGGAAGGGTTTGCGGTGGATCACGCAACTACGGGAAACGACGCGCAAACCATGGCTTTTGTAAATGAGTACGACGCCATCGTACTGGATCTGGCCCTTCCCGACCGGAACGGCCTGACGGTTCTGCAGGCGCTGCGTAAAGAAGGACGATCAACGCCAGTGATCGTACTGACCGGAGCAAACGACTCCGCGACCACCGTACGCGCGCTGGACGCCGGCGCCGACGATTACCTGACGAAGCCGATCGTGATCGATGAGTTTCGGGCGCGGATGCGGGCGCTGGTTCGGCGCGGAGGCGCGACGCGATCCGAACAGCTGGCGTGCGGCAACGTGGTCCTAAACCGGCTGACACGTCTGGTGTACGTCGATACGAAAGAGTGCGCACTCACGGCCAAGGAATTCCAGCTCCTGGAGCATTTCCTCATACATCAGGGTCAGGTGGTCACGCGGGCGCAGCTGCTCGAGAAAGTCTGGGACATGCACTTCGATCCCGGCTCGAATGTCGTCGATGTCCATGTTACGCGATTGCGGAAGAAGCTCGACACCGCGAACGCGGATGCGAAGATCACGGCCAAGCGCGGCATGGGGTTCGTGCTCGCGACAACCTGAGAGCAGCGACATGGCGATGCTGCACGACCCCGTCACTCTCCAATCCATCAAACAGCGGCTGCTGGCGCTGCGACCGGATACGCCGAGGCGCTGGGGCTCGATGACGGTGGATCAGATGCTCTGGCATGTGAACGTGCCGTTGCGGGAATCGTTGGGCGAGTACGTCGCACCGCCATCCAAGCCGCCGTTACCGCGCGCGCTACTTCGCTGGCTGGTGCTGAACGTCCCGTGGCCGCGAGGCGCTCGAACCCGTCCCGACATGGTTGCTCTGGAACATCACGACTTCGAGACGGAGCGCGCCCGGTGTTTAGCGCTCATCGATCGCTTCGTGGCCGCTGACGCCGATGCGTCGTGGCCAGCCAGCAGAAACTTCTCGATGACCGGTGCCCAGTGGAGCCAGCTGCATGTCAAGCACCTGGATCATCATCTCAAGCAATTTGGGATTTAGAGGGCTCTAGGCTGTGGGCTTTGGGCCAAGAACCCACCGCCCAGAGCCCAGAACCCATAGCCCTAGTGCTTCGGCACCCAGCTGGCCGTATGAAAATGCTCGGATCTGGGCGCGAGAGTTCCTTTCCCCGCCGAGTACTGCTTCCACGACGTCGGCGGGTAGCTGTTGGGCACTTCCTTCATCGTGATGCATCCGTCCACGGGACATACCTGGCTGCACAGGTTGCAGCCAACGCACGCTTCCTCGATGATTTCCACGACCTCGTTGCCGTTGTTGCGAGCGTTCCGGCGAATGGCCTGGTGCGCTCCGTCCTCGCAGGCCGTCCAGCAGAGTTCGCACCCGATGCATTTGTCGTAGTCGATGCTGGCGACGAGATGATAGTTGAGATCCAACTCCTCCCACTTCGTCACGTTGGGCACGGCACGTCCGCGGAAATCCTCGAGCCGAATGTAGCCGCGATCGTCCATCCAGTTGCTCAACCCGTCGCACAGGTCTTCGACAATCCGGAAGCCATAATGCATCGCGGCGGTACAGACCTGCACGGTCCCCGCGCCGAGCGCGATGAACTCGGCGGCGTCCTGCCAGGTGGCGATGCCGCCGATGCCCGACACGGGAATCGTGACCTGGGAATCGCTGGTGACCGCGGACACCAGGTGCAGCGCGATGGGCTTCACCGCGGGGCCGCAGTAGCCGCCGTGACTTCCCTTCCCGCGCACCGAGGGGCGCGGCGAGAAGGTCTCGAGGTCCACACTAACGATTGAATTGATGGTGTTGATGAGCGAGAGCGCGTCGGCTCCCCCCTTCACGGCGGCGCGCGCGATGTAGGTGACGTCAGTGACGTTGGGCGTGAGCTTCACGATGATCGGGATCGTCGCGACCTCCTTGACCCACTCCACGATCTGGCAGGTGTAGTCCGGCACCTGGCCAACGGCGGCGCCCATGCCGCGCTCACTCATGCCATGCGGACAGCCGAAGTTGAGCTCGAAGCCGTCCACGCCGGTGTCCTGTGTCCGCTTCACAATCTCGTGCCATGCTTCGCGCTTGCTCTCCACCATGAGCGACGCGATCACCGCGTTGTTCGGGTAGTTGCGCTTGACCTCGGCCAACTCCGCGAGATTGTCTTCGACAGGCCGGTCGGAGATCAGCTCGATGTTGTTGAAGCCAACCATCCTGGTCTTGCCGAGGTCTATGGACCCATATCTGGAGAACACGTTGATAATGGGCTCGCCGATGGTCTTCCACACGGCGCCGCCCCATCCCTGATCGAAGGCCTTCGCGACCTGGACGTACGTGTTGGTCGGCGGTCCGGACGCGAGCCAGAACGGGTTCGGGCTCTTGATGCCCGCGAAGTCCACAGAAAGGTCAGCCATTTTCTACCGCCTGAGCAGATCATGAATGCGCCGAGCAGCCTGCACGCCCTCGGCAGCAGCGTTGACAATCTCGGCGCCGCCATTGCCGCAGTCCCCGCCAACGAGAACCTTCGGGTTGTCACTCACGAGTCGCGAGCCGTCGACGCGGAGACCGAACGCCTTCGCGACTTCGTCGCGCGGTGTCTGTCCCAACGCTCGAAGAATCGTGTCACACTCGATCACGTGGCCGCTGTTCGGCACCTCTCTGAACGCGCGCTTTCCGTCGGGGCCTGGCGATCCAACCTCGCTCCGCGCGCATTCAAGTCCGGTCACCTGACCGCTTCCGAGCACGGCCTTGGGCACCGTGTTGAAGCGGAACTCGCAGCCGTCCTTCTTGGCGAGCTCATACTCGTACTCGTACGCCGACATATCCTCGGGCCCGCGCCGGTACACCAGCGTCACACGCTCCGCGCCCAGGCGCTTGGCCTGGGTCGCAGCGTCGATAGCCGTGTTGCCGGCGCCCACCACGATCACCCGGCGGCCGATCTGGGTGTTCGAGTATGGATTGCTCTTGAGGTGTTCGATGAACACGAGCGCGTCAGCCACACCCGGCAAGTCCTCGCCCAGGATGCCCAACCGGCGCGTGGCACCGAGGCCTATGGCGACGAACACGATGTCGTGCTCGCGCTGGAGCTGCGCCATGTCGATGTCCCTTCCGACCCGCACGCCGGTCTTCAAGTCGACGCCGAGGTCCAGCACCATCCGCGCTTCGGCGAGCGCGATTGGAAGCCGCATCTTGTATTCTGCGATTCCGAAGCTGTTCAAGCCGCCCGGTTGCTCGCGCTCTTCGAATATCGTGACGCGATGGCCGAATCGGCGCAGGTCGCGCGCGCAGGACAGGCCGGCCGGCCCCGCACCAACGATGGCGACACGGTGACCCGTGTCCGTCCCCGCGCTGAATGGCTGGTAGTCATGCTCGAGCGCCCAGTCGGTGGAATGGCGTTGGAGCAGCGCGATCTTGATGGGTTGCTCGTCGCGATCGTTGAGCACGCAGGCGCCCTCGCACAGCACATCCACCGGGCAGGCGCGCGCGCAGGAGTGCCCCATGGGGTTGGCGTCGAGAATCACGCGCGCCGAACCGCGCATGTTCCCGGTGGCAATCTTCTTTATGAAACTGGGGACGTCGATGTGCGTGGGGCACGCGTGCGTACACGGAGCGTCGTAGCAATAAAGACACTTGTTCGCTTCCAGCAACGCGGCGTCTGGCGTGAGCGGCGGCGCGATCTCCGCGAAGTTGCGCTCGAGCTGATCGGGCGCGAGCGTGGGCAGCGGATTCATGGCCGCGTACGCACCGGCGCGCACCGGGTTAGAGGCTGGCATGCATGCGCACCTGTGCATCGCGCGCAGCTGCGCGCATTCCAATTCGGTATGTGATGGCCGCGACGCCGAACCCCACGAACCAGGCCCAGTCGTAGATAGCGATGGACACCGGCGACGCTTTCATTGCGCCGATGGCGTTGAGGAACCCAGGCAAGTTGGGCGCGATCCCAAGCGCGAGTGCCAGCATCGCGACCCAATTCACGCCGTGGCTGTATTCGTACTCACCGCCGCGGCGGTACAGCGCCTCGAGATTCAGATCGCGCCGCCGGACCAGGAAGTAATCCACGATCATTATGCCCGCGATGGGCCCGAGGAGCACGCCATATCCGATGAGCCAGGCGAAGATGTAGGCCGCGGCATCGTTGTAGAGGCGCCATGGCATCATGAGGATGCCGATGCCCGCGGTGATCAAGGCGCCGGTCTTGAAGCGTATGCGGTGCGGCGCAATGTTGCTGAAGTCGTTGGCGGGCGCCACGACATTTGCAGCGATGTTGGTCGTGAGGGTCGCGATGCTCAAGCCGAGCATCGAGAGCACGACGACAAACGGACCTCCGACTCGCGCCAGCAGGGCGACGGGGTCCGAGATGCGCGTCCCGAAGATCACGACCGTCGCGTTGGTGACCACCGCGCCGATGAACGCGAACATCGCCATGGTGAGCGGCAGCCCCACCGCCTGTCCCACCACCTGATCGCGCTGACTGCGCGCAAACCGCGAGAAGTCAGGAATCGACAGCGCCATCGTCCCCCAGAACGCGACGGCGGAGGTGAGGCCGGCTCCTATCATTCCCGCCGTCGTGCCGCCGGTGGCGCCGCCGCTCGTGCCGGGGCCGGCGGCCGGCGCGGGCGCGTTGGTGAGCATCGGCCCCCAGCCGCCGGATCGAACGTAGGCCCACACGAGCAGCGCGGCCCCGATGGCGAGCAGGAATGGGGAGCCCCATGTCTCCAGCAGCTTGATAGAGTCCATGCCTCGGAGCACAATCCACACGTTGATCGCCCAGAAGAAGAGAAAGCAGACCGCCTCGCCAGTCCCGAGTCCCACCCAGGCGGGCAGCACGCGCGGCACCGTCGCGATGGCGGGCCATAGCACCTCGAGCAGCTTGTAGATGGCCCATCCTCCGATCCACGTCTGGATGCCAAACCAGCCGCAGGCGACGATAGCACGGAGGATCGCGGGCACGTTGGCGCCCCGCACTCCGAATGCGGAACGTGCGAGCACGGGAAACGGGATGCCGTACTTCGTGCCCGCGTGCGAGTTGAGCACCATCGGGATGAGCACCACGAAGTTGCCAAGGATGACCGAGGCAACCGCCGCCTGCCAGGACCATCCACGCTCCACGAGACTCGACGCCAGCGTGTACGTCGGGATGCAAATGGCCATCCCGATCCACAAGGAGGCGATGTGCCACCAAGTCCAGGTCCGCTGATCCGCGGGGACGGGTGCGAGGTCGGGATTGATGAGCGTTGGATCGGCAGCCGTGCCGTCATAGACGGCAGGTTCGGCGCTCGCCGCGTGGAGGCCGACGTTCGACATCATCCGCTCAGACCTCGGCGAACGCCTTGTCCAGGCGGGCGGCGGCGTCGTCGACCTCGCCGGCGCTTATCAGCATGGACGGCGCGATGCGGATGACGTTGCCGTACAGCCCGCCCTTGCCGACGAGCAGGCCGTGCTTCTTCGCCGCCTCGAGCAGTTTTGTCGTGCGCTTCGGTGCCGGCTCCTTGGTCTTGCGATCCTCCACCAGCTCCATGCCCTGCATGAGTCCCATGCCGCGCACGTCGCCGATTACGGGATACTTGTCCTTCAACGCCATCAGGTGACCGCGCAACTGCCTGCCCCGCTCGGCCGATCGCTTGCGCGTGTCCTCTCGCTGCATCACATCGAGGGTTGCTTCGGTCGCGCTCATGGTGATGGGACTTCCGCCGAACGTCGAGATCGTGAGTCCTGTGAACGAATTCGCGACTTCGTCGGTGGCGATCGTTGCGCCGACGGCGAAACCGCTCGCGATACTTTTCGCGAATGTCATGATCTCCGGCTCCACGCCCCAATGTGAGATGCCGCACCAGTGATCGCCCGTACGGCCGAAGCCCGTCTGGACTTCATCGCAGATGAAGACGCCACCGTACTTCCGCACGATGCCAACGGCGACCTCGAAGTAGCCCTTGGGCGGCGTGATGAATCCGCCGACGCCCTGAATAGGCTCCGCGATGAACGCGGCGGGTTGCCCGGTCGTTTCGGTGCGGATCAACTCCTCGATATCGGTAGCGCACTTGTAGCCGCATTCGCCGTCGTTGTGCTCCAGCCCAAAGGGGCAGCGGTAGCAATAGGGCGACATGGCGTGCTTGATTCCGGCCACCTGCGTCGGCACGAGGCGCCACGGGGCGTGCCCGGTGAGCGATTGCGCGGTGAGGCTCCGCCCGGAGTACCCGTGCCGCAGCGCGATGATCTCCTGCTTGCCGGTGTAGATCTTGGCGAGCAGGATGGCTGTCTCGTTGGCCTCGGTGCCACTGGTCGTGAAGAAGCTCTTCTTGAGTTTCCCGGGCGTCATGTCCGCGAGCTTTTCCGCCACGTTCACGATGCCGGCGGTGGGATACAGCGTAGAGGTGTGCCCCAGCTGCGCGATCTGCTCCTGCACGCGCTGCACCACCTCGTCGTGGCAATGCCCCAGGCCGAGCGTGAGGATGCCGCCGAAAAAGTCGAGATAGTCCCGCCCCTCGGCATCGCGCACGTGCGCTCCCTTGCCCTGCGTGAGGACAATGGGCTTCTCGTAATAGTTGGCGACGCAGGGAAAGAGGAATTCCTTATGCCTGGCGAGAATGTCGCTCGCATTGGGCTGTGGGCTGTGGGCCCTGGGCTGTGCGCCCGAAGCGGAACGCTCAGAGCCCACAGCTTTCGTTGTCTTACCCATGCGTTGCCTCGCGTTTGATGAACTGTCCGCGTCCGATGGTGCCGACGAACTTGCCGTTGCGCGCCTGGACTTCGCCCCGCACGGTCACGACGCTTGGCCTGCCGATGCGCTCCCAACCCTCGTAGGCGGAGTAATCGGCCTTCGAGTATCCATCCACGTGCTTGAACGTGCCGCGGAACCTGGGATCATAGACGACGAGATCGGCATCCGAGCCGACCTTGATGTCGCCCTTGCGGGGGTACATGCCGAAAATCCGCGCCGCCTGTGTGCTACACGCGTCGACCATGTCGTTGAGCGTGAGCCGGCCTTTCGCGACGCCGTACGTGTGCACCAGATCCACGCGTTCCTGGATGGTGGGAATGCCGTTGGGGATCCTGGTGAACGCCTCGAGACCCAATTTCTTCTGCGGCTCGAACGTGAACGGAGCGTGGTCGGTGCCGATGGTACTGACGGAGCGGGAACGCAATCCGTTCCACAGTACGTCCTGGTTGCGCCGCTCGCGAAGGGGCGGTGACATGACGTATTTGGCGCCCTCGAAATCAGGGAGCGCCGCGTAACTCTCGTCGAGCACGAGGTGGGGCGCGACGGCTTCGACCCAGACGTTCACGCCGCGGTAGCGCGCGTTCAACGCTTCGCGCACGGCCTCGTCGCACGACGTGTGGACCGTATACACGTGCGCGCCCGTCAAGGCCGCGAAGCTGCAGATGTGGTGTACGCCTGCCGCCTCCACCACGGGCGGCCGCGAGGGACCATGCCATTCCGGGCCGGTGTGCCCCGCGGCTATCAGGCTGCGCTGCATGGCGTCAATGGCTTCCGCGTTCTCGCAGTGCGCCGTGATGATCACACCGAGCGACCTTGCGTAGCCGATCGCGGCGTACAGATCCTCATCGGACAGATCCAGCGCGCCCTTGTACGCCAGGAACACCTTGAACGACGGAATGCCGTCCTTGACGATGCGCTGGAACTGCTCGCGCACCTTGGGCTCGAACCGCACTACGGACATGTGAAAGGAGTAGTCCACTGCGGCCTTCTCCTTCGCTTGCGCTTTCCACAGCTGATATGCCTCCCACGGTTCGTCCTTGGGCCCCGGACAGATCATCTCGATAAGCGTCGTGGTACCGCCCGCGAGCGCCGCCTTGCTGGCCGATTCGTAGTCGTCCGC
>JANNJV010000306.1:0-1576 GCA_031395945.1 Gemmatimonadota bacterium | reverse complement strand
GCTGCAACCGGCGGACCGCATCGTCTCGGCGCGCGAACTCGCGCACAAGTTGTCCGAGATCGATCTTACGCCATAGTGCGATAGGCTGTGGGCTCCTGATGACCAAGCCCACAGCCCAAAGCCCTAGACCTCGCGCACCCGTCTCTCCAGAAAACGGCGTTCTGCATCCTGTTGCGTGAGGGCGAGGGCGCGCTCATACGAGACGCGTGCTTCCGCGCTGCGACCCAGGCGCCTGCACAGGTCAGCCCGTGCCGCGTGAACAAACCGGTAGTCCAACAGATCGCCGCGCGCGAGGATGGCATCCACCAGCGCCAAGCCTGACTCCGCACCGTCGAGCATGGCCACGGCCACCGCGCGATTGAGCTCGACCACCGGCGACCGCTCGGCTCTCATCAACACGTCGTAGAGTCCCACGATCTGGCGCCAATCGGTGGCATCGGCCGCGGGTGCCTCGGCGTGAACGGCGGCGATCGCAGCCTGGATTGCATAGGGGCCGAACGATTTCGTGGTGAGCGCGCGCTCAACGAGCGCGACACCTTCCGCGATGCGTCGCTTGTCCCACAACGCGCGATCCTGCTCCTCGAGCAGCACGAATTCTCCATCAGCATCGGTGCGCGCGGCGCGGCGGGCGTCGAGCAGCAGCATCAGCGCCAGCAACCCCATGGCCTCCGCCTCGGGGAGCAGATCGACCAGCAGTCGCCCAAGCCGAATGGCTTCGGACGAAAGATCAGCGCGCGTCAGCGCCGTTCCTGCGGACGCGCTGTACCCTTCACTGAACGCGAGATAGACCACGTGAAGCACGGCATCCAGCCGCTGCGGCAGCTCCGCGCGCTCAGGCACTTCATATGGTATGCGCGCGGCGCGGATCTTTGCCTTCGCCCGTACGATGCGCTGCGCCAGCGTGGGCGCGGGGGTCAGAAACGCGCTGGCTACCTGCTCGGTGGTGAGACCGCAGACTTCCCGCAGCGTGAGCGCGATCTGAGCGTCGGCGTTGAGGGCCGGGTGGCAGCAGGTGAAGATCAGGCGCAGGCGATCGTCGGGAATCTGCTGGTCGTCGTCCACCATTTCGGTCGCCTGCAACTCCAGCTCGCGCGCGTGACTCGCGGCGACGTCGTCGTGCTTCGAGATGCGCCGCAGCCGATCAATGGCCTTGAAGCGTCCCGCTGAAATGAGCCACGAGCGCGGATTGCGCGGCACACCCTCGGCCGGCCAGCGCTCCAGCGCGGCGACGAACGCGTCCTGCAGCGCCTCCTCGGCGAGGTCGAAGTCGCCGAGAAGACGGATGAGCGTTGCGAGAACGAAGCGGGACTCGACGCGATAGATCTCGTCCACCCGCTCGGCGAAAGTCACGAAGGCTGGTCGAACTCCTGAATGGGACGCACCTCGACGCCGCCCAGCTTCGCCGAAGGGATCTTCGCCGCGATCTTGATGGCGTCGTTGAGATCCTTGGCGTTGATGAGGTAGTAGCCGCCCAGTTGTTCCTTGGTCTCAGCATAGGGACCGTCCGTGGCCGAGATTTCGCCGTTGCGCACCCGGACCGTGGTCGCGGCATGGGGTGGCAACAGCCGGTTACACG
>JANNJV010000299.1:0-6226 GCA_031395945.1 Gemmatimonadota bacterium | reverse complement strand
TGTGGGCGCCATGGCGGAAGGATTCGATGGTGCGCCTGAACGCTGACATGCTTCAAAAATGCCAACTACGGGGTCAGGGCGCCAATACTTTCGGCGCGGAGGCGGAGGCCGTGGACGTAAGTCAAGCCGTTACTCGACCAGAACCGGCCACTTTGCCACCACCTCGAGTCGTCGCGCGAACAGTACGTGCGGCGGCTCGGGTGGCAACGCAATGCCGGAAGCGGCCTCCATGGTATTCTCTACGACGTCGGCGACGGCAGGTTGCAGCGGCCACCGCGCATGTTCGATGTCCAGGCGCTGCAGTCGGCCCTCGGCCGTGGTGAACAGGCAGTAACGCTCAGTGCACCAGTGCTCGAACGAGCCATCTGTGCTGAGAAATGCGTCGCCGGTGGGGCGATACCACGCGCGGAAGCGCGCCGGCGCAGCGCCGGGATGCGTGCGCTCGCTCTCGTATGCGACATCATCGGGACCGGGCCTCGAGCAGCTCATACGCGCGTGAAAGTACGGCAGGTTTGCCGCGCCGCGGGCGCCCATGACGGCAAGCCAACTCGCGGCGTCCAGGCTGAAAAACCAAACGCCCGCGCGGCCGTCATGGCGCACATACGTGCGCACGTTGAGTTCGGGGAACTCGGTCGCTGTGGGAACGGGCGGCATGCCGGTGGGAGCCACATCGCGCATCTCGAACGGAATCACGCCCACCCAGGCGCTTCCATTGAACGAGTCGATCTCCAGTCCGGCAGGAACCAATGGGCGCAGGACATCAGCCGACACCTTCCAGTGCAGGAAGGCGACGTCAGCCCAGGTCATGTTGAGGTGCATCCCGTTCATCGCTGCTCAGGCCCTTGCCGCCCTCGCCGCCAGCGCTCCGGCTCCGCCGAGTATTCCGGGTCCGGGGTGAGCCGCTGCTCCGCCGAGGAACAGTCCCTCGATGGGCATCGCGTATCGTCCCCAGCCCGCTACCGGGCGCATGAAGAGGATCTGATCCAGCATGAGCTCACCCTGCGTGAGCGCGCCCTCCGTCACGCCGAACCGTTCTTCCACGTCGACCGGTGTGAACAGGGCCCGCTGAACGACGGTCACCTCGAAGTTGGGAATCACGCGGCCGATGGCCGCGGTCACCTTCTTCTCCAGCGCGCTGACCTGCGCCTTGCTCCATTTCGCGTCGTTCAACTCGTACGGAGCGAACTGAATGCGCGCGGTGACCACGTGCCGGTTCTCGGGTGCCAGCTGCGGCCAGCGCAGCGTCGGTGAAAAGATCTCGATGTGCGGGTCCGCGGAGATCTCGCCGTATTTGGCCGCGTCGGCCGCGCGCTCGAGGGCGGTGGTGGTTGGCGTGAGACTCACCGTGGCGGTGAACGACTTGGTGGTGTCGTCCACCGGGCGGTCCACGGCATAGAACGCGAACGCGGTGCAGCCGCGCAGCTTGATGTTCTTCACCGCCAGCATGAACTCGGGATCGAGCCAGACGGGATCCACCATCCCTAGCAGCGTCGCCTTGGCGTCCGCCGTGGATACGACCAGCGACGTCGCGATCTCGTCGCCGTTGGCCAGCACCACTCCCGCCACTGCGCCTTCTTTCACCAGGATGCGGGCGACGTGCGCGCCCGTGCGGATCTCGACTTTGCGCTTCCGGGCAGCCGCCGCGGCAGTCTGCGCGAAGGCGTCAGGCGCCGAGAGATACCAGGGCCGCCCTCGGAACGAGCCGGGCATCGCGCCGATCATGTAGTGCAGCAGGTTGAACGTCGTGCCGCCGGAGCGCGGACCCTGTTGCAGGTCGCGGATTGCGGCCGCGGCCAGCGCGGCCTTCAGGAGCTCGCTCTCGAACGTATCGTCGATGAGGTCCTGCACGGACATGGGCATGACGCGGAGGAACTCAGTCATGTCGTTCTTGCCCAGACCGCGGACCCTTCGGCCCAGCGCGAGCAATGGCAGCATCTCTCCGACCGCCGACGTGTCGATGTCCGGCGGCGTGAGCTGGTACAGCGCGCCCAACACGTCGGCGAACTTGCTCATGCGCTCGATGAATGCTGGCCAGCGCGACGCATCCCGCTCGGACAGCGGACGAATGCGCTCCACCGCGCCCTGCACGCGCGCAGGCAGGTGCAACATGTCGCGATCGGTGCCGGCGACGGTCATGGAGACGGCGCCGCCGGCCTTTTGCAACTTGGACACGCCGGCCACACGCTGCGCCGACGGCGGCACCCAACCGGTGTCTTCGCTCAGCGGCGACCGGAATCCCGGCGCGAACTCGATGGTACGCGTATGTCCGCCGATGTCGTCCGCGCCCTCCAGCACCAGCACCTTTTTGCCGCGGCGAGACAGGCGCAACGCGGCCACCAGGCCGTTGGGGCCGGCGCCGATGACAACGGCGTCGTACTTCGCCCCGTCAGCCACCGACGATCTCCATCGCGGCCAGTCGGCCGCTGGCACCCATGATGCCGCCGCCGGGGTGCGTGCCCGCGCCGCACTGCCAGAAGCCCTTGATGGGGGTGCGGTACTTGGCCCACGCGGGCACGGGCCGCAGGAAGAAGAGCTGCTGCAGCGCCAGCTCGCCCTGGAAAATGTTGCCCTCGGTGAGCCCCGTAATGCGCTCGATGTCCGCGGGCGTGAGCACCTGCTTGCCGACGATGAGCGATTCGATGTTTGGGGCGTAGCGCGCGAGCGTCTTGATCACGGCGTCGCCGAAGGCGTCACGCCTGGCGTCCGTCCAGCCGCCGGTGACGTTGTGCGGCGCGTACTGCACAAAGATGCTCATGACGTGCTGGCCCGGTGGCGCCATCCCCGGATCGATCATCGAGCCGATGACGATGTCCATGTACGGATTCTTCGAGAACTCACCGTACTTGGCGTCGTCATAGGCGCGCTCCAGGTATGCCACGCTGGGCGAGATGGAGAAGGCGCCACGCAACGCGCGCCGCGTCAGCTCCGCGTCGCCCTTAAGACAGGTGAATTCAGGCAAACCACTGAGCGCGAGATTCACCTTGCCCGACGAGCCGCGGAACTTGTAGCGGTTCACCGCGTCCACCAGCTCGGTGGGCAGGTGCTTGGGGTCCAGCAGGTTCAGGAACGTGCGTCGCGGATCGAGTCCCGACACCACCACAGGCGCGTGCAACTCGTCGCCGTTCGCCAGCACCACGCCTTGCACGGTGTTCCCCTTGAGCAGCACCCGCTCAACGGACGCGTCGGTGCGGATCTCGGCGCCGAACGATCGCGCCGACGACGCGATGGCGTTGCTGATCGCGCCCGTGCCGCCCTTCTGAAATCCCCACGCGCGAAAGGCGCCGTCGATCTCGCCCATGTAGTGGTGCAACAACACGTACGCTGTGCCCGGCGAGCGCGGACCCAGGAACGTCCCGATGATTCCACTGGCTGATTTTGTGGCTTTCAACGCGTCGAACTCGAACCACTCGTCCAGATAGTCCGCGCTGCTCATGGTCATGAGCTTGTGCAGTGCGTGGAACCGCTCGGCGCCAAGCGAGCGAAAGTGCCCACCGAGCTTGATCAGTCCTTTGAGATCGCTGGGCGCCAGCGACGACGGGTCGGGTGGCACCATGCCGAGGATCGGTTTCACGGCCATCCCCATGTGCTGCATGAGGCGGCCGAAGACGGACATGGCTTCTGCATCGCGCGGCGAATGCCGGCGCAACTCGTGACGCGCTTCGTCGGGATCGGACCAGCTGCCCAGGTAGTCACCGTTGTCCAGCGGCGTCACGGTGCTCTCGAGCGGCAGAATCTGGAGTCCGTGCGACGGGAGATCGAGGTCGCGGATGATCTCGGGGCGCAGCAGACTCACGACGTAGGAGAAGACCGAGAACTTGAACCCCGGAACGATTTCCTCGGTGACGGCGGCACCGCCGACCATGGGGCGCCGTTCGAGCACCACAACCTTCTTGCCGGCGCGCGCGAGATAGGCCGCGGCCACGAGGCCGTTGTGTCCACCGCCCACGACGATGGCGTCGTACCGATTGACGTCTTTTGTCACGCCTTTTTCCGTGGCGGATCGAAGAACGGCAACTTGCGAATGACCGCGGCGGCGCGCTTGCGGCGATGCTCAACGGTCATCTCGAGCTCGATCTTCGTGCCGGGAGCGCCACTGGCCGCGTTCACGTGTCCCAGCGCGATGTATTTCTTGAGCAGGGGAGACCAGGTGCCACTCGTCGCGTAGCCCACCTGTTTGCCGTCGCGCAGGATTGGCGCGCTGGCGCGCCACGCGGTGTTGGGCACGTGCGGCGCCAGCCCGCGCTCCTGATGGAGACGCTCGAACGAGACCCAATCGACTTCCAGCCCCACGAAACTCCACGCCGATCCGCTCTTCTTCTCCGCGCGCAGCGCCGGCCTGCCGTTGAACGGGCCCTTCTTGTCGCTCACGGTCCAGGCGAGGTTCAGCTCGTACGGCGACGACTTCTGGTCTTCGATGTAGGCGTGGTGCGACGAGAAGTAGTCCACGTCGAGCATCACGAGCCCCGCTTCGATGCGCGCGATGTCCAGCGCCCAGATGCCGGCGGGTGTTATTCCGTACGAGCGGCCGACATCCATGAGCGCGTCCCACACGGCAGGGCCCTTCGGCGCGGGTACCCAGATCTCGTAACCCAGGTCGCCGGTGTATCCCGTGCGGGAGATGGTGACCGGGATGTCGCGCAGCGTGGTGTGGACCAGCCGGAAGTATTTGAGCGATGCGAAGTCCGCGGGCGAGAGTTGCTCGAGAATCGCCCGAGACAGCGGACCTTGCAGCGCCAACGCACCCGTGCTCTTCGAGACGTCTTCGATTTTGACGTCCATCCCCTGCGCGTTCATCGTGAGCCAGCGAATGTTGGGCTCCGCGCTCGTGAGGCGAAACGTTTCTTCGTCCAGCCGGCTGATGGTGCCGTCGTCGATGACCTTGCCGTGGACGTCGCACCACGGGGTGTACAGCACCTGCCCCACGGCGCACTTGGTGACGTCGCGGGTGACCATGCGATCGAGCAGTCGCACACCGTCGCGCCCAGAGATGCGGTACTTGTAGAGCGGCGAGACGTCCAGCATCGCGGCGGCATTGCGGATGGCCGAGTACTCGCGGTCCGGATGGGGATCGTACGCCGACGCCACCTGATGTCCCGCCCAGCGACGCCAGGTCTGCGCGCGCACGAGCGGCGCGGTGCGGGAGTGGAAGGGCGTCTCGGAGAGCATCCGAGCGAATATACCTAGCGCTTTCCTGACTGCGACACGCTTGGATCGTGCCGAGTGACGGGGATCACGTTCCCCCTACCCTTAGTAGAGCCTTACCAACCACCGCATCAGGTTGAGAGCGAACTGCGCGTTCTGCCCCGCGGCCGGATGGTTCATCCCCATGGGACTCCGTTGCGGGCCGGCGACCTGCGCCGATAGCATCGCTGCCTCGCCCAACATGACGACGCGTCCGTTTCCGAACTCGAGTGCTGCGCCCTGGAGCATGCCGTCGGCGCGGATGCGGGGCGTGCTGTCGGAGAACTGCCACGCGACGACGGGCAGCAACAGCGTCGTCCCCTTACCCAGCACGATCAGCGGTTCGCCGCCGAGCGTGAGACGAAAGGCCTGGCCGGTGAACGTGGTCACTGAGTCGACGCGCTCAGCCGCCGACCGTCCGCGAAAGACGGGATGCGCGGGTAGGGAATTGTCCGAGCGCCGGAATCGCATGGCGCCGGTGTTGAGCGCGGAGTCGGCCGCGAATCCGTTGCCAAACACGACGCCGAATTCCATGGCTAACTTCTCTGCCGCGCCGCCGAAGGGCATGTGATCGGCAACCAGCAGGAGTGACCCGCCGCCACGAACCCACTCGCGCACGGCGGCGATCTCGGCGTCGGTGAACGCCGAGGGGTTGGGCAGCCGCCAGTTGTTGTCGTTCACCTTGGCGAGCGCGTTGGCGACGACGAGCACGCGCGCGGAGTCCAGCGTCGCTCGCGAGAATGGCGCGCGGTTGGGGCGCACCACGAAGCCGTCGCGCTCGAGCAGTTTCACGAACGGCAGGTACCGGCCCGACACCGTGTGAAAGTTGACGTGGGCTTCGTCGAGCAGCACCAGGGGACCCGAGCGCGCTGCGAATGCCGGCGCTGCAATCGCCGGGCGATAGGTCGTGTCGGCCACCTGCTGCGCGCGCGTCGCGCGCGGCAGCGCGAAGAGCACGAGGGGCAGCAGCGCGCGACGCAGGCCCAGTGCGGTCATGCGGCCATCTCAGCCACCGAACATCCAGCCGAAGCGCATCTTGTACACG
>JANNJV010000190.1:0-11971 GCA_031395945.1 Gemmatimonadota bacterium | reverse complement strand
GGAGCGGATCGTCTTCGACATCGACAGCGCCTTGCTGACGAGCCTTGCCCAGCGCGGACCCGCTGTGGTGCAGGCGGAGAAGCAAGCCGCTGCTGCTCGAGCCGGCGAGTGGACCGCGAAATCGACCTATCTGCCAACGATCTCGGCGTCGTTCCGGTACAACGGCAATAGGCAGGACAGCACGTATCAGCTCAGCTTCGGCCCGTATGCCTACGGCAGGACCTTGAGCATCAACTTGAGTATTCCGATCTTCAACAACTTCAATCGTGAGGATCAGGTGTTGCGGGCGCGCGTCGGGCGTGACAACGCCGAAGCACAGCTGCGCGACGCGCGCCTGGCGGCCCAGCAGAGCATGGTGCAGCAGCTCGGCGGCCTGCGCACGGCCGAGGAGCGGATTCGCATCCAGCAGGCCTCGGTGCTCGCCGCGCAGGAAGATCTGCGCGTGATGCAACAGCGTTACACGCTGGGCGCGTCCACCTTGCTGGACCTCTTGACCTCACAATCGCAGCTCAACCAGGCCCGCGCCGCGCTGATCCAGGCCCGTCAGGACTACCGGATCGCGCGCGCGCAGATCGAAGCGATCATCGGCCGCGACATCACCTGATATGAAGCGCTCCCTTCTCGTCGTCGCGCTGGCCGCGATCGCCATCGTCCCGGCCTGCAGCGGCAACAAAGCACCCGTCGCCACCGTGCAGACCGTGCCCGTCACGCGGCGCGACATCGTCATCGACGCGCAGGCCAACGGCGTCGTCGAGCCCATCAACGTCGTCGAGGTCAAGTCGAAGGCCTCGGGCATGATCACGCGCATGAGCGTCGAAACCGGCTCGCTGGTGAGGCCCGGCGACTTGCTGGTGCAGGTGGACACGCGTGATGTGCAGAACCAGTACAACCAGGCGGCCGCGGATGAGAAAGCCGCGGAGGCGCGTCTCGAGGTGTCTGCCGCGCAGAAGCGCCGCTCCGACGAGATGTTCAAGCAAGCGGTCATCACCGCACAGGAGCACGAAACAGCCGCGCTGGATTACGCCAACTCACAGGCGGCGGCCATTCGCGCGCGAGCCAACAGCGATCTCGCCCAGCAGCGCCTGGACGACGCGCGCGTCACTGCGCCCGTCGCGGGCACCATCATCGAGCGTACAGTGTCTCAGGGCATGGTCATCACATCGGCCACCGGCGGCGGCGCCAGCGGTGGCACGACGCTGCTCAAGATGGCGGACCTGACGCGCGTGCGGATGCGCGCCCAATTCAACGAAACAGACATCGGCCAGATCCGCTCAGGACAGCCTGCGATCGTGATCGTGGACGCGTACCCCGATCGCCGCTTCAACGGCCTCGTCGAAAAAATTGAACCGCAGGCCGTGGTCCAGCAGGGCGTCACGATGTTTCCTGTGCTCGTCACGCTGAGCAACATGGACGGCGCCCTCAAGCCGGGCATGAACGGCGAGGTCCAGGTGCAGATCGAACAGCGCCTCAACGTCCTGGCTATTCCGAATGACGCGATCAAGAACATGCGCGAGGCCATCGCGACCGCGCCGTTGTTGGGGTTGGATCCCGACAGCGTTCAGGCGCAGTTGCGCGCTGCTGGGCGCGGCGGCGTGGGTGGACGCACTGGCGCCAACGGCGGCAACGGCGCGGCGCGCGGCGGCGCGCAGCAGCAGGGCGGCACCACTGCACGCGCATCGGTCTCGCCCGGCGAAGTATCGCTCGATCCGCAGCAGGGCGGCGGCGGCCGGGGTCAGATGCCAGACGTGACGGACAAGGAGTGCTCGGCCGTGAAGATTGCGTTGGACAAGAAGCCGGCTGAAGTGAAAAAGCTCGACGCCTTGCGCGAGCGCATGCGCAGTGGCGACGGCGACCGAGCGACCTTGCGCGACGAACAGCAGAAGATTTATGCCGCTATGGGTGTCGACGCGCGTATCGCGGGTGCGTGCCGCATGCGGGACGCACGGGCGCAAAGCGGAACGCAGGGCGCAACGCCGGCGAATGCCGCCGCCCCAACGGGCGCTCAACGCGGCGGCGCGACAATGCCACAAAGTGGCGCACAGCCGCAGTTACAGCTTGGCAACAGCGAGCGTGGAGGAACGGGCCGCACCATTCGTCCCGCCCTCGTGTTCGTGACAAAGGGCAAGACCTATGAGCCGCGCATGGTGATGCTCGGGGCCGGCAACTTCGATTACACCGAGGTCGTCACGGGCCTGGCCGAGGGCGAGGAAGTCGCGCTCCTCGCGTCGCTCACGCTGCAGGCGCAGCGTCAGCAGCAGAACGACCGCTTCCGCCAGAATATGGGCGGCGGCGTGCCGGGCATGTCGCAGACCGGGGGCGCGGGCGGCGGGCAGGCTGGTGGCGGCGGTCAGCGCCCCGGCGGGCGCTAGCGGCGCAACAATGTTATTCGGCGAAATCCTGTCGGTCGCACTCGGAGCGTTGCGCGCAAACAAGTTGCGCTCCATGCTCACGATGCTGGGCATCGTGATCGGCGTCGCGGCGGTGATCGCGATGGTGGCGCTGGGCACCGGCGCGCAGACCGCCGTGAAGGAACGCATCGCGTCGCTGGGCACCACGCTGCTCACCGTAACTCCCGGGCAGCAGCGTGGCATGGGCGTCGTCATCGCCGATCAGCAGTCGAAGCTCACGATGGAGGACGCCAAGGCCGTCGAAGACCGCGGCGAGCACATCGTCGCCGTTCAGCCTGAGATCAACCGCACC
Source organism: Gemmatimonadota bacterium (assembly GCA_031395945.1). GTDB lineage: Bacteria > Gemmatimonadota > Gemmatimonadetes > Gemmatimonadales > Gemmatimonadaceae > DASPMP01. The sequence continues at coordinate 9,271 of JANNJV010000190.1, read as the reverse complement.
CTCCAGATCACCTGGTCGAACAAGAATGCGAGTGCGTCCGTGGTCGGCACCTCCGCGAACTATCTCGAGGTTCGCCGATACAAGTTGCTCGCCGGGCGCATGTTCAGCCGCATGGAAGACGACGCCAAGCAGCGCGTGGCCGTCGTGGGGCCCGCCGTGGCCACGAACATGGGGCTGGCCTCGCCCGACGCGCTCCTGGGCGAGAATATCCGGATTCGCGGCATCCAGTTCACGGTCGTGGGCGTTCTGGAGTCGAAAGGCCAGGCGAGTCCGTTCGGCAATCCGGACGAGCAGATCCTGATTCCAATCAACACCGGCCGCTTCCGCGTCTTCGGCACCGACCGCCTTCGCTCCATCAGCGTTCTGGCGGAGAGTGAAGAGGGAATTCCCGACGCCATGGCTGGGATCCAGAAAGTGCTGCGGCGCGAGCACCGGTTGCGCACCAACCAGCCGGACGATTTCTCCATGCGCAGTCAGGCCGATTTCCTCAACACGCTCGGCGAGACGACGCAGGTATTCACGTACCTTCTCTCCGGAATCGCCGCCGTGAGCCTGCTGGTCGGCGGCATCGGGATCATGAACATCATGCTGGTCTCGGTGACCGAACGAACACGCGAAATCGGGATTCGCAAGGCGCTGGGTGCAACCCGGTCAGCCATTCTGCTGCAGTTTCTGATTGAAGCGGTGGTACTGTGCTGCCTGGGCGGCGTGATCGGCATAATTGTCGGCAGCGGCGGCGCCACGTTGATGAGCAACGCCTTCGCGTGGAACACTAAGATCTCCCCCGGCGCTATCGGTCTCGCCTTCGCTTTTTCGGCGGTCGTTGGACTGATCTTCGGCGTGTGGCCTGCGCGACGCGCGGCCACCCTCGACCCCATCGTGGCCCTGCGCTACGAGTAGCGTCGCTGCATCAAGGCTGAGACACATTGAAAGGCAGCGCGGGTGGTGCGGCCGTCGCACCACCCGCGCTTCTCGTGCGGATTCGACCTAGAGGTCCCGGTCCGCGTCCGATTCGGCTTCGCCGAGCTTGCGCTGCGCCTTGCCCTTGAGCTGCTGCGCTTTGCCCTTCAATTGCTCGCTGGTATCGTCGGTCAGGCCGCCTACCGCATTGCGGATGCGACCTTCGCCTTCCTTGATGGTGCCCTTAACCTGATTCTTCAGCCCTTTACGTCCGAGATCGTCTGCCATGCTGCCTCCAGCGGGTTTAGGAGGGCTCAAATTGGCAAAGGACATACCCGCACTCGTCCTACAGCGGAGCCCGATGAGTCCAGCAGTTGCGATATATCGGCGACATATTTAACATACTCCGACATATCGTCCGTTATATCGCAAGGAGTACTCATGTTCAAGGCATTCGCATTCGGTATTCCGATGGGTGAGGGTGAGTCCTGTGCATCTGGACGGGCTCGGTGGGGGTGGAGCGGATTCGACGGATTCGCGGCCGAATTCTGGGGACCGCGGGGACGCCAGCACCGTGGCCGCATGGGCCGCGTTTTCGAGCAGGGAGATCTCAAGTACGTGATCCTGCGACTGCTCGAGGAAAAACCACGGCACGGCTACGAGATCATCAAGGAGCTGGAGGACCGCTTTGGTGGAGCATACTCCCCCAGTCCTGGCACTGTCTATCCCACGCTGACCATGCTCGAGGACCTTGGCTACGCCAAGGTCGCGCCCGATGAAGGCGGTCGGAAGATCTATCAGATCACGCCGGAAGGAAGCGCCTATCTGGCGGAACACAGCACCACCGTCGATTCGATCTTCGATCGCATCGCCAGGTTCGTCGAAGGCGTGCTCGACGCTCCGATGATGGAGGTGAACAACGCCTTTCGCCGCGTGGGCCGCGCGACGTACGGCCACGCTTCGAGAAACGTGAACGACAAGGCCAAGTTGCAGCGTGTTCGCGAGATACTCGAGCGCGCGGCCGCCGAGCTGGAGCAGCTCGAAAAGGCCGACCGCTAGACGCAGCAATCCCCGGCCATAGATTGCTTGCTCGGGTCGCGGCGGTTGCCGCGGCCCATTTTTTCGTTTCGCGAGGACGTTTGGCCGACCAGGCACCACCTCCACCTCCGACACCCCCGCCGGCTCCAGACGCGCCGCGCACGCCATCTCGAGAGGCGCGCGCCAGCGTGGCGATGCCACAACTGCCTCCGCAGCGTGTCCACTCGCACACGGAGCGGCCCACCGGCAAGCGACTCGCGGTTCTGTCGCTCACGGCGCTGGGCATCGTATATGGCGACATCGGCACGAGCCCGCTGTACGCGTTCAAGGAAGGATTCTCCGGTCACCACCCGTACGCACCCACGCACGAGAACGTGTACGGCATGCTCTCGCTCATCACGTGGGCGCTGATCCTGATCGTGACGGCGAAGTACCTCTGGCTCGTGGTCAAAGCGGACAATCGAGGCGAGGGCGGAATGATGTCGCTGCTCGCGCTGGTGCTCCAGAACGAGCGCCGCGAGGATGATCGCCGGAAACGTGGGTTCCTGGTGCTGATTGCGCTCTTCGGCACCGCCCTGCTGTTCGGCGACGGCATGATAACGCCCGCCGTGTCCGTGTTGAGCGCAGTGGAAGGGCTCAAGATCGCCACGCCGGCGTTCGAGCCCTTCGTCATCGTCATCACGCTCGCCATTCTCGTCGGTTTGTTCTCTGTTCAGCGGTTCGGCACAGCGAAGGTGGGAGGGTGGTTCGGGCCCATCACGCTCGTGTGGTTTCTCGTCATCGGCGTACTTGGGCTGCTCGAGGTTCTCCGAGAGCCTCAGATTCTTGGCGCGTTGAGCCCGCATCACGCGGTCGCGTTTTTCGTGCACAACGGCGCGAATGGCTTCTTCGTGCTCGGCGCGGTGGTCCTCGCCGTCACGGGCGCGGAAGCACTCTACGCCGACATGGGACACTTCGGCAAACGTCCCATTCGTGTGGCGTGGTATGCGATAGCGCTTCCGTGTCTCATGCTGAACTACTACGGGCAGGGAGGTTTGGTCCTACGCGACGCGACGAATGCGACGAACCCGTTCTATCTCCTGGCGCCCGACTGGTTCCTGTATCCGTTAGTGGCCATCGCGACCCTGGCGACCATCGTGGCGTCACAGGCGATGATTTCGGGCGGCTATTCCCTGGCGCAACAGTGCGTGCAATTGGGGTACTCGCCGCGCCTTACGATCATTCACACGTCGTACAAGCAACCCGGGCAGATCTACATCCCTGAAGTCAACAAGGGCATCGCGATCGGTTGCGTGCTCCTGGTGCTGTATTTCGGCAGCTCGGAGCGTCTCACCGCGGCGTACGGGATCGCGGTGACGGGCGCCTTTGCGATCACGACGGTCCTGTACGCGATCGTTGCGCGCGAACGCTGGCATTGGCCGGTGGGGCTCGTGGCCGCGTTCCTTACGCTCTTCCTGTTCATCGACCTTGCCCTGTTCTCCGCCAACGCGCTCAAGATCACGAGCGGCGGCTGGGTCACGATCCTGATCGCAGTTCTCATCTTCACGGTCATGAGCACCTGGAAGAGGGGACGCACGATGCTCAATCGCATCCTGCAGGCGGGTTCGCTGCCCATGGATCTCTTCCTCGAGGACGTGGCGCGGAAAAAACCGCCGCGCGTTCCCGGCACCGCCGTGTTCATGACGTCCTCCGCGGATGGCGTGCCGGTCGTGCTGTTGCACCACCTGAAGCACAACAAGGTGTTGCATGAACAGGTCGTCCTGATGTCGATCAAAACGGAGGACGTGCCCGAGATTCTCGCCGAGGAACGGCTCACGCTCGAGAAGCTGTCGCACGGGTTTTATCGCGTGTACGTGAGGTACGGTTTCATGGAGTCGCCCGACGTCCCGGAGATCCTCTACCGCATTCGTCAGGCGGGACTCAAGGCGCGACAGAACGAGACCACGTTCTATCTGGGTCACGAACGCATCCTGGTGCTGGACCGCAGACGAGGACCGCGCGCCGGGACGCGCACGGCGCCGGACGGCATGAACATCGACATGGCGCGTTGGCGGAAGAAACTTTTCGTCCTGCTCCAACGAAACGCCCGATCGGCGACGGAGTTCTTCGGCATCCCACCGAATCGGGTGGTCGAATTGGGCGCGCAGGTCGAGTTCTAGCTCGCGCCGATCAACTCCCGCAGGGTCCCCACGAGCTGATCGGTCGTGAAGGGCTTTGGCAGAAAGCGTGTGGCTGTTTCGTCCATGGACGAGAGCTCAAGCGTTCCCTGCGTATAGCCGGACATGAACACCACCCGGAGATCGCCGCGGCCTTCCCGCAGCACGCGAATCAGCTCTGCGCCGCCCATGACGGGCATCACGACGTCCGTCAGGACGACGTCAACACTGTCGCCGTGCCGCTCCCACAGGAGCAGTGCGTCCTGTCCGTGCTTCGCCTCAATGACGGTAAAGCCGAACTTTCGCAGCATCCGTTTCGTGGCTTCTCGCACGGCGGATTCGTCCTCGACCAGGAGGACTGTCGCGCTCGACATCGTCGCCGGCGTATCCACATGCGTAGACGCTGTGTTCGGCTCCATCGCCTCGAAGACGCGCGGCAGCAGGACCGTGAACGTCGTGCCCTTGCCCGGCGCGCTTTCTACCGCGATATAACCGCCGGACTGCTTGACGATTCCATACGCGGTGGACAATCCCAGCCCCGTCCCCTGACCGGGTGGCTTGGTTGTGAAAAACGGTTCGAACACCCGCGCGCGCGTCTGGTCGTCCATGCCCATGCCGGTGTCGCGGACCTGCAGCACCACGTACCGTCCCTCCTTGAGACCGCGATGCGCACCGGTGTCGTCGGCCGCGACGTCGCGGTTGGTCGTTTCGATCAGGAGCTGTCCACCAAGAGGCATCGCATCGCGCGAATTGACGGCGAGATTGATGAGCACCTGCGCCAGTTGTCCCTGATCCGCGCGCACCTGTCCCAGCGCGGGCTCCAGCGCCACGGACATCGTGATGGTCTCACCAATCAGTCGCCGCAGAATCAGTTCGCCATCGTGGACGACTGCATTGAGATCCAGCACGCGGGGTTGCAGCATCTGCTTCCGGCTGAACGCCAGCAATTGTTGTGTGAGCGATCGCGCGCGCCTCGAGGCGCTCTTGATCTCATCGATGTGGGCTCCCACGGGAGAGCCCGCGGACAACTCGAGTGCGGCGAGCTCCGCGTTGCTCATGATCGCCATGAGCAGATTGTTGAAGTCGTGCGCGATCCCGCCGGCAAGCTGGCCAACCGCCTCCATCTTCTGCGCCTGCCGAAGCTGGTCCTCACTCTCACGCAGTGCCTGCTCGGCGCGATGACGTGCCGTCACGTCGCGCGCCACCCAGACCACGCGATCTTCGGGCAACGGCGAGACCGTCGCCTCGAACCAGTACTGCTCGCCTCGAATCTCGAGATCGTACGCAATCTCGACCGCGGTCCGGCTGTCCAGCGCTTTGTGGATCGCGGCCAGAAACTCCTTGGCTTGCTGCTCAGCGAAAATGTCGCTCAACGGCCGTCCCAGCAGATCGGCGGGCGCGCGGAACAGACGCTCCGTGGCGCTGGGCGCCACATCCACGTACACCCCCGCGCGGTCGAGCACGACGATGACGTCCTGCATCCCGCCAATGAGCGCACGCGCGCGCGCTTCGGATCGCTCCAATGCCTGCTCGGCGAGCTTTCGATCACTGATGTCGATGATCTGTGACAGGAAGTAGGCAGGCACCTCCGTGCTGTCCCGGACGAGCGTCGACGTGAGGAGCGCCCACAGTGCCAGGCCGGATTTATGGATGTACCGTCGCTCCCACCGCGCCTCGAGCAGCTCACCGCGCAGCATCCGCTCTTTCAGCTCGAGCGCGCGAGCGCGATCGGCGGGATGCATCAGATCCTTCATCGCCATACCGCGCAATTCGTCGAGCGAGTACCCCACGAAATCGCAGAACGCCGTGTTGGCGTGGAGGTACTCGCCGCTCGGTGCGTTTATGGAAATACCCGCCGAAGACTGCTCGAACGCGATGCGAAACACATCGTCGAGCGCCGGTGGATTATTGAGCGTTGGCGGGTTGGTCACTGGGTCGGGGGTTGCCAGGCAATCCAAGTCGCTAGAGTATCGGCCATCGTCCCGCAGTTGTTAAACGTACCCCTCTCCCCCTCCACCAACGCTCATGCGCCGCATTCTCTCAGTTCTCCTATTGTTGGGCACGGCTGGCACAGCGGGCTCGCAGAACTCGGCATCGCCCGATTCGGTCAGGGACGACAGGTTCTTCTCATTCTACGAGCGCGGCCCCTTTCGGCCGCAGGTGCCTCGGCCGGACTCGCTGCTTGGATATGGAACGGGCGAAACCCACACCCAATTCGCCTGGCAGGAGCGTGTGTTACTCGCCATTGCGAACGCGGCTCCGGATCGTGTCCGCGTGCAGGAGATTGGCACCACGAGCGAGCGCCGTACGCAGCGTCTGTTTCTCATCTCCGCGCCGGAAAACATCGCCCGGCTCGACGCCATACGCGCTGATCTCGACCGCCTGTCGGACCCGCGGACGCTGAGCGCATCGGACGCGGAAGCGTTGGCGGCACGTGTGCCGGCCGTGGTCTGGATCAACGAGAGCGTCCATGGAAGCGAGGCCGCCGGATTCGAGGCCGCCATGCAGACGATGTATCAACTCGCGGCCAGCGAGGAGCCGGCGACCCTGAACGCGCTCCGCAACGTCCTGATCGTTCTCAATCCCAGCACCAATCCTGACGGTCACGAGCGGTTCGCGGTGTGGTACAACTCGGTCTCGGTGCGGAGCCCCGAGGAAATGGCCCTGGAGTACGGGCAGCCGTGGAGTATCCAGGGGCGCTACAACCACTATCGGTTTGACATGAACCGGGACGTGATGACGACCACGCAGCGCGAGGCCCGCACGCTGCTGACCAGCGCCATGCGGTGGCATCCCATGGTCACGATCGACCAGCACGGCTACACGTACAGCTTCTTCTTCCCGCCCACCGCAAAACCAATAAACGCCAACCTCGGCGCCGACTTCCAGAAGTGGATGGAAATCTTCGGCAAGGCCAACGCGTCGGCGTTCGACCGTTACGGATGGATGTATTACACGCGCGACGTATTCGACTTCTACGGTCCGTTCTATTGGGACATGTGGCCGTCGCTGACGGGCGCCATCGGCATGACCTACGAGACTGACTGCTACTTTGGTATCCTCACGCGCCGCGAAGACGGCACGATGTGCACGTTTCGCGGGGCGGTCGGTAAGCACTTCGTCTCCGCGATGGCGACCATCGAAGCCACGGCTGCCCGAAAGCTCGAGCGGGTTCGCGATTGGGTGAAGTTTCGCCGCGAAGCGATAGACGAAGGTCGGATCGCGAGCATGAAGCGCGTGGTGCTCGTACCCACGCGCGATCCCGCGCGAGCGGCCGAGCTGGTAGCCACCTTGCTGCGGGGCGGCATCGAGGTTCGACGCGCCGCGGATGCCTTTACCGCGCCGCGCGCCCACGCGTACTACGACGACGCCGTCAGTTCACGGCGCTTCGACGCCGGCGCGTACGTCGTCGATCTGGCACAGCCACATGGGCGCGCGGCCCGCGCGGTGCTGGAACCGTCGCCATCGCTGGACTCCGCGTTCGCTCGCTCGCAGATCGATCGCTTCCAGCGAAACGCTCGCCGCGGCGCCAACGTCTCGGGAGAGGGGTACGAGTTCTACGACGTCACGGCGTGGTCGCTGCCGGTGGTGTTTGGCGTCGAGGCGTTCTGGACGGAAGACGCGGGCGCCGTGAGCGGTGATCTCGTTCGCCCGGCCGATCTCACGATCGCCGGGGGGATCACCGGGGCACGCCCCGCGCGATCCGCGTACGTCTTCTCGTCCGAGCGAAACAACGCGCCCCGTCTTGCCTACCAGCTGTTGGCGGCTGGAATCCGTGTCGGCCTGTCCGACCGCCCCATCGAGGCGGGAGGACGCGATTTCCCGCGCGGCACGTACATCGTGCGCGTGGGACGGAACGACACGACGCTCCACACGCGCCTCGAGCAGCTGGCGCGCGGCGCAGGCGTCACAGTCTTCGGCATCAATACCGCGTTCAACGAGCGCTCGCAGTTCGGCGTAGGATCCAGCTCGGTGTATGATCTGAAGCTGCCGGTCATCGCGCTTGTCGGAGAGGAAGGCACCAACGTGTCCAGCTATGGCTCCACGTGGTTCGTGCTGGAGCAGCGGTACGGCATTCCGTTCACCCCCGTCTCCGCACGATGGTTGGGCTCCGGCGATCTGTCGCGATTCAACGTCATCATCATGCCGGACGCGTCATCGGGCACGCTCAATCGCCTGCTGGGCGCGGACGGTGCCACGCGAATACGCGAGTGGGTGCGGACCGGTGGAACGCTCGTGACGTTTGCGGGCGCATCGGCCTGGGCCGCTCGAGAAAACGTCAATCTCACCAGCGCGCGCACGGTAGGGGCTGAGGCGAAGCCGGACACTGGCGGATCCGCCAAGCCGGATACCTCGGCGGCGGCCCGCAGACAGGCCGCCGAGGACTTACTGGCGGTGACCAGTCCTTCCGCGACGAGCGGACGGCCCGCGTCGCTGCCAGGCTCGCATTTCGACGTGGTGCTCGATCGTACGCACTGGCTGACAAGTGGCTACGAAGACCAGCGTCTCACAGCCCTGCTGGAAGGTTCGAACTTCCTCACGCTTTCCAAGGAGGGGGCGAACGTCGCGGTCTTCCCGAAGATTGGAAAGCTGCACCGCTCGGGATTCATCTGGCCGGAGAATACCGAGCGACTGCTGCGCAATTCTGCGCTGCTCATCGAAGAGCCCACCGGTGGCGGGCACGTGGTCTTGTTCGCGAATGAACCGTTCTTCCGCGCCTGGTGGCACGCCCTGGATCGCCTGGTGCTGAACGCGATCGTCCTCGGTCCCAGCTTCTAGTGATCTGAACCGCCGAATGATCCGAACAATCCGAATGGTTCTGAGCAGTAGAGAGCTCCGCTAAAGCGGTTGGAGTTCTGAATTGCTCAAGGCCATTCGGATTGTTCGGATGTGGGTTCGAACTACATTGAAATCCGACCCGACACGCGCTGCTGGATTCGCGGGGCAATCCGCTCGATGGCCCGACCAGCGCGGCCGATTTCTTCCTCCAGCTCGCGGCGAAATTCCGGTTCCATCGGGGGCATCGGTGCCATGGGCGCGCGCATCGGCATCGGCGTTCCACCGAAGATCATGGTCCGGCGCCGCGGCAGACTGGACAGCGCAACCGTCTTCACTTTAAGGTCGCGGGTGCGCCCGCCTCCATAGACGCGCAGAGTGACCTCGTCACCCGGCTTGAG
>JANNJV010000396.1:0-4205 GCA_031395945.1 Gemmatimonadota bacterium | reverse complement strand
GCTCGAGACCGCATGCGCCAAGGTGTTTGGCAGCGAGATGGTTTTTCGCGCCGCCAACGAAGCGCTGCAGATTGCGTGCGGCATCGGCTACTCCAAGGAGTACCCCTACGAGCAGACGGTGCGCGACGCGCGCATCAATCTGATCTTCGAGGGCACCAACGAGATTCTGCGCGCGCTGGTCGCGTTGATGGGCCTGCAGGAAGCCGGTGAGCGGCTGCAGGCGTTGGGCAAGGCGTTCAAGGATCCGCTGCACTCCATGGGTGCCATCGGCTCGTACCTCGCCGGGCGTGCCAAGCGACAGGTCACCAAACCGAAGCTCGAGCGTGTGCACGACGCGTTCAAGAGCGAGGGGGACATGGTCGAGGACGTGGTGCATGCGTTGGGACTGGCCGTCGAGAATCTCGTGATCAAGCACGGCAAGGGGATCATCGAGAAGCAGTTTCTGCAGGAGCGCATGGCAAACGCAGCGATCGATGTGTTTCACGCCATGGCGGTGTTGAGCCGGGTGTCGGCGGCACTCGAACGTGTGGACGGTGATGAAGCCAAGGTGGCGGCCGACGTGGATTGTGCGCGCATTTTCGTTCCCATGGCCATGCGCCGCGCGCGCCGCAGCGTGCGCGCCCTGGGCCGGAACCAGGATGCCCGCCTCAAGGCCATTGCCGAGCGGGCGCTCGAGAGTGGTGAGCTGATCCACGAGATGTGAGCGACGACATCACGATCCGCGAGCTGGCGACGCAGGCGGAATACGCCGCCTGCGTCGCTCTGCAGCGCGACACCTGGGGAAAGGATTTCAACGATGCCGTGCCGGCAAGTATCCTGCTCGTATCGCAGAAGGTCGGCGGTGTCGCTGCAGGCGCGTTCGACGCGCACGACAGGCTCCTCGGTTTTGTCTTTGGGATCACGGGCGTCGAGCACGGCAATATCGTGCACTGGTCCGACATGCTGGCGGTGCGTCCTAACGCGCGGAACCTTGGTCTGGGACGTCGACTCAAGGCGTTTCAGCGCGCCCACGTCGCGCGCGTGGGAGGCTGCGTGATCTACTGGACGTATGACCCGCTGGTGTCGCGCAACGCGCACCTGAACTTCAATGTCTTCGGCGTGCGCGTGAAACAGTACGCCCGCGACCTGTACGGCAGCGATACCGGGAGCGACCTGCATCGGGGCATTGGCACCGACCGCCTGGTAGTCGCATGGCCGGTGAACGATGCCGAACTGGTGCTCCGGCAGCAGGAAACAGCGGTGGCGCGAACGCGGCCGGAAGCGCGGGTGTCGCCGATACTGGGTGAGGCCGAGCGGTCAGGCAGTCCTTCGTGGACCGAAGTCTCGAGCGCCGCATGCGTCCGTATTGCAGTTCCACGCGACATAACCACGTTCCTGACGCAGGACCTTACGCGTGCCGCCAAATGGCGGGCGGCGACTAGGGCAGCATTCGAGGCGGCGCTCGCAGCACGTTTTCGTGTGGATGGCTTCTATATAGATGAGGAGCAGGACCGAGGATTCTATGTGCTAGGACATCCGTAACGCACGGCCAACGGCCCACAGCCCATGGCCCACAGCCCATGGCCCACCGACCACCTTCCCAGCCCGCAGCCCTTGCTCAATATCAGTCGCATCTCACTCAGGGAAATCCGCCTCCGCCTCAAGGAGCCCTTTCGCATTTCCTCCGGTATCGTGGAAGAGCGACGCATCATGCTGCTCGAGCTGCACGATGCAGAGGGTGCGTCCGAATGGGCGGAATGCGTGGCGGGGGAGTGGCCCAACTACAGTGCCGAGACCATTGATACAGCGTGGTTCGCCATTCGCGAGTGGCTCGCGCCGCGCTTGTTGGGCAAGACGATCGACAAGCCGGAGGACATCCACGCGATCCTCGAGCACAATATCAGTGGCCACAACATGGCCAAGGCGGCGCTGGAGATGGGCTGCTATGGCCTGTCCGCGCGCCGGCGCGACAGGCCGCTCGCGGTTACCATCGGAGGAGAACGTCCGCAGGTAGCGACGGGCATCTCCATTGGCATCCAACGCGATCCGGCAGCGCTCGTGGAACGCGCGCTAAAGGCCTTCGCGGATGGGTATCGCAAGATCAAGGTAAAAATCCAACCCGGTGCCGACGTCGACTATGTTCGCGCGGTCCGTGAGGCGCTGCCGCCATCCACCCACCTCATGGCCGACGCCAACTCTGCGTACACGTTGGGCGACGCCTATCATCTCGCGGCGCTCGACGCGTTCGGGCTCATCATGATCGAACAGCCATTGCATCGCGATGATCTCATCCGGCACGCGGAGCTGCAGCGTCGATTGCGGACGCCGATCTGTCTGGACGAGTCCATCACCGACGTCGCGCGCTGCGAAGACATGATCGCGCTCAAGAGCGGCCGCATCGTCAACATCAAACCAGGGCGAGTGGGCGGATTCACGGTCGCGCGCCGCATCCACGACGTGTGCGCCGCGAGTGGTATTCCCGTCTGGTGCGGCGGCATGCTCGAGAGCGGTGTCGGTCGCGCCTACAACGTCGCGCTTGCGTCGCTTCCGAATTTCTCGCTCCCCGGCGATCTGTCGCCGAGCGCGCGGTACTGGGAGCGCGACATCGTCACGCCGGAGTGGACCATGGACGCGAACGGAATGGTGACGGTGCCACGCGACGCGGCGGGAATCGGCGTGACGGTGGATCGTTCCAGAGTCGACGACCTCACGCACCGCGTCGAGGAGCTGCGCTCGCCATCGTCTGGAACTGCATGAGCGAAGACCAGGTGCCACCGGCGCTTCGCGAGCGTCTGCTGGAACTGCGCCGGTCGATCCACCGGGAACCTGAGCTGGCATTCCAGGAGGAGCGCACCGCTGACAAGCTGGAGCGCGCGCTTAAGGAGATTGGCGTTCATGATGTCCGGCGCGTGGCGGGCACGGGAATCATCGCGCGCGTACGCGGATCGAATCCCGGCGCACCCGTGATCGCGATCCGGGGCGACATTGATGCGCTACCCATCACCGAGGATACCGGGCTTCCGTTCGCGTCGCAGCGCGACGGGGTGATGCATGCATGCGGCCACGACGTGCACGCCACGTGGGCTGTTGGCGCGGCGGCGCTCCTGATGGCGCGGCCGGCGCGCGGTGACACACTCATTGTACTTCAACCCGCGGAGGAGATTGGCCGCGGCGCGGCTGCGATTCTCGAGGCCGGCGTCCTGGAGGGTGTGGCTGCGATATTCGGCGGCCACGTGGATCGCCGATTCGCGGTCGGGCAGGTCGTTGCGGACGCTGGCCCGTTGGCGGCGTCGGCGGACACGTTCGAGATCAAGCTTACCGGTCAGGGCGCGCACGCGGCGCGACCACACGAGGCGCGCGACCCCATCGTCGCCGCGGCCGCGCTCGTGACGGCGATTCAAACCATCGTTTCGCGCAGGCTCAATCCAGCGACGCCGGGCGTTGTCACGGTGGGCCAAATCTCAGCCGGCAATGCGCCCAACGTCATTCCCGACCGTGCCACACTGAGAGGGACCATCCGCGCGGTCGAGCCCGTTTCCCGCGCCATGATGCACGAGGAACTGGAGCGTTTGACACAGGCCATCTCATCCGCCTATGGCATTGCCGGAAGGCTCGAGATTCCCGAAGGCACTCCGCCCCTGGTGAACCCGGAGAAAGTGACCACCTGGGGCCGCGAAGCAGTTTCCCGGGTACTAGGAGCCGACGCCTTGGTGCCGCTGGGTTTTCTCAATCTGGCAGGCGAGGACTTCGCTTACTACCTGGAGAAGATGCCCGGCTGTTTTCTTCGCATCGGCGCGCGCGAGCCAGGTGGCCTTGCCATTCCCGCGCACTCTCCAAAGTTCTTCCCCGCGGAAGAGAGCATCTTCGTGGGCGCAGCGGTGCTGGCCGAATGCGCGCGCGTAGCGTCGGAACTGGCGGCGTAAGTGTCGCTCCCCCTGGTGCGAGTGCTTCTGTGTGTCGGCGCGTGCGCCTGCGGCGGCGACGTTGCCCGCCCGCCCAGAAGGGTCCCCGCCGCGCTCGAGGTTGTCACCGACCTGCCATCGAGCGCCACGGCGGGCTCGATCGCTGGCACCCTGGTCGTCAAAGTCACCGATGCGGACGCCAAGGCTCTCTCCGGCGTGCTGATCACGTTCGCGGTGTCGCGGGGCGCAGGTGGCGTCTATCCAGCGAATGATACCACCAAGGCGGACGGCACCGCGCAGACCGTGCTGACGATGGGCCAGCAG
>JANNJV010000045.1:0-2213 GCA_031395945.1 Gemmatimonadota bacterium | reverse complement strand
CGCCTTCGCTGCTTCCAAAGAGGAAGGGCGCCGCATTCGGGTCGTCCTGGGCGTAGACCACCTCGGATCGGTCGGGCTCCGTGCGCGTGACGCGCGAGCCGGTCGCCGTCCACAACAGACGCTGCCGATCGCTGAGCTCGTGCTCACCGCCAAGCTGGGACGAGAATACTGCGCGCTGCACGTAGCGCAGCCGGGTGATCTGGAACGGAACCGCATTGTTTTCGTCAAAACCTTCCTCGTACCGCGCCTCATTGTCGGCGCCGCGCGTGAACGTGTTGTTGAGCGTCAACCGGTTGCGGGTTCCCACCAGGCTGCTGAGGTTGAGCACCCCGCCCCAGAGCGCGCTCTCGCGCCCGGTCGATCCAGCGTACCGGTCGACCACGTCCGTGCCGCCCGTCGGCGTCGGAACCGCAAAGGCGCGCACTTCGTCCGACCGAACTTCCTGGCCGTACGAGTACGTGAACGCTCCTACATAGCCTATCTCCCGACTTCCGAAGGGCGCTGCCCCGCCCATCGACACGCTGGCAGACGTCGCCGGCCTGCCCGTCGCCGGACGCGCGGACCAGGCGTTACGAAATGCGCCCACGAACTGACTGTACTCCTGCGGTGAATAGCTGCGGTCGAATCGTCCCGCGGCCGCGACAGGGCCGGGCAGCTGACGCGCCGTGCCACCAAAGCCGAGCCATTCCGTCCCGGTGCTTGGCGCTGACAGGATGGACCGGCCGGTGATGGCGTCGTTGACGCCCAGCGACATCGAGTACGACCGTTGCGTTGTCTGCGGGGACTCGCGGGTTTTGAGGTTCACCGCGCCGCCACTGAAATCTCCCGGCTGGTCCGGCGTGAACGTCTTGCTGGTGGTCACGGTCTGCAGCAAACCCGCGGGAAAGATGTCGAACGGCACGACCTTGCGTTCGGGCTCCGGACTGGGCAGACGTGCGCCGTTCAGCGACGCCGTCGTGTAACGCGGATCGAGGCCGCGGACATTGAGATACTTGCCATCCTGAATTGTGACACCGCTCACCCGCTGCAGCGCCTGCGCCGCATCGCTGTCGGGGCTTTTGGCGATCTGCTCTGCGCCGATGCTGCTCACGATCGCGGTGGCGTCGCGCTGTTCGTTGATCGCCGCGCTCACGCTTCCACGTTCGCCATCAGCGGTCGCAACCACGGCGTTGAGCGTGACGGTCGCGGGGTCCATGGCCACGGGTTGGTCGGTAACCTTACCGGCGTCGAGATACAGCCCGGTGATCTGCTTTGGCTGGTAGCCGATGCGCCGCACCTGGATGGTGATGGGACCGCTGGGGACGTTCGCGAAACGGAACCGGCCGTCGATGCCGGTCTGCACGCCGCGAGTCGTCCCGACGAGTTGGACTCCGACTTCGCTCAGCGGCTGTCCCGACTTGGCGTCGATGACGCGGCCCGTCAGCGTCCCGGTCTGGGCCGATACCGTGTCCTGCGCGCGCAGCGCGGTCGGAGCGACGGTGATCGTGGCAAGCATGATCGCGGCGCACAGCGGCCACGAGAACCTTTCAATGGTTTTACGCATCCCGATAAATCGGTACACGGTGTGACCGTGCTGTTATCGCAATGCAACAACCACGTCACGGGAACTGGAGAGCGCGGATACAGTGCCTCGGTCAGGCGCCGCCGCTGCGAAGCTGGGCAGCGAAATCGTGGGGGAGTGCGCTCTCGAGAACGGCCTGCGCCGCCCGCGCCACGTCGTACTCCACGCGCCGGAAGTCCACGGCTGGTGCGTCGTTGCCAACGTCGAGCACCACGTAGCCCGCGCGCCAGTCGCCGTCCTTGGGACGTCCCACGCTTCCCGTATTCACGAAGTGCACGCCGCCCACCGTCCGATGAAAGGGCTTGTGCGTGTGCCCGAACGCGACGACGTCACCCGCGCGCGCGCCCGCCGACGCTCCCATCTTCGCGAGGAAATCGTCGCTGCGGTCCTCCGTGACGTATACCGTATTGAGCGTCTGGTTGCCGTGCACGAGAATGACCGTTGCTCCAGCGACGTGGCCACCCAGTGGGCGAAGGTCCAACCGGAACGGGAGCGCCCCCAGCCAACGCTTGTTCGCTTGCGTGGTGTGCTCGCGCGTCCATGCGTACGACAGGTGCGACAGCTCCTCCTGTCGGGCATCCTCGTACCGACATCCGCAGTGCTTGTAGTCGGTGGCTACCGTAGAGTCGTAATTGCCGGCAACCCCAGGAAC
>JANNJV010000025.1:0-2836 GCA_031395945.1 Gemmatimonadota bacterium | reverse complement strand
CGTGGTGGACGAGCGGCTGCTCCACCTGCGCGCCTCGGGCTTGCTGAATCGCGTGCGGGGCATCGTATTTGGGCACCTGTCACTCGACCGTTCGGAAGAAGACGAGTTCGAGGACTTCGTGCTGGACCTCGTTTCCGACCTTGACGTGCCCGTCCTCATGGATTTTCCGGCTGGCCACGAAATTCCGAATCTCACCCTGCCGCTCGGCACGCAGGTGGATTTGGTCGCCGACGGGGAGACCGGGTGGATCCAGTACGCGGAACAGGCGCTCACCCTTCTCCCCGACGCATGAGCGATCACTTCGATCTGGTCGTCATTGGTGCCGGACCGGCAGGCGAGAAGGGCGCTGCACAGGCGGCGTATTTCGGCAAGAAGGTCTGCATCGTCGAGCGATCGCCGAAGCCCGGCGGTGCTGCCGTCAACACGGGGACGATTCCCTCGAAGACCCTGCGCGAGACGGCATTGTACTTCAGCGGCCTGCGACAACGCGGGCTGTATGGCGTCGACTTGCGTGTCAAGCACGACATCACCATCGGGGACTTCATGTTTCGCGAGCGGGCCGTGGTGGAATCCGCCTGGAGCCTGATCGACGAGAACCTCAAGCGCCACAACGTCGTGGTGGTCCAGGGATCCGCGAAAGTAACGGATGCCAACACGGTACGGGTCGCGCGCTACGGCCAGCCCGATCGCGTGCTCACTGGCGCCGCGATTCTCATCGCGACCGGATCGCGTCCCCAGCAGCCCACCGGGATCGAGGTGGATGGCAGCATCGTGGTGGATAGCGATTCGCTGCTGACCCTGCAAAAGATTCCCGGTCGCATGATCGTCATCGGCGGCGGTGTCATCGGATGCGAATACGCCTGCATTTTCGCCGCGCTCGGCGTCAAGGTAACGATCATCAATTCCAAATCGCGGCTGCTGGCGCACCTCGACGCGGAAGTAGGCGAAGCGCTCCGCCGTCAGATTACGTCGCGACTCGGCATCAGCGTTCACGTGAACGTCGAGGTCGGCGAAATCGCCATCGAGGGCCAGCATGCCCGCGTGTCGCTCTCGGACGGCTCGGTGCTGTATTCCGACGTGGTGTTGTTCAGCGCGGGCCGCGTAGGAAATACGGACGGCCTCGGACTCGACAGCGTGGGCGTGCGTTCAAACCAGCGCGGCTTCATTCAGGTGGACAAGAACTACCGGACCGCGGTTCCGTCCATCTATGCCGCCGGCGACGTCATTGGATTTCCGGCGCTCGCGTCGACAGCCATGGAACAGGCGCGAGTGGCCGTGTGTCATGCCTTCGACCTCAAGTACAAGCAGCAGGTGTCGCCGGTGCTGCCGTACGGCGTCTGGACCATTCCAGAGATCGCCACCGTGGGCGACACTGAAGACGGGTTGCAAACGCGCGGACATGTCTACGAAGTAGGCAGGTCCACCTATCGCACCAATCCGCGTGGCCAGATTCTCGGCGACACCGACGGCTTTCTCAAGTTGCTCTTCAATCCCGACGACCTCCGTGTTCTGGGCGTGTCGGTCATCGGTGAGGGCGCGTGCGAGTTGATCCACCTGGCGGCCGCTGTCATGAGCTTCGAGGGAACGATCGACTACTTCATCCAGGGCGTGTTCAACTATCCAGCGCTGTCCGACATGTACAAGTACGCCGCCTATGACGGGCTGCAGGCGCTGGCTCGGCGGCGCGCGAAGGTGCCCGGGCTGCCATCCACTTCGGGCGAGCAGCGCGCGGTCCGAGCGTAGCGCCGTCGACCGCGTTCACTGAACGGGTTTTGCCGCGAGCGCAAGTACCACAAAAAAAAACTCTGATCGTCTAGCGCGCCCGTGGTTCTCGCGATAAGCTAAGCCCGCAATGTTGACGACCGCGATGTCGCCGTCCACGGAGATGACCGTGCCACCACCGATGGTGGCGCCGCGCACGGTTCACGTCTCGTTCACGTTCGTCGCCGAGCGTCTGTGGCTGGACTTCGTGAACACGGATGGCGGATCGCACTCCGCCGACGCCGTCGGCGATTTCGATGGGCTCGTCGCGTGGCTGGAGACGGCCATCGCCCTGGACGCGGAACGCGCGCAGATGATGCGGCGCCGCGCCATTCAGCAGCCGAGCGGAGCGACGGCGGCGCTGGTGGACGCGAGGCGCGTACGCGCGGCGTTGCGCGGGCTGGCGGAGCGGGGCGCCGTCGCGTCACCGGTTCGCGTGGAAGCGCTCACGGAGATCAACCGCGTGCTTGGACGCAGCGCCGGCACGCGACGACTGGAGCTGCGCGGCGACGGCACCTTCGCGCGTTCCTTCGTCCCGGTGGGCGACGCGTTCGCCGGCCTCATGATCCCCATTGTGGAGTCCGCAGCCGACGCGCTGATTCTCGGCGAGCTGCAGCGCGTGCGCCGCTGCGCCGATCCGCGATGCACGCGCGTGTTCTTCGACGGCACCAAGAACGCCGCGCGCCGCTGGTGCGACATGGCCACCTGCGGGAACCGCGCCAAGGCCGCGCGCCACAGAGCGCGCCTCAAAACCTCCTAGTCTGCGCCGCGTCGAGGTCGTTCGAACCTATCTGCGGCTCGACCATCCCGACGACCTCCGCCCGCCGAGCAAACCACCAGCCGTTGACGCGCGAATCGTCCTCCAATCGCCGTGTCCCGTCCCTCTATACCGCCGCCTTTATAAGGAAGTCGGCGAACAGTGGTTCTGGCACGACCGGATCGAGTGGAGCGACGAAGCGCTCGCCGCGCACCTCGCCTTACCCAGCGTCGCCGTGTGGGTGCTCGAGGCGGGGGGCGACGCGGATGGCTACTTCGAATTGCAGCGCCACGACGACGGCAGCGTCGAGATCGCGTA
>JANNJV010000022.1:0-5070 GCA_031395945.1 Gemmatimonadota bacterium | reverse complement strand
GCCGACTCGGCACAAATCGATCAGGTGCTCATGAACCTTGCGGTAAACGCGCGCGATGCTATGCCGGACGGCGGACGGCTCACGATCACCACGCGCAACGCCTTCATTCCGTCAGCTGTCGCTGGCCCACTCCAGAGCATTCCGGCAGGCGCTTATGTCATGCTGGAAGTGTCGGACACCGGAGCAGGGATGGACGCCGCTATTCTGGCGCGTTTGTTCGAGCCGTTCTTTACCACCAAGGAGCCTGGAAAGGGCACTGGACTCGGACTCGCGACGGTGTACGGCATCGTCAAGCAGTCCGCCGGCTATATCCTCGTGGACAGCGCTCTCAACGTGGGAACGACGTTTCAAGTCTACCTGCCGCTCGCCAGACACGAGTCGGAGACCGCCGTCATCTCTCCGAGAGAGCACGGCGCAGCCCGGGGCGTTGAGACTGTCCTGCTGGTTGAAGACGAAGCGTCAGTGCGGATGATTGCGACACGCGTACTTCGACGTCAGGGGTTTGTCGTGCTGGAAGCGGCGAACGGCGCCGAAGCACTCGCCACCTCGGCAGCATTCAACGGGCCCATTCATCTGGTGATCTCGGATGCGGTGATGCCAGGGATGGGTGGCGCGGAAGTGGTGCAGCGCCTTCGGGAACAGCGTCCGACGCTGCGGGCGCTGTTCATGTCGGGCTACACCGACGACGAGGTGGTGCGCCATGGCATCGTGTCGTCGGCCGTACCGTTCGTGCAGAAGCCGTTCGATCTGGCCGACTTCGCGCAAGCCGCGCGCGACGCGCTCGACGCCTGAGTTTGTTGGGAAATGACAACTCCGGTTCCCAACCTGACCGGCCGGGATGGCGGCTCGCAGCAAGCGCGAGCCGCCTGAATCAGCTGACCCGTGATGGAGAGACCGCTCTACTTGTGACCGCGGTGCTCGACCTGTCCACGGAGCTCGCCGCCAGGGTAGTCCCCCGGTCCGGTATTCGTTGGCGCCACGCCATCATTCGTGTGGGCGTTGACGTACGCGCCGCCGTTCTCGAGCAGGTCGATGAGCGCGGAGAGCGGTTGACCGGCAAGTGAGCCTACCAGATTTGCGGCGGTAATCGTTCCTTCCGCAATGACTCCCTGAATTCGACCGCCACCCAACGGACCAGCAACTGGCGCAGTGGACGGATACAGCCACACCACGATTCCGCCATTGACGCCCGCCACTGCGCGATGAATGTGCGCCTGGAACACGTTCTCGATGTTGGCCACGATCAGTTTGTACGACAGCTCGCTGCCATCAGCGCTCAGCTGAAAGACTGCATTGCCGACCGCTTTGGAGGTGTTGACAACCCCAGCCGGCATGACCTCCTCATCTGGCGAGATAGGCGTTCCGAAGTTTCCGCCGTTCGCGTTGCTCGAGCTGGCGGCGACATTGCCGTAGACGGCAACGGTGAGAGGCGCCGTCGGCTCCGATCGGTCGGCGCACGCAAGCGCGAGGGTGGTGGCGATAGCAACAGCGAAGTATCGGGACATGATTCCTCCAGGAATAGCTGATGACTTGAGTCCGGCATGGGGGCGCGTGCAGCGTCGATCGTGCCGATGGCCTGGACAGCCAGCTAGTAGAACTCACTATCGACTCAGTTGGTCATCTGAGGTTCGAAAGTCATTGCCATTTCACCTGAACGGAGGGCGAGGGATTCGAACCCCCAAGTCCTTGCGGACGCCAGTTTTCAAGACTGGTGCAATAGCCATTCTGCCAGCCCTCCAGCTATCAAAATAACGGTGTTCTCGGCGCCGAGAACGCCGTTTACGGCCTCTTCGTCTGCGTCGGCAACTGGTGCCCGCGCGCGCTGTCCCCCGACGGTACAGAGATGTTCGGAAGTATCTGCTCCACGTTCCGCAACGCATCGCCAAGACGCATCGCTTCCGCCACGCCCTTCGTCTCCGTGAGGACCCTCTGCGCCAGTTGCGGATTGCGGTCGCGTAAAACCTCCGCCAGTTCTACGCCCGTGGCGATGTAGAGGTATGGAATACCGATGGACGGCTGATCGATCCAATCGCCCCGGCGGATGAGCGACTTTGGCGCCTGGAAAACATCCGTCCACAGCTCCGCGGTACGCTTCACGTCCATCCATCCGTCGCTCGGCACGAGCACCGTATCGCCCGACGTCGCGGCGGGCGGTACAAACACTTTCGACGCCAGCCCCTGCGTCAGCACGTTGTTCGCGAAGCCAAGCTCACGCGCGTACCCGCCTGACGTGCGGCTGAAATAAATGGGACGTCCCGGCCAGGAGTCCGCGATCATTTTCAACACGAAAATGTCCGCCCGCTGCAGGATGCCGTTGCCCTGACCGTCCTGTGGGAGGCGCTGGGGATCGATCACGATATTCAACGCGCCCACTTTCATCGCCATGGGCTGCTTGATGAACATGTACGGCTCCACGGAATCCGCTTCCTGGGGCGTCATGTTGAGCGGGCCATTGGCGGGCTTGAGCCACTGCTTGTTGCGATAGACAGCCGGGCCTTTCGCCGCGTCGTAGTCGAACACCTCGCGGCGAATGAGCTGGCGCGTGTACCAATCGGTGTTGAGCAACGACGTATTGGCGATGACGACGTCCTTGCGCACGCCTTCCACTTCTTGGGCGTACCACAAGGGGAACGTGTCGTTGTCGCCGACCACGACCAGCACGCCGTACGGCTCGACGGAATTCAGCAGGTCGCGCGCGAAGTCTGCCGTATCGGTATGGCCGCGACGCGACGCCGTGGTCCAGTTCGTGAACAGCGGCACCATCGCCAGCGCCAGCACCGGGGCGCCCTTGAGCCAGGACGCGCTGCGCGGCTCCTCCACCTCGACGCGCCCCAGCTTCTGCTTCTCCGTCCCGAACAGCGACGACACCGACTCCCAGATGTACATGAGGCCAAGCCCCGCCCACACGCCCCACGCGGAGAAGCTCCAGAGGTAGAAGTAGTCGCGGTCGCGTACCTCGCGCTCTACGGACCCGGCCAGCTCCGGTGCCTGCGTCGCGCCGTACTTGAAGTTCAGGTAGTAAATCAGGAACAGCGTCATGGAAAACATGAGCGTTCCAAAATACCAGAAACTTCGTCGGTCTCGTTTGTAGTGGACCCAGCCGCCGAAGAGCCCGAGCACCAGGAACACCGCGCCCAGCAACGCCTGCACGCCAGGGCGCTCGCTATGCGCGTCCCGCAACCACTGCCACTTGAAATAGTACCACCACATGCCCACCTGTCCCGTGAACGGCGCCTGCCGCTGGGTGAGGTCGGGTTTGCCGTACTGGCCGCGATTGAAGTTGTACATGAAGCGGTCGTACGTGCTCTTGCTGAACGTGCAATCGAACTTCAAGCCGTCCTGACAAGCGGTGGGCTCGCCTTCGTTCATCGCTGGCATGTGCGCCGCGCGAATGGGCTGTGTGGCGAACGGTGTCAGGCCAAACAGCAGCGCGGCGACGCAGGCCAGGAGCAGCTGCCAGCGCACCAGTGTCCGAGGGCGACGCACCAGCACCGCGACCGCCACCGCAATGGCCGGCAGCATGCCCGCCATGTGGTTTGTGTAGCCCAACCCCATCAAGTACGCGACCAACACCAGGATGCGATCGGCCCGGCGCCCATCGGGATCGTCGGACCAGCGGATCATCAGCCAGGAGACCACCGCGATGCCCAACAGCGAGACGGTGTACACCTTCTCGTTCACCACCGACTGATTCCATACCGTGAACGCGGTGGCGCCGATGAGCGTGCCGACGGACGCACCAACGATGCGTTGCCACTTCTTCGGCAGCCACCCCACGAGCACCCGCTCCGTGATCAGGAACCACATCGCGGCGGAGACGGCACTGCAGATCGCCGCCAGCACATTGATCCGCATCGCCACGGACGGCGCGATGGGCAACACGGCGAAGACACGCCCGATGAGTACGAACAGCGGGTTACCAGGTGGGTGTGGCAGCCCGAGGGTGTACGCAGCGGCGATGTACTCGCTGGTGTCCCACATGGCGGTCGAGGGCGCGAGGGTGACGACGTAGAGCACGAGCACCGTCAGCGCAGCGATGCCGGCGGCCAGGTAGGACGGTCTGTAATCGAGGTCGTCAGCGGCTGACGAGACAGTCGCGCTAATTGCCATGAATGCTCTGTGTTGGGCTGGAGCTAAAACCTAATGACGGAACTGGCGCTTTCCGGTAAATACCATCGTGATGTCGTGCTCGTTCGCCGCCTCGATCACCTCGGCGTCACGGACCGAGCCGCCTGGCTGCACGATGGCGCGTACCCCGGCGTCGGCTGCCTGATCCACACCATCCCGGAACGGGAAGAACGCATCTGACCCCATCACGGCATGCTTGGTCTCGTGGCCAGCGGACTTGGCCTTGTGAACCGCCATGAAGGCTGCGTCGACCCGTGACATCTGGCCGGCGCCGATGCCGATGGTCATGCCGCCGCGAGCGAGCACGATGGCATTGGATTTCACCGCCGCCACCGCGCGCCACGCGAAGAGCAGGTCGCCCAGTTCGAGATCAGTGGGTTGCCGCGTGGTGGGCATGGTCCAACCGGCCGTGTCGATCACCGTGGGCGCGCGCTCCTGCACCAATACGCCGCCGCGAACCCGCTTGAAGTCGAAGCTGCGATGCGGCCACTGCGCATTGCCCACGAGGACGCGCAAGTTCTTCTTGCGTCCGAGCACCTCCACCGCCTCATCGCTGAACTCCGGTGCCACCACCACCTCGACGAACAATGCGGCAACGGCATCCGCCGTCTGCTCGTCCACCGGCTTGTTGAAGGCGATCACCGAGCCGAACGCAGATACCGGATCGCACGCGAGCGCCTTCTTGTAAGCGTCGAGCGCGTCAGTGCCGACGGCGAGGCCGCATGGCGTGGTGTGCTTGATGATCGCCGCCGCCGGCTGGTCGCCGAACGGCTCGATGGCGAGCAGCGCGCCCTCGAGATCGATGAGATTGTTGAACGACAGTTCCTTGCCGCCACGCTGCTGCAAGGCCGCGAGCCCCGCGCCGGGACGTTCGACGTAGAACGACGCCGCCTGCCCCGGATTCTCGCCGTAGCGCAACGTCTGCCCGCGCTGGAACGACGC
>JANNJV010000577.1:0-1649 GCA_031395945.1 Gemmatimonadota bacterium | reverse complement strand
GGAGGCGGGCGAGCACCAGGCGGGCGAGGGCCAGGACGCGCTGCAGCTGATGACCATGCACTCGGCCAAGGGGCTGGAATTCAACGCGGTGTTCGTCAGCGGGCTGGAGGAGGGACTGTTCCCGCACGAGCAGAGCCTGCTGGAGAAGGACGGCCCGGAGGAAGAGCGCCGCCTGATGTACGTCGCGCTCACGCGCGCGCGGAAACGCCTGTACCTGTCCTTCGCGCAGACGCGGCTGTTGCACGGCCAGACGCGCTACAACCTGCCGTCGCGCTTCCTGGACGAGATTCCCCAGGGCCTGCTGAAATGGCTCACGCCGCGCTTGGCCGAGAAGCGCAAGCCGGTGGTGTCGCACTTCACCGCCGGCTCGTTCACGCGCGCGCCCAAGCGCGACCCGCGCTTCGGCGGCGCGCCGGCCGGCACCGGCGGCTCGGGGAGCGGCTTTCGCGTCGGCCAGAACGTGAGCCACGCCAAGTTCGGCGCCGGTGTGATCGTGGATGCCGAGGGCCAGGGCAATGACGCGCGCGTGCAGGTCAACTTCGGCCGCCAGGGCGTGAAGTGGCTGGCGGTGGGCGTGGCGAAGCTCCAGGCCGCCTGAGAATCTGAGTAGAATCTGTCGGCGCAAAACGCACAATGAACCTGGAGGAAAACCCCATGCACAACCCGATTTCTGCTCGCCCGCGGGTGGCCGGCGCTGGCCTGCTCGCCACGCTGCTGCTCCTGGGCGCTTGCGCTACGACCGACACCGTCCCACCGACCGCGGAAATTGCCGCAGCCAACTCCGCGATCACCCAGGCCGTGGATGCCGGCGCACAGCGTTCCGCGCCGGTTGAACTGCTGGCGGCGCGCGAAAAACTCGGCAAGGCCGACGCCGCCGTCCGCGAGGAACGTTTCGGGCAGGCACGCCGCCTGGCCGAGCAGGCAGAAGCGGACGCACTGCTGGCCGATCGCAAGGCGCGCGCGGTCAAAGCCCAGAATGCCGCCGAGGAAATGGTGCGCAGCAACGAGCTCCTGCGCAAGGAAGCCGAACGAAATGTTCGTCGCTGAGGCGCGCAGGCAGCATCGATCTTCAATCAGGGTCGCTTCCATCACTTTCGCAGAAGGATCAACCTCATGAATAAAGCCCGCATCCGCGGCTGCAAGGTCGCGCTTGCCCTCGGCGCGGTGGCTGTCCTGGCCGCATGCGCATCGGTCCCGGCCAACAATGCAATGCTTGATGATGCCAAGGCCAGCTACGAACGCGCCGTCAACAACGCGTACGCGGCCCGCGGTGGCACCGTGGAGCTGCAACGCGCACGCGTCGCGCTGCAACGCGCGCAGGCCGCGCTGGAGGCCGGCGAAGAGGCCGCTGTCGTCGAGCACCACGCCTACTTGGCTAGGCGCGCGATTGACACGGCGCTCGAAGCCGGCAAGATCATTGCCAGCGACGAGGCCGTTGTCGCCGCCGCCGCGGAGCGTCAGCGCATCATGATCGATTTGCGCACACGCGAGGCCGAGACAATGCAGCAGCGCGCGGCGGCCTCCGCCGCCGATGCCGACGCGGCACGCAAACTCGCCCTGGAGCAACAGGAGCAGGCAGCCGCCTCTCGCAAGCAGGCCGAGGAGCAGCTTGCCAAAGCGCAGGCTGCGAACGCCGCCGCGCTCGCGGC
>JANNJV010000575.1:0-8795 GCA_031395945.1 Gemmatimonadota bacterium | reverse complement strand
GTGACACCGGCATGTCCACGCGGCGATGCTTGGACTGACACGCATTGCGAATGCGCGTCAACATGTCGGCGATCGGATCAGTCATGCTCATGCAGTTTTTCCTTGTCCTCTCGTATCCGTGGACGTGGAGGATCTCAGTGTGAAAGTGCTTTGGGCCGTGGGCTCTGTGCTCTGGGCAAAGCCTACAGCCCAAAGCCCACAGCTCTTTACCAACTCGCCTTCCGCACGCCCGGGATCATCCCGGACAGCGCCAGCTCGCGGAAGCAAATGCGGCAGAGGCCGAAGCGCCGCAGAAAGGCCCGCGCGCGCCCGCAACGGGAGCAGCGGTTCTTCACGCGTACCTTGAACTTTGGCTTCTGCTTGGCCTTCTCGAGTAATGATTTTGGTGGCATTTATCGTCTCTTCTCTTCCGTCGTACGGAACGGCATGCCCAGCTCCTTCAGCAGAGCCAGCGCATGATCGTCGCGCTCAGCGCTCGTCACGACCGTGATGTCCATTCCGTGAATCATTTCGATGTCGTCGTAGTTGATCTCGGGGAAGATCATCTGCTCCTTCAGGCCGACCGAGTAGTTCCCACGCCCGTCGAAGGAGCGGGTGCTCAGTCCGCGGAAGTCGCGAATTCGCGGGATCGCGACCGCGATGAGGCGGTCGAGGAACTCCCACATGATCGGCCCGCGCAGCGTGACCGCGGCGCCGATCTCCTGGCCCTGCCGCAGCCCGAAGTTGGCGATCGACTTCTTCGCCTTCTTCTTCACGGGATGCTGGCCCGTGATCGTCGCCATCTCCTCGACGATGCCGTCCAGCAACCGCGGCTGCTTGATGGCTTCGCCCAGGCCCACGTTGATGACGATCTTCTCGAGGGACGGAATCTCGTGCGGATTCTTGAACCCGAACTGCTCCGTCAGCTTCGGACGAACCGTCTGCTGATAGAACGCCCGGAGCCGTGGCGCCGGGACGGGCAGCTTCGCGCCGGCGTGCGGTCCACGCGTCTTCTCGCGCTTCTCGCCGCCCTTTTTGCCGCCGCCACCACCGCCGCCCTTTTTCTTCTCGTCCTTCTTCTTCTCGTCCTTCTTCTTGTGTTGTTTCGCTGTGGTTCCCATTGGTCCGTTCCTGGTCTTCGGTTACGCGTGATCGCGTCGCCGCTCTTGATGCTGATACGTTCCTTCGTGCCGTCCTCGTCGATGCGCATGCGGATGCGGGTTGCCTTCCCCTTCGCATCGACGAGCATCACGTTCGAGGCATGGATGGGCGCGGGAAAGTCCACGATCGCGCTCTGCTCCTCGGCCTTCCGCGCCTTGCGGTGCTTTTTCACGATGTTGATGCCTTCCACCGTCAGACGTCCCGTCTTCGGGTAGACGCGCATCACCTTTCCTTCCTTGCCCTTGTCATCGCCTCGCATCACCCGGACGTTATCGCCCTTCGTGACGCGGAGCTTGACGCGCTCGGCGTTGTCCGCGTGCCGCTTGCGGTTTACTACGCGCGGCCGATCGGACTTGCGGTAGGTCAGCTTTCGCATTTACAACACCTCCGGAGCCAGCGAAACGATCTTCATGTATCGCTTCTCGCGCAGCTCGCGCGCGACCGGTCCGAAGATGCGCGTCGCGCGTGGCTCGCCCTCGTCGTTGATGATGACCACGGCGTTCTCGTCGAAGCGGATGTAGCTGCCGTCCTTGCGCCGCGTTTCCTTCACGGTGCGGACGACGACCGCCTTCGCCACCTCGGACTTTTTCACCGTGCCGTTGGGCAGCGCATCCTTGACCGCGACGACCACGATATCGCCCAGTCCCGCGTAGCGGCGCCTGGTCCCGCCAAGCACGCGGATCACCAGAGCGCGCTTCGCGCCCGAGTTGTCCGCCACCTTGACCATGGATTCCTGTTGAATCATTGCAGTGTCTCCCTTACCGTGCGCGCTCGACGATCTGGATCAGCCGCCACCGCTTGTCCTTCGACAACGGCCGCGTTTCGGCGATGCGCACCAGGTCCCCGGTCTTCGCCGAGTTCTCCTCGTCATGCGCTTTCACCTTGCGCGTGCGCGTCACCATCTTCCCGTACACGGGATGCGGAACGCGCCGCTCGATCGCCACCACCACGGTCTTTTGCATTTTGTCGCTCACCACGCGGCCCTCGCGTTCTTTGCGCGAGCCCCGCTGTGTCGCGTCGCTATTCGTCATGTTAGCCATTCGTGGATCGCTCCCGCTCACTCAATACAGTCTTCAAACGCGCGATGTCCTTGCGAATCGTGCGCAGCCGCAACGGATTCTCCAGCGGCTCCGTCGCGCTGCGAAACCGCAGCCGGAAACGCTCCTCCTCGAGCTCGGCGACGCGCGCCTTGATGTCATCGGCCGATAGCTCGCGAATCTCTTCAGCTCTCATTCTTCCGCCTCCGCCACCACTGCTGTCTTCGCGTCGTCACGGACGACGAATTTCGTTCGGATGGGCATCTTGGCCGACGCCAGTGCCATCGCTTTCTGCGCCATGTCCTTCGGAATCCCCTCGAGCTCGAACATCATGCGGCCCGGCTTGACCACGGCCACCCAGCCCTCGGGCGAGCCTTTGCCTTTGCCCATGCGCGTCTCGGCGGGCTTCTTGGTAATCGGCTTGTCCGGGAAGATCCGGATCCAGACCTTGCCGCCGCGCTTGATGTGGCGCGTGAGCGCCACACGCGCGGCTTCGATCTGGCGATTCGTGATCCAGCCCGGCTCCAGCGCCTGCAACCCGTACGAGCCAAATGACAGCTCGCTCCCACGAATGGCGATGCCGCGCGTGCGACCCTTGAACATCTTGCGGAACTTGACCCGCTTTGGACTCAGCATTGGTCAGCCTCCTCAGGATCCGGTCGAGTACGTGGTGCCGCGGCGATCGTCCACTTTCTCACCCTTGAAGATCCAGACCTTCACACCGATGGTGCCGAAAGTGGTCTTCGCGGTGGACTGCGCGTAGTCGATGTCGGCCCGCAAGGTGTGCAGCGGCACTCTGCCCTCATGGTAGCCCTCGACGCGCGCGATCTCGGCGCCACCCAGGCGGCCGGCGCACTTGATCTTGATGCCCTGCGCACCCATGCGCATGGCGCTCTGCACCGCGCGCTTCATGGCGCGACGGAACGAGATGCGCTGCGCCAGCTGGCTCGCGACGTTGTCCGCCACCAATTGCGCTTCGAGCTCCGGACGCTTGATCTCCTCGACGTTGATCCCGACTTCCTTCCCGGTCAGCTGCGCCAGCTCGTCGCGCAGCTTGTCGACTTCAGCGCCTTTCTTGCCGATCACGACGCCCGGACGACCCGTGTGCAGCGTGACCACCACCTTGCCGGGCTTACGCTCGACGATGATGTCCGCGATCGCGGCGTGTCCCAGGCGCGCCTTCAGGTATTTGCGCAGGAGCTCGTCTTCTTTCAGGAGCGCGGGAAGCTCGCGACCCGCGTAATACCGCGAGCGCCAGTCCTTGCTGATGCCGAGTCGGAATCCGATCGGATGTGTCTTCTGTCCCATTACCGTCCCTCGGGGCGTTCGGCCACGATGATCTCAACGTGGCTGGTGCGCTTGATCATTGGGGTTGCGCGGCCCATCGCGGCCGGCGTCCAACGCTTCATTTTGATGCCTTCGTTGATGATCGCGTGCTTGATGAACAGGTCATCCACATCCAGCGACGCGTTCTGATTGCGCGCGGCATTCTCCACGTTCGCCACGGCGGAGCGGACCACCTTCTCGATCTGCTTCGCGGCGTGCTTCTTCGAGAATGCCAGAAGCGCCAGCGCTTCGTTCACGCTCTTGCCGCGGATCTGATCGATCACCAGGCGCATCTTGTACGGCGACTGCCGCGCCGAGCGCTGGAACGCGCGCGCTTCACGCGGCTGATAGGCGATACGGCTCGGCGGGGCCGACGCGCCGCCCTTGGTCGGCTGTTTCGCCGCCGTCGGCGGCTTGACCGCGGCCTTCTTGGCGACGGCAGCTTTCTTGGCGGCCGCCGGCTTCTTGGCCGCTGATTTTCTCGCCGCCGGTTTCTTGTCGGCCATTACTTAGCGCCTCCCTTGGCTGGTGGAGCCGCCACGGGCGTTGCCGCTGCCGCCGGCGCCGCACCCGGACCGCCCGACGGCGCGCCGCCCGGCTTCGACACTTTCGCGTCTTCCTTGCGTGCGCCGGTGTGGCCGCGGAACAGCCGCGTCGGCGAGAACTCACCCAGCTTGTGGCCCACCATGTTCTCGGTCACGTAGACCGGGATGAACTTGTTGCCGTTGTGCACGGCGAACGTGTGTCCCACGAACTCGGGAAGCACGGTGCTGGCACGCGACCACGTCTTGATCACGCGCTTCTCGTTGCGCGTGTTCATGCCGTGGACCCGCTTGAGCAGCGCGTCCTGAACGAACGGACCCTTCTTGACTGAACGACCCATGTTTGTCTCGCGCCCTTAGGATTGCGTCGCTTTGCCACGCTTGCGGCCGCGAACGATCAGCCGCTGCGAGGATTTCTTCTTGTTGCGCGTCTTCACGCCTTCTTTCTTGCCCCACGGACTCACCACGTTCCGGCCGCCGCGTGTGCGGCCGCCGTGCGGGTGATCCACCGGGTTCATCACTTCACCGCGGACTTTGGGACGGCGGCCCTTCCAGCGTGTCTTGCCCGCCTTGCCCCACGACACGAGCTCGTGCTCCTCGTTGCCGATGACGCCGATGGTCGCCAGGCAGCGACCGTGTACCAGGCGCATCTCCGTGGACGGCAGCCGGACCGTGACGTACTCGCCTTCCTTCGCCACCACCTGCGCCGACATCCCAGCCGAGCGGCAGAGCTGTGCGCCCTTGCCGATCTTCAGCTCGATGTTGTGCACGTCGGTACCGAGCGGGATCTCGCCCAGCGGGAGCGCGTTGCCCGTCCGGATGTCCGAGCCCGGTCCGGAGACGACGAGGTCGCCGACCTTCAGGCCCTTGGGATGCAGGATGTAGCGCTTCTCGCCGTCGGGATACTCGACGAGCGCGATGCGCGCGGTGCGGTTGGGATCGTACTCGATCTCGCGCACCATCGCGGCGACGCCGGTCTTGTTGCGCTTGAAATCGATGATGCGGTACTTCCGCTTGTGACCGCCGCCGCGGCGCCGCATCGAGATGTGGCCGTGGTTGTCGCGACCGCCGCTCTTGGTGAGCGGCTCAGTGAGCGACTTCTCCGGCTCCGTGCGCGTGATTTCACTGAAATCCGGCACCGACCGGAAGCGTGTTCCGGCGGTCACGGGTTTGAATTGACGGGTAGGCATGTAGTAAACCGCTCCTCAGCCTTCGAAGATTTCGATCGTGTCACCTTCGCGGAGCTTCACGATCGCTTTTTTCCAGTTCGGACGGCGGCCGGTGGTGCGTCCCATGCGCTTTTCCTTCCCGCGATGGTTGGCGGTCCACACGCCCGTGACCTTGACGCCAAACAGCTCCTCGATGGCCAGGCGGATCTGCGTCTTGGTCGCGTCCGGATGCACCTCGAACGCGTACTCGGCGCGATCCTGGTAGGCCGCCGAAGTCTTCTCCGTGATCAGTGGGCGAACCACCGTCTCGTGTTTCGTCGGCATCGCTTACTTCCCCTTCTTCTTGGCGGCTTTCTTCGCCGCCGGTTTCTTGTCGCTCTTCTGCTTCGCCTTCGCGGCGGCCTTCTTGGCCTTGTTCGCCTGCTTCGGGGCCGACGTTTTCTTGGCGCCGGTCGCCTTCGCCTTCGCCTTCGCCTTCGGCTTCGCGGCCGCGGGTGAGGCGGAACGCTCGGCCTCCGAGGTCGCCTCCTCGTCGTCTGCCGCCGATGGCTCCGCCGTCTCGCCGTTCAATGCACCTGCCTCGATGAGCACCAACTCCGACCACAGGATGTGGTACGTCGAGACGTCGCTGTACGGCATCACGTGCACGTTCGGCAGATTCCGGCCGCTGAGGAACACGTTCGGCTTGGCGCCGTTGGTGAGCACCAGCACCTTCTTGTCACTGCCGCCCAGCCGCTCGAGCAGTGCGATCATGACTTTGGTCTTCGGCGCGTCGAACTCGAACGCGTCGATGACGACGATCGCATTCTCACGCGCGCGCGCGTTGAGCGCGCTCTTGCGCGCGAGGGCGCGGATCTGGCGCGGCACGTACTGCGCGTAGCTGCGCGGCTTCGGTCCGAAGACCGTGCCGCCGCCCACCCAGTGCGGCGCGCGAATGGAGCCCTGACGCGCGCGGCCGGTGCCCTTCTGCTTCCACGGCTTCTGGTTGCCGCCCACGACGAAGCTGCGGGTCTTGGTGGACGCCGTGCCCTGACGCTGATTGGCGAGATACGCCTTCACCGCCTGGTGCATCGCCGGCATGTGCACCGTGCCGTCGAACAAGTCCGACGGGAGGGTGACTGCGTCGCGCGACGTCCCCTTGGACGTGAACGCCTTCGCCTGAAAGTTGGTATCGTCTGCCATTCGTTCGTTCCTCTACGATTTGCGGACGAGGACGATCCCGTTCTTGGGACCGGCGACCGCGCCGCGCACGTAGATCAGATTGCGCTCGGTGTCCACGCGCTCCACGCGCAGACCGATCTGCGTGTGGCGCGCCGAGCCGTAGTGGCCCGGCATTTTCTTCCCCTTGATCACGCGCGACGGGTCCGTGCCGGGTCCGATGGAGCCGGGACGACGGTGCTTCGTATTACCGTGCGTGTTCGGACCGCCGCCGATGCCATAGCGCTTGACCACGCCCTGGAACCCGCGTCCCTTGGACGTGCCGGTGACCTTCACCAGCTCGCCGGCGACGAAGATGTCCACCTTGATGACGTCGCCCATCTTGTACTCGGTGGCCTCGACCTTCGCCGCGTTCTTCCCGCCCTTCACGCCGCCCTTCGGTGGCGCAAGGCTGAAGCCGCGGAGCACCGCGGGCGGCGCCTCGAGACCGGCCTTCTTTGCGTGACCCACGGCCGCGCGCGTCGCGCGGCGACCGCGCGGTGTGCGCTTGCCTTTCTCGTCACGCGCCAGTCGCTGCGTGCCCATGCCCAGCTGGACACCCGGCACGCCATGCTCCGACGTCGTCACCTGGACCACCGGATTCGGTTCGGCCTCGATGACGGTGACGGGAATCTGCTGTCCCTGCTCGTTGAAGATCTGGGTCATGCCCAGCTTCTTGCCAATGATTCCGATAGACATGATCACTCGACCTTGATTTCGACGTCCACACCTGCCGGCAAATCGAGCTTCGTGAGCGCGTCCACCGTTTGCGCGCGTGAATCGAGGATGTCGATCACCCGCTTGTGCGTCTTGAGCTCGAACTGTTCGCGCGACTTCTTGTCCACGTGCGGCGAGCGGAGCACCGTCCACCGCTGCGTCTTGGTGGGCAGCGGAATGGGCCCCGAGACCTGCGCGCCCGTCTTCTCCGCCGTGCGCACGATGTCCGACGCGGCCTGATCGATCACTGCGTGGTCGAACGCCTTGAGCCGGATGCGAATTCTGCCTGCCATGATGGTTTCACTGAAAGATGCTTGGGCCGTGGGCCGTGGGCGTTGGGCTCACTGCCCATAGCCCACAGCCCATAGCGCTTTACGCGAGGATCTTGGTCACCACGCCAGCACCAACCGTGCGTCCGCCCTCGCGGATGGCGAAGCGCAACTGCTCCTCCATCGCGATCGGCGTGATCAGCTCGATCGTCATCTGGACGTTGTCGCCCGGCATGACCATCTCCGTCCCAGCTGGCAACTGGATGGAGCCCGTCACGTCGGTGGTGCGGAAGTAGAACTGCGGCCGGTAGCCGTTGAAGAACGGCGTGTGGCGTCCGCCCTCGTCCTTCGTGAGGACGTACACCTCGGCTTCGAACTTCGTGTGCGGCGTGATGGAGCCTGGCTTCGCCAGCACCATGCCGCGCTCGATGTCCTTCTTTTCGACGCCGCGCAGCAGGAGGCCGACGTTGTCGCCCGCCTGGCCGTCATCGAGGAGCTTGCGGAACATCTCGACGCCGGTCACGACGGTCTTCTTGTCGGAACCGAAGCCGATCAGCGCCACTTCCTCGCCGACCTTGATCTTGCCGCGATCGATACGCCCCGTGGCCACCGTGCCGCGACCCGTGATCGAGAATACATCTTCCACCGGCAGCAGGAACGGCTTGTCCGTTTCACGAACGGGCTGCGGGATGAACGTGTCGAGCGCGGTGTAAAGCTCGTCGATCTTCTCGACCCACTGCTTGTCACCCTTGATGGCGCCGGTCGCGGAGCCGCGGATGACCGGGGCTTCGTCACCAGGGAACTCGTACTTGCTGAGGAGCTCACGCACCTCGAGCTCGACGAGATCCAGCAGCTCGGCATCGTCCACGAGGTCGCACTTGTTGAGGAACACCACCACCTGCGGCACGTTCACCTGGCGGGCGAGCAGGATGTGCTCGCGCGTCTGCGGCATCGGGCCGTCCACCGCGCTGACCACGAGGATCGCGCCGTCCATCTGCGCGGCGCCCGTAATCATGTTCTTCACGTAATCGGCGTGGCCCGGGCAGTCGACGTGCGCGTAGTGGCGCTTGTTGCTCTCGTATTCCACGTGCGACGTCGCGATCGTCAGGATCTTCGTCGGGTCGCGCCGGCCCTGTGACGCCGACGCCTTGGCGACTTCGTCATAGGAGATGTACTTGGTGCCCCAGCCCTTGTCGGCCGAGACCTTGGTGAGGGCCGCCGTCAACGTGGTCTTGCCATGGTCGACGTGCCCAATCGTGCCGACGTTCACGTGCGGCTTCGTGCGCTCGAACTTTGCCTTCGCCATTGTCGTGTTCCTTGTGGTTTAGTTCTGCTGCTCTGCCAGATCGCTACGCTTTGACCTTGCTGATGATTTCTTCCGCCTTCGACTTCGGTACT
>JANNJV010000530.1:0-7518 GCA_031395945.1 Gemmatimonadota bacterium | reverse complement strand
CTGGCGCCGATGGTCTGCGCCGCATCCTCGATGACCGGCAACTTCGGCATCAGCTCCTGCACGCATTCGATCGGCGCCATCTGCCCAAATAAATCCACCGGCACCACCGCCTTCGACCGGGAGGTCACCGCCGACTTGGCGGCCGCCGGATCGATGTTGAACGTGCGCGGTTCGATGTCCACGAACACCGGAGTGGCGCCCACATTGTGGATGGTGCCCGCTGTCGCGAAAAACGTGAATGGCGTGGTGATGACCTCGTCGCCGCGTCCGATGTCCAGGGCACGAAACGCCAGCAAGAGGGCGTCAGTGCCGCTGGCGCAGCCAATCGCATGTTTGGTGCGCGACAGCCTGGCAATGGCCTCCTCGAGCTTGACCACTTCGTCGCCGAGAATGAACAGCTGCGAATCCACGACATCCATCATCGCCGCAACGACTTCGGCGCGAATATTTGCGTGCTGGGCCTTCAGATCCAGTAGGGGTACAGGCATGCTCAATTATAGCGGGCTGCGCAGGGGAAGCGGCACGTCCCGTCCGGTTTTTGCGGACTCATAAATGCCGAGAATCAGTTCGAGCGATTTTCGACCCGCGCGGCCATCGGTCTCGGGCTGCGCGCCGCCTTGGAGCACCGCAAGGACGTTGCGGTAATACCCTTCATGGCCGAACCCGTACACGGTCGGCGGGTTGGTGGATGCCAGCTCGATGCGTTTGTCGTCGTCGTCGTACTCCGCGAACGCCCAGTGCTCGATCTTGTTCACGGCAGTGCCGCCGATTTTGGCCGTTCCGTTCTCGCCCACGATGGTGATTGAGCCTTCCCAATTCCGCGGGTGGGTCAGCACATTGACCTCGATCACGCCCAGCGCGCCGTTTCGAAACTTCAGCACCGCGACGCCCGAGTCTTCGGCCTCGATTTTCCGGGCCTGCGTCGCGGTTTTGGCAATGACGCTTTCCACGGGGCCCACAAGCCACTGGATGAGGTCCACGTAGTGCGACGCTTGATTCATAAACGCACCGCCGTCGAACTCCCACGTGCCTCGCCACGGCGCGGCATCGTAGTATTCCTGCGGCCGGTTCCAGCGTACGGTGGTATTCGCGAGATAAATGCGTCCGAACCTGCCCTTGTCCACGGCACGCTTGAGCAGTTGCACGGCGGGATTCAGCCGGTTCTGCTTCACCACAAAGAGACGCACGCCGGCCGTGTCGCACGCGTCAACGAGCGCGTCGGCCTGTTCGAGCGTGATCGACATGGGCTTTTCCGTGATCACGTGCTTGCCGGCCCGGGCCGCCGCGATGCCCTGCGCGGAGTGCAGGCCTGAGGGCGTGCAGATGGCGACCACGTCAGCCTTGGCAGACTTCAGCATGTCCGCGTAGTTCGTGAACCAGGGCACACCCAGTGTCTCGCCGGCGACACGGGCGCGCTCCTCCACCACATCGGTGACGGCGCTGAGGCGCAGGCCGTCGATCTTGCGAATCGCCTCGATGTGATTCGTGCTGATGCGACCACAGCCGATAAGTCCGACGGAAAATTCGTCCTGGCTGCGCTTGGAACGAGTCATTTGACGCGAGGATTGGCGCGGCGGATACCGTCACCCGCTTTCTCATACGACGAACCGCAGGACGCGCAGGTCCCGACGCCGCTATCCGGCAATCGTTCGCCGCATTGGCACATCCAGCCCAGCCGACGCGCCGGAACGCCCACCATCAAGGCGTAGGCGGGAACGTCTCCCGAGACGACCGCCCCCGCACCAATGAAGCTGTACTCGCCCAGCGTGGCTCCACAGACGATTGTGGCGTTGGCGCCGATGGACGCCCCGCGCTTCACCAGGGTCCTGCGGTACTCGTGCTTTCGCGGCACGTGACTCCGCGGGTTCATCACGTTCGTGAACACCATTGACGGTCCGCAGAAAACGTCGTCCTCCAGTTCCACGCCTTCATAGATGGAGACGTTGTTCTGCACCTTCACGTTGTTGCCAAGCCGGACTCCATTCATCACCACGACATTCTGGCCCAGGCTGCAGCGCTCACCGATGACCGCACCGGGCATGATGTGACAGAAATGCCACACCCTGGTCCCCGTGCCAAGGGTGGCGCCGTCGTCAACGTACGAAGACTCATGGACGACGACACCGTCGCCGTAGGCGCCTTTCGAACGCTCTGGTTTCACGTGAGCACACCCAGCTCCTGCTGCCACTCCTGAAGCGTTTTGACATTGGGTTTGCTGGAACGAAGTGCGAGAATGGCATCACAGGCCGCGCTGGCCGCCGACATGGTGGTGGTATAGGCGACTTTGTGGCGCAGCGCGGCCTCACGCAGCGTGTAGTCGTCCACCTGGGAATGTTTCCCGAGCGGCGTGTTGATGAGCAGGTGCACGTCGCCATTCACGATGAAGTCCAGGCAATTCGGGCGGCCCTCGTGAACCTTCAGCACGCTGGTCACCGCAATACCGCGAGCGCGCAGATATTTAGCGGTGCCTGGCGTTGCCAGCACCCGGAATCCGAGCTCCTGGAAGCGCCGGGCAATCGGCGTCACGGTTGGCTTGTCCGGATCGTTCACCGTGACCAGGATGCTACCCTCGAGCGGCAATCCGTTTCCCGCCGCCAACTGCGCCTTGGCAAAACTCCATCCGAATGAATTGGAAATCCCCATCACTTCGCCCGTCGAGCGCATTTCGGGGCCAAGAATCGGATCTGTGCCCGCGAACTTGTTGAACGGGAACACCGCTTCCTTCACGGAGACGTACGTCGGCACCACTTCCTCCGTGAGTCCAACCTCCGCCAGCGATTCGCCAAGCATCACACGCGCGGCCAACGACGCCAGCGGCACGCCGATCGCCTTGGACACGAATGGGATCGTTCGGCTAGCGCGGGGATTCACTTCGAGGACGTACACCACGCCGTTCTTGATGGCGTACTGCACGTTGATCAGCCCCACGACCTTCAGCGCTTTCGCGAGTGCGACGGTCTGTTCGCGCATCGTCTCCATCGCCGGCTCACCGATGAGATAGGGCGGCATCACGCACGCGGAATCGCCCGAGTGAATCCCGGCGTCCTCGATGTGCTGCATGATGCCGCCGATGACCACGTCCGTCCCGTCGCTGATGGCATCGACATCCGCCTCGAAGGCATCCTCGAGGAAGCGATCGATCAGCACCGGGCGCTCCTCAGAGACCCGGACCGCGTTCGCGAAATAGTCGCGCAGGGAATCGGTGTCGTACACAATCTGCATCGCTCGCCCGCCCAGGACGTAGGACGGGCGGACGAGAATCGGGTACCCGATGCGTTCGGCGGCTTCGATGGCCTCTTCCACGCTGGTCGCCGTACCGTTGGGCGGCTGCTCCAGCTTCAACTCGCGCGCGATCTTGTCGAACCGACGGCGGTCTTCGGCGATATCGATCGAGTCGGGGCTGGTGCCGAGAATCGGCACGCCGGCCGCCTCGAGCCCCCGCGTCAGCTTGAGCGGCGTCTGACCCCCCAGCTGCACGATCACGCCGACGGGCTCCTCGCGCTGCACGATCTCGAGTACGTCCTCCAGGGTCAGCGGCTCGAAGTACAGCTTGTCCGACGTGTCGTAGTCCGTGGAGACCGTCTCAGGGTTCGAGTTGACCATGATCGTCTCATAGCCCGCCTCGCGCAGCGCCATCACCGCGCGCACGCAGCAATAATCGAACTCCACCCCTTGCCCGATGCGATTGGGGCCGCTCCCCAGAATGACGACCGACCGCTTTCCGGAACGCGGCGCCTCGCTCTCTTCGTCGTAACTGCTATACAGATACGGCGTCGACGACGGAAACTCGCCAGCACACGTGTCCACCATCTTATAGGACGGTCGGACGCCGAGTCGCCAGCGGTCCTCGCGCACCTGCGCTTCTGACTGTTCCCGAATCGTGCCAAGCTGCGCATCCGAGAATCCGAAGCGCTTCATGCGTCGCAGCTCATCGGCGCCAACCCGATCGAGCGACACGTACCAGCGTTCGGCCTCCACCAACTCGCGCATCTGCTCGAGAAACCACGGGTCGATTGCGGTGAGTTCGTGTACCTCGCGGACGCTGATGTCCCGCTCGAACGCGCGTTTGACCTGAAAAATGCGCTCGGGCGTCGGCTGTCGGAGCGCACCGCGCAACGCAGCCTCGCTGTCGTCAGGCAGGCGGTCATCGATGGGACGAACGCCCGTGGTCCATCCCGGCCGGCCAACCTCGAGCGCCCGAATCCCCTTCTGGAACGCTTCCTTGAACGTACGGCCGATCGCCATGGACTCGCCCACGGACTTCATCTGCGTGGTCAGATACGGGCTTGCCTTCGGAAACTTCTCGAACGCGAAGCGCGGCACCTTCACGACCACGTAGTCCAGCACCGGCTCGAACGAGGCCGGCGTCGTCTTGGTGATGTCGTTGGGGATCTCGTCCAGGCGATATCCCACCGCCAACTTCGCCCCGATTCTCGCAATCGGAAACCCGGTCGCCTTGGACGCCAGCGCGGACGAGCGCGACACCCGCGGATTCATTTCGATCACGATCATTTCGCCGTCCGCTGGGTTCACCGCGAACTGGATGTTGCACCCGCCGGCGGCAACGCCGACTTCCCGAATCACGGCGCACGCCGCGTCACGCATCGTCTGGTATTCGCGATCCGTGAGCGTCATGGCTGGCGCCACGGTGATCGAGTCGCCCGTGTGTACGCCCATGGGGTCGAGATTCTCGATGGAGCAGACGATCACGACGTTGTCATCGTGATCGCGCATGACCTCGAGCTCGAACTCCTTCCAGCCCAGCACGCTGCGTTCGACGAGCACCTGCGTGGTCGGCGATTCGTCGAGGCCGCGCCGCACGATCTCCTCGAATTCTTCCCGATTGTACGCGATGCCACCGCCGCTGCCGCCGAGCGTGAAGGACGGGCGGATGATAGCCGGGAATCCGGTGTGCTGGACGATGTTCTCCGCCTCGTCGAACGTCGTCGCGATGCCGCCAGGGGCGACGGAAAGCCCGATGCGCTGCATGGCCTCCCCAAACAGCTTGCGATCCTCAGCGACCGCGATGGCCCGGGCGTTCGCACCGATCAGCTCCACGTTGTAGCGGGCGAGCGCGCCGGACTCGGCCAGCGCCATGGCGACGTTCAGCGCCGTCTGGCCGCCGACCGTCGGAAGGAGGGCATCGGGCCGCTCCTTTTCGATGATCAGCTCCACAAACTCCGCCGTCACGGGCTCGATGTAGGTCCGGTGGGCCACCTCGGGGTCCGTCATGATGGTGGCGGGGTTCGAGTTGACGAGAATGACCTCGTACCCTTCCTCGCGGAGCGCGCGCGCAGCCTGAGTCCCGGAATAGTCGAACTCGGCACCCTGGCCGATTACGATCGGGCCGGAGCCAATCACGAGGATACGATGAAGATCAGCGCGGCGCGGCATTAATCAGGTCGTCGATGATATCGTCGGTCGAACGTGTCGGTGCCCACCCCGTGGCATGGCGCAACTTAGCGTTGTCCCCAATAAGGATAGGGACATCGATGGGTCGCAGCAGCGCCGTGTCGCTCGAAATGTCGGCGGCAATGCCCGAACGTTGCAGGACGCGCTCGGCCAACTCGCGCACCATGGTGCCATGGCCGCTGCACACGTTGTAGACCTCGCCCGCTTCGCCGCGCTCGAGCAGAAGCATGTAGGCCATCACGACGTCTTCAACGTGCAGGTAGTCCCGAACCACGGCTCCGTTTCCAATGCGGAGCGTGCCGCCGCCGCGAGGGAGCTCGCGGACACGCCGCACGAGAGTCGGCAGAAGGTAGCTGTCTGCGTGACCCACGCCGGAGTGATTGAAGCTGCGCGTGCATATCACCGGCAGCCGCGTGCTCCGGTAGGCTTGTAAAGCGATCAACTCCTGCGCCGCCTTCGCGACGGCGTAGGGCGTGAGCGGTCTGAGCGTGGCGGTTTCTGGAATCGGGTACGCCGATGCGTCCTGCTGGCCATACTCCTCGGCGCTCCCCACGATCAGGACACGTGGCCCTTGCTCCCCCTGGCCTACTCGGGAAGCGAGCGCCGCAAGCAGCCGGAACGCTCCCAACGCATTGATTTCGAAAGCGCGGACCGGTGACGCGTTGGCTTCGGGAGCGAAGGCGATCCCGGCCAGGTGGACCACGCAATCGGGGGCGCTGCTTTCCACCGCCGCACGAATGCTCTCATCGGACAACACGTCCAACGGCGTCCAACAAATCAGGCGCTTCTCATCGTCGGAGAGCAGCGAACCTCGAGGCGGGCCGTCGACGGTGCCCGCAAACACGGTCCAACCGCGCTGCAGCATGGCCCGGGACAACCATTGGCCCACGAACCCGGCTCCGCCAGTGATCAGGACCCGTCGCGGCATCGAATCGACGTACGTGTGTTACGCCCGATGCCGTTCCATGTCGGCATCGACCATCATGCGTACGAGCTCGTGAAATGAGACCTTCGGTGTCCAGCCGAGCTGCGTTTTGGCCTTGCTGGCGTCGGCCACGAGCAGATCCACTTCGGCCGGACGAAAGAATTTTGGGTCTTGGACGACGTACTTGCGGTAGTCGAGTCCCACGTGGTCGAACGCGGCCTCGCATAGCTCACGAACCGAGCGCGTGTCGCCGGTCCCGATCACAAAATCGTCGGGCTCGTCCCGCTGCAGCATCATCCACATCGCCTCGACGTAGTCGCCGGCAAACCCCCAGTCCCGACGCGAGTCGAGGTTGCCCAGACGCACTTCTTTCTGCTTGCCCAGCTTGATCCTGGCCACGGCGTCTGAAATCTTGCGCGTGACGAACTCCGTGCCGCGACGCGGACTCTCGTGGTTGAACAGAATTCCGGACACGGCGTACAGACCGAAGCTCTCACGGTAGTTCACCGTGATCCAGTGCCCGTACACCTTGGCGACCCCGTACGGGCTGCGCGGATAGAACGGGGTAGCCTCGGTCTGGGGCGACTCGAGCACCTTGCCGAACATTTCGCTGGAGCTGGCCTGATAGAAGCGAGCCTTGGGCGCCGCCTTCTTCATGGCTTCGAGCATGCGCGTGACACCAAGGGCGGTGAACTCGCCCGTGAGCACAGGCTGCGGCCAGGAGGCTTGCACAAAGCTCTGCGCGGCGAGGTTGTAGATCTCATCCGGCTGGCACTCGTGCACCGCGTCTGTCAGCGACGTCTGATCCAGCAAATCGGCGGACACGAGCTCCACCCGGTCCACCAGGTGACCGATTCGCTCGTAGGGCGTGGTCGAGCTTCGCCGCACGACGCCGACCACACGGTATCCCTTCTCCAGCAGGAATTCGGCGAGATATGAGCCGTCCTGTCCCGTAATGCCGGTAATTAATGCAGTTGGCATAGTCTTATGAAAAAGGGGAGCCGAAAGCTCCCCTCGTCCAGTGGCGCGAATCTGCGCGAGGCGATCACGCGACGGCGGCGCCTCTCGGTGCCCGCTTGATCTTGCCGGCGTTGAGACAGCCGGTGCAGACCCGGATCTTGATGATCTTGCCCTCGGGTCCAACGATCCGCGCGACCTGGAGGTTGGGCTTCCAGGTGCGC
>JANNJV010000424.1:0-7170 GCA_031395945.1 Gemmatimonadota bacterium | reverse complement strand
GCCGATGGCGAATGCCGCGATACGAGCCGATGTCCATCAACCGTTTGATGTTCATCGCGACTTCGGTACGGAGCGCGCCTTCCACCTTGTAGTCGCGCTCAATCACCTGGCGGAGCCGGTTGACGTCCGCGTCTGTCAACTCACGGATCCGTAGCGCGCGATCGATGCCGGCCTTCTGCATGATGTCGGCGGCGTTGTGACGTCCGATGCCATAGATGTAGGTCAGCCCAATTTCGACTTTCTTGTCGCGTGGAAGATCCACGCCCGAGATGCGTGCCATTGATCAGCCCTGACGCTGCTTATGCTTGGGGTTGCGCTTACAGATGACGCGCGTCACGCCGTTGCGCTTGACCACTTTGCAGTGCTCGCAGATCGGCTTCACGCTGGTGCGAACTTTCACGAAAACCTCTTCGAAACTTGCGGGATTTGGAAACAGCCCAATTTTGGGACAGACTCTAACGATATTCGGGGCCGTCACTTAAGGCAAGTCCGACAGCACCAATTTCATAGCGGCCAGGGGCGATTCGGCGGACGTCACCGCGCGACCCACCACGATGTACCGCGCGCCGGCCTCGGCAGCCTGCCTCGGAGTCACCACGCGAGACTGATCCTGGTGGCCGCCGCCGGGAAGTCGAATCCCGGGGACCAGCGTCTCCAGTGCGCCTCCAAACCTGCTCCGAACAGCGGCAGCCTCGTGCCCACTACACACGATACCGCGCACGCCTGAATCCCACGCAAGTTGCGTCAAACGCAGCACTTCGGCTTGCATGTCCGTCACCCTGCGATTCCAAACGCTGGAGATGGCCTGGGCGTCCATGGATGTCAAAACGGTGACCGCCAGCACGCCGCAATCCGAGCCCGCGTCCGTGACGCCGGAGACGGCCGCCTCGAGCATCGCGCGCCCGCCGGCGGCGTGCACCGTCAGCAATCGCACCTGCAACGAGGCCGCGGTCCGCACGGCACCGCGCACCGTATTGGGAATGTCATGGAACTTCAGATCGAGAAACACGGAGGCTCCGCGAGCCTGCACTGCTCTCACGATCGCCACGCCCTCAGCCGTGTACAACTCACTGCCGATCTTGTAGAACCTGCAGAGGTCTCCGAGATCGTCCACCAACTGGAGCGCGGCCGCTGTATTGGCCACGTCGAGGGCCACGATCGGGGTGACTCGAGCGCTCACGCCGGCCATTCCATTCCGCCGCGAAGGTCGGACACCGAGCGCACCCCATGCAAGGCACACCAGCGATCGAGCTCACGGATGATTCTCTCCGGCGCGCGCGGATCGCGGAGCGCCGCCGTACCCACCCCCACCAGACTCGCACCGGCAAGAATGTATTGAATGACGTCCGTAGCTTCTGCCACGCCACCCAGGCCGATCAGCGGAACAGAGACGGCGCGCGACACCTTCCAGGTGGCAAGGACACCGACAGGCAGAATGGCGCGGCCGCTCACTCCCCCGGTGCCGAACCCCAAAGCTGGTTTTCGGCGTTCGACGTCGATGACCAGGCCCGGCACCGTGTTCACCACAGTGATCCCGTCGGCGCCCGCATCCACCGAGATGCGTGCCGCCTGGGCGATATCTGGCAACATCGGCGACAGCTTCACGAAGATCATGCGCGTCGTCTCCGCGCGTGCGCGTGTCACCACATCGCGCAGCGACACGGGATCCGCACCGAACTCGGTGCCCCCGTGTTTCACGTTGGGACAACTCACATTCAGCTCGTAACCGTCGATCGCGCGCGACGCGGACGCGGCGGCCGCCTCCAGACCGCGCACCACAGACGCGAATTCATCGACGACAAAACCGACCACGTTGAACAGCTTGCGCGTATCGGCGTGGTGCGACTCGAGCCAGGGGACGTGAACGCGAACGACCTCGGCGAGCCCGGGGTTGGCCAACCCCACGGCGTTGATCATGCCGCCATCGAATTCGGCAACGCGGGGTTCTGGTGCCCCTTCTCGGGGTGACAAGCTCACGGCTTTCGTGACCAGTCCACCGACGTCGTCGAGATCGACGACGCCCGCGAGCTCCACGCCGTACCCCGCCGTACCGGCGGCGAGGAGAATGGGATTGCGAAACTGCAGTGAACCGACCTGGACCGACAGCGGCGTTGCGCCGTCAGTCATGCGCACCGGCTGTTGGTCCGGCCGTTCCAGCACCGATCCGGCGCTCGTGTCGCTGCAAGTAATCGCGCGTGGCATCGGCGATCGCACCCGCCATCGCGAGCTGTTTCGCCGGCGAACCGAGGAACCGAGCCTCCTCGTAATTCGTGCCGAACCCGATCTCCACGAGAATCGCCGGCATGAACGCCGACACGAGTACGGTGAACCCAGCCTGCTTGACGCCGCGATCGGGCCCGGGATGGATCTGTCGCAGATGCCGCTGCACGATTTCCGCAAGATCTGCCGACTCACGGAGATGCTCGTTCTGCATCATGTCGTTGAGAATGAAATCGAGCGGGTCGTTCGTCGATTGGCTCCTGGCCTCGAACCGTCCGGAGTTTTCTTCCATCTCTTCGACGCGCCGGGTGTCTTCCGTCTTCGCCACACCGAGAAAATAAGTCTCGAAGCCTCGCGCTGCGCCGGGATCACGCCATCCGGGATTGGC
This sequence comes from Gemmatimonadota bacterium, assembly GCA_031395945.1. Classification (GTDB taxonomy): domain Bacteria; phylum Gemmatimonadota; class Gemmatimonadetes; order Gemmatimonadales; family Gemmatimonadaceae; genus DASPMP01. The sequence continues at coordinate 4,562 of JANNJV010000424.1, read as the reverse complement.
CGCGTTGACATGAATGGAGATGAACACGTCGCCGGCGTTCTGGTTGGCGATGCGACCACGATCGGCACGCGCGATCAGGGTATCGGTGGTGCGGGTGTATACGACGTCGATGCCGCGTTCCCGGAGCGCGGCGCCCACCTTGAGCGACACCTGGAGCGTGATGTCCTTTTCGGAATGACGCGCGCCATGGACCGGCGCACCCGGATCGACGCCGCCATGGCCCGCGTCCACGATGACGCGGTGCGGCGTCGCCGCGCGCGGCCTCGATCCCGGCGCCGTACGAACGCGACCAACGGATTGTCCCGTCTTTACCTGGCGCGCGCCATCGCGCACGACCGTTTGCACCGGCAGCGAGCCGGCCTGGAATGCGGCCGCTACGAACACACTCAACAGCATCATCGCGTACGTCCCACTCGAGCCATCTCGCGCTCGGCGTCCCGTTGTTTTTCAGTATCGCGTTTGTCGTGCAACTTTTTCCCCTTGGCCAGCGCGAGCGCCACTTTTGCTACCCCGTTCTTGAAGTAGAGCTCCAACGGGATGAGCGTGAGGCCCTCGCGTTCGACGGCTCCAATCAACCGACGGATTTCCCGGCGGTGGAGCAACAGTTTGCGGTTGCGGGTGGGCTCGTGGTTGACATAGCCGCCGCGCTCGTAGGGCTGGATGTGGGCGTTCAGGAGGAACACCTCGCCGTCCCGGACGATCCCGTACGCGTCGGCAATACTGGCCTTGCCGGTGCGCAGCGACTTCACCTCGGTTCCGGACAGCACCAAGCCCGCCTCGAACGTGTCGAGCAGGTGGTAGTCGAACCGGGCGCGCTTGTTTCGCGCGACCGAGATCTTTTCTGGTTTCGAGTCTTTTTGGGGTGCGTCTTTGGGCTTCAAAGTGCCGATCTGCGTTGACTTTACGTTATGTGAAAACTACGTTGCTTTTCCCTGCCGAAGTGGTGGAACTGGTAGACGCGCTGGCTTCAGGAGCCAGTGGGCGCAAGCTCGTGGGGGTTCGAGTCCCCCCTTCGGCACTCAAACGCGGCCACGAAGGCCGCGTTTCCTGTCGAGTCAGGTGGTGCTTCTACCCGCCAATGCCGACGGCGGCACATGCTCGGGAAGCGTGGCCGTTCCAAAGACCGTCCGTAACCCGTCATTGGCGTCGCTGACGTAGCCGTCCAGCAATTCGCCGGCGCGCTTCACGTTCTCGTCGACATCGCGAAACGCGCCACCTGAAAACGCCAGGAGGGTTTGCCCCAGCCGAATCTCGGAATCGGGGCCCCGGGCACCCAATGCATCTCGATACGCGCTCAGCCGCGCGTTGAACTGTCGCTCCGCCAATTCGCGGCGATCCTGATCGATGCGATCGTCGCGCTCGAAGGACTCCGTCAGCGCGCGCGCGACAAACGACGAGGTGCGATCGTCGAGCGCGTCTCGCTGGGCCACGAGCAGGGCGAGGGCACGCCGTGCATACCGCAGTTCCCAGCGTGCGTGATCCTCATCGCCTCGGGTGGCGGCCTGTGCCAGCCAGGTGACGTCGGCCGCGGCGGGTTCGGTCACAATGGCTGCGACGAACTGCTCAGACTTGCGCCGCAATTGCCGCTCCGCGCGCCAGCGTTGAAAGAGCGGCATGGTTGCCGGTCGCGCTATCGCGACTGGAGCACCGGGAGGCCCCTGACCCCTGGGTTCCCGACGCCCGACACCAGGGCCACGCGCTCCCGGACTTCGCTCTCGTCGTGCAGGAGGTCGGAGAGTCGCACGCTCTCGAGCACCGAATCGATCTTCTGCTGCAACATCACCCAGACCGGTCGAATGCTGCACGCGTGGGACGCTGAACAGCGCTCCTCCTCGACGGGATGCGACACGCAGTGCAGGTCGAACGTTTGAAGTTCGGACGCCGCAATTACATCGCGAACTGAAATGTCCTCAGGACGATGCGCGAGCGCATACCCGCCGTGGGCGCCACGGGTGCTTTTTACGAGGCCGGCTCGCCGGAGGCGGAGCAGAATCTGCTCGACGTAGTCCACCGGGAGCCGTTCGCGCGCGGCCAGGTCGCGGCCGGTCACCGGCCCCTCCCCGAGTCGCTTGGCCAGGTGAAGCGCACAGATGACGCCGTACTCGGCGAGCGTGGTGATCCTCACGATTTCAGGATAACGGTTCGCCTAGCCAGCCGCCACCGAGCCGTGAGCGCCCCCCGGCACTCCGATCTCAGTCATTTTCTTGAGGTCCAGGACTTCGTCGATCTGGTCATCGGGAAGCAGCCCTTCCTTCTTCACGAGATCGCGAATCAACATGCCCTCCTTCACGGAGCGCTTGCTGATCTCCGCGGCGCGCGCGTAACCGATCTGGGGAGCGAGCGCAGTGGCCAGCGCCGCGGACCGTTCGACCCAATACGCGTTCATCTCGCGGTTCGCCTCGATTCCGCGAATGCACTTCTCCGCGAAGACTCGAGCCGCGTTCGTCATGATCTCCATCGCGAGCAACACGTTGAATGCGATGACGGGCATCATGACGTTCAACTCGAGTTGGCCGTGTTCCGCCGAGATCGAGACCGTCGTGTCGCAACCCACGACCTGAAAACACACCTGGTTCACCATCTCGGGAATGGATGGGTTCACCTTGCCCGGCATGATCGACGAACCGGGCTGGACCGCCGGCAGCCTGATTTCATCGATGCCGGTCCGCGGGCCCATGGCCATCAGCCGCAGATCGCTAGCGATCTTGCTGAGGTCCAGCGCCAGCACGCGGATGGCCGCGCTGAATCCAGCGACGTCTCCCATGCTCTGCATCAGCTGAATGCGATCGGTGCCGACCCGCAGTTCCAGTCCGGTGATCTGCTTCAAATACTTGTTCATCAGCCCCGGATACTCTTTCTCCACCGTGACACCCGTGCCGACGGCGCTGCCGCCGATGCCGAGGTCGCGCAGGTAATCCGCCGCATCCACCACGCGCCGAGTGCCGCGATCGATCGAGCCCGCATAGGCCGTGAACTCCTGGCCCAGGCGGATCGGCATCGCATCCTGCAGATGTGTTCGGCCCGCCTTGACGATGTCGTCGAACTCGCGGCCTTTCTCCGCCAGCGCATCCCGCAGTCCGTTGAAAGCCTCCAGCATCGGCTTGAGTCGCGACAGGCACGCCAGCCTGATGTTGGTGGGAATCGTGTCGTTGGTGCTCTGAGCCATGTTCACATGGTCATTCGGATGCACCGGTGCGTACTCGCCGCGCTTCCCGCCAAGGATCTCGTTCGCGCGATTGGCCAGCACCTCGTTGGCGTTCATGTTGTGAGACGTGCCCGCGCCCGCCTGGTACGGATCGACGACAAAATGCTCGCGGTGTTGGCCGGCAAGAATCTCGTCGGCAGCCTGCACGATGGCATCCGCGCGCTTGGCGTCGAGTCTGCCCGTCGCCTTGTGCGTCAGCGCCGCGGCCTTCTTGATCCAGACTTGTGCGAGCACGAACGGCTCCAGGGGACGCAGGCCACTGATGGGAAAGTTCTCCAACGCGCGCAGGGTCTGGACGCCATACAGCGCGCTCGCCGGAACCTGCTTCTCTCCCAGCGGGTCTTTCTCGGTGCGGAATGCCGGTGTCATATAGAGGTCCTCGCGGCGGCCAGAAAGGGATTCGTGGCCAGTTCCGCGCCGATGCTTGTAGGTGGCCCATGGCCGGGATAGACCACGAGATCCGGATCATACGTGGAGATCAGGGCGAGCGACGCTTCCATCGCCTCGGGATTCGACAAGGGTAAATCGGTACGACCGATGGAGCCGGCGAACAGCAAGTCGCCGCCGATCATGACCGTCGCGCCAACGAAAACGACGTGTCCCGGTGAGTGTCCCGGGGTGTGTCGCACCGTGAATTGTGACTCGCCAACCGTGAGGACATCTCCGCTCGCGAGCTCGCCGTCGGGATCCGCGGGCTGCTCGAAAGGAATTCCATAGAACGCCGCTTGTTGGGACGCGCGCTTGTAGAGCACGAGATCCTCGCGATGCAGCAACACGGGCACATCCCATTCGCGCTTGATGGCGGCGACGGCGCCGACGTGGTCCAGGTGACCGTGCGTCAGCCAGACTGCATTGATGGTGACACCCGCCTGCCGAACCATGCGGATGACGCGTGAAGCCTCATCCCCCGGATCAACCAGGACTGCGTGACCCGTGGCCTTGTCGGTGAGGAGATAGCTGTTCTCCTGGAAGGGCCCGACCGTCACCCACTCGACGTTCACGCCGTGTAACCTCCGGCGCCCTGAATTACGGGGACCTTGTCGCCATCGCGCAGGCCTTTCAAATACTTCTCGGCGGCGATGACGGCCGTCGTCGCATCGCCCACGGCGGTCGTGACCTGACGCGTGAGCTGTGCCCGCACGTCGCCAGCGGCAAACAGTCCCGGGATGCTCGTCTGCATATTGGCATCCGTCCGCAAATAGCCCATCTCATCGTGATCCACGTGACCCTCGATGATACCGGTATTGGGGCGAAAGCCGATGAACACGAACATGCCGGTGGCGGCGAGATCCCTGCCGGCGTCCGTGTTGACGTTGCGCAGGCGGAGGTTGTTCACGATGCCCTGGTCATCCGCGTC
>JANNJV010000387.1:0-1856 GCA_031395945.1 Gemmatimonadota bacterium | reverse complement strand
TCGCCAAGCACCTCGTGGAAGCGCATGGCGGCCACGTCACTGCGGAGAGCCGTCTGGGTCAGGGCACCACGGTGACGCTCACCTTTCCCAAAGCCATCAAGCGGGCGTAGGGCGGACCACGCTCGCGCTCTTGACTCCTGCGCACGCGCCGGAGTCGCACGACCTACCACTGACCACGCCCGCGCGTTTGACTCTTGTGCACGTGCCGGAGTCGCAGGACCCACCACTGACCACGCTCGCGCGTTTGACTCCTGTGCACGCGCCGGAGTCGCAGGTCCCACCGCGGACCACGCTACGCTCCTCGGTCGCTCGCTGCCGCTGCGCTCCCTTGCGGTGCTCGCTGGCTGTCGGCATCGGCGGGCATCCGCCTCCGCCTCCAGACGGTCCGCTTTGGAGACCCCCAGCCCCGCGCGACTGTCCGAGCGCAAACCAGCTACGAACGCGAAGCTCGCTACGTCCGCGCAGCCCATAGCGCACAGCCCACGGCGACTTGGGCGTCTGGCGCCGACACCGCGGCCTGCGTTGGCGTGAAGCGAAAGGCTGGGGTTCCCCTAAGCGAATCGTCTGAGGCCGGCACGCGGCACAGCCGCGGACCGGCCGAAGTCAGCGAGAACCGGAGCCGCGAAGTGACGGAGTGCCAACGACGGAGCGGAGTCGGCGAGGAAGCGCAGCGTGATTCGCGCGGGGAATCCCAGCCCGAGCGACAACGCCAGCGCCAGCCGACAGCGCCAACGCCGAGCGACGAGTGTGACCGGTCTGGACCTGCGCGGGTTGTGTGAGCACATGAACGCTCTGATCGTCAGGATCCTCGCCGCTGGCGCTCTCACGGGCGCGCTCGACGGACTCTTCGCCATCGCGCTCTCAGTGTGGTGGCGCAAGCGCGCAACCGTCGAGCAAGTGTTTCAGGGCATCGCTGGAGGACTCATCGGCCCATCCGCGCGCGACGGCGGCATCGCCACAGCCGCACTTGGACTGTCGCTGCATTTTCTCATCGCCACCATCTGGGCGTCGATCTTCATGCTCATCGTGCTGCGCGTTCGCGCCGTCGCGCGCCTGCTCGAGACCACGCGCGGAACGCTGGCCGTCGCCATGATCTTCGGTCCGATGGTGTGGCTGGCGATGGACTTCCTGGTCATACCGCTCAGCCGCGCACGACAAACACCGCCGACGTCAAGCGGGTTCTGGATTCTGCTGGTGGGACACGCGTTCGTGGTGGGACTGCCCATCGCGTGGATGGCCCGGGGACTCCATCCGGCGCGCACAACGAACCTGTCCGCGCCGGCGATGGCGTGATGTGACGCGCTGGCGCTGGCGCGATCTGGACGTGGGGGCCCGACGTTCGCGTGAAGGCTTGGCGTTGGCGTGGAGCGAAGGGATGGGATTCCCCTAAGCGAATCGTCTGAGGCCGGCACGCGGCACAGCCGCGGACCGGCCGAAGTCAGCGAGAACCGGAGCCGCGATGCGACGGTGTGCCAACGAGGGAGCGGAGGCGGCGAGGAAGCGAAGCGTTATTCGCGCGGGTAAACCAAGCCAAAGCGACAACGCCAACGGACCAGCAACAACGCCAACGGACGCGCTAGTCCGTTTCGGACGCCTGATCCACGTCGCTGCGATTCTGATCGATGAGCTTCTCGATTCTCTTGCCGCGCTCGGCGCCTGCGACGCCGGTGTCCTCGATCGCGCCGCCGAGCCGCACATCGTCGCGCACGAAATCTTCGCCCTGAGGTTGAGCTCGCAGCTCCTCAACGTCCTCCTGGCGGACTTTGTAGTGACCTGATTTGTCGCGCCCGTTGTGCGGCTTGTTGCGCTCTGACATGTGCAGTCTCCTTTTCTGTCGCAGAGCCGCAAGGAGTGCG
>JANNJV010000376.1:0-8347 GCA_031395945.1 Gemmatimonadota bacterium | reverse complement strand
TACAACGGCTCCGTGCTGCAGGTGAAGGGGCTGGGCCAGCACTGGTCCGCCGGACTGCGGGGAAACATCCAGTCCTCCACCTATCAGAACTATCGCCGCGTGGTGCGAGTGGCCCCGGCCGTGGAGTACAACGTCTTTCCGTACAGCCAATCCACCCGGCGACAACTTCGCATCGAGTACAACGTGGGATACACCGACTTCGCGTATCGCGACACCACGGTCTTCGACAAGATTCGCGAAGGGATGCCCAATCAGCAACTGCAAGTCAACATGGCCACGCGCGAGCCTTGGGGCTCCATCGACCTGGGCATCAGCGGCACCAGCTATCTCAACGACCGCACCAAGTATCGCCTGGGATCCTTTGGAGAGCTGGAGCTGAGAATCTTCAAGGGACTGTCGCTCAACATCGACGGCGGCTACGAGGTCATTCGCGACCAGTTCGCGCTGGCGAAAAAGAGTTTCACCCCGGAGGAGATCCTGACGCGCCAGTTCCAGCAGAGCACGACGTACTTCTATTTCGGCAGCGTCGGCTTCAGTTACACCTTCGGATCGATCTTCAACAACGTGGTGAACCCCCGGATGAGCGACTAGCGCGCGGGCGACCATTTGCCCGCGGATGCCTCCCATCGACTGATCAGGAAAAAGCGCTTCGCGGCGACCAGACGCGTGTCGTCCGACGGATTGTCCCTTCCCACAGCCCGTTCAAACCTCTTCGACCGCCTTGGTGTCGAACGTCAGACCCCTTCCTATTGACATTCTATAGGACGCGGCGAGAGGTTGGTGCAACTTCGAGAATGGAAGGCACGGCGATGGCGGGAGCACCGGCGAATCTGCTACAGGGGACACTCGATCTGCTCATCCTGAAATCGCTCGCGCTCGGCGAGCTGCACGGACTGGGGGTGTCCCGTCGCATCGAGCAGATCACCAAGGGCACGTTTCACGTCAAGCCCGGCTCGCTGTTTCCCGCGTTGCACCGCATGGAGGAAGCCGGCTGGCTGGCGTCGTCGTGGGGAGCATCGGAGAACAATCGCCGCGCCAAGTACTACAAGCTCACCGCGGCCGGGCGCCGGCAATTCGAGTCCGAAGTGGGCGCATGGAAGCGGGTCGCGCTCGCCATCTCGCTCGCGTTGCAAGCCACCTGACGCAGACCCTCTGATCGAAGCGAGTGAATCGACATGTCTCTGCTGCGAAATCTCTTCCGGCGCCGCGACGTGGAGCGCGACCTGGACGAAGAGCTGCAGGCGTTCATCGATCTGCTGACGGCGGAAAAGCTGAAACAGGGAATGACCCCCGACGATGCGCGCCGAGCCGCGCGCCTGGAGGCTGGTGGCGTGGAACAGATCAAGGAAGAGGTGCGCGATTCGCGGCGCGGCGCGCTGGTGGAGACCACGGTACAGGACTTCAAGTACGGCCTGCGTCTGCTCAGGCGTTCACCGGGATTCGCCGCCCTCGCGATCGTAACCATCGCGCTCGGCATCGGCGCCACCAGCGCGATCTTCAGCGTCGTCAACGGCGTGGTGCGCAAACCCCTGGGCTACCCTGGTTCGGACCGACTGATGTTCATCACCACGCAGTTCCGGAACATGAAGTTCGATCGCTTCTGGGTGTCGCCGCCGGAATACATGGAGTTCAAGGAGCGCACGAAGGCGTTCTCGCAGGTGGGTGCCTATACCACTGGAGCGATGAACGTGAGCGCTGGCGACCAGCCGGAACGCGTGAACACCGCCTTCATTTCCGCCAGCATGTTCCAGGTGCTGGGTGTGAAGCCCGCCAGGGGCCAGGCATTCCGCGAAGAGCACGATCTGCCGAATGCCGATCCGGTAGTCCTCATCTCACACGAACTGTGGCAGCGCAGCTTCGGCGGCGATGCGGCCATCGTCGGCAAGCGCGTGGACATTCAAGGACGCCCGCGCACTGTGCTCGGCGTCATGCCCCCTGGATTCGACCTGCACGACGAGCGGGCGCAGCTCTGGGTACCGCTGGGGCTGGATCCCAACAACCGGCAGAACCGCGGCTCCCACTATCTCTACGTCGTGGGCCGTCTGGCGCCCGGCGTCAGTGAAGCGCAAGCCAATGCTGAGCTGCTGACCCTCATGCGTACGTGGGGCACCATCGCGGCGAACACGCACGTGCCCAACGACTCCACGCATCGCATCTTCATGGTGTCGCTCCAGGACGATGTGGTCGGCAACGTGAAGAAGGCGTTGTGGGTATTGCAGGGTGCCGTGCTGCTGGTGCTGCTGATCGCCTGCGCCAACGTCGCCAATCTCTTGCTGGCGCGCGCCGAAACCAGGCACAAGGAGTTCGCGGTACGCACCGCGCTTGGCGCGGGACGGCGCCGTATCCTCCGCCAGTTCATGGCGGAGGGCGTCGTGTTGTCGGTGCTCGGCGGCATGCTGGGCCTCGCGTTGGCGTACTGGGGACTGCGGGCGCTGTTGACGGCCAATCCGCAGAGCATCCCGCGCTCGTCGGAGATCACTCTCGACCCGACCGTTCTGGCATTCACGTTTGCGGTGGCGGTCATCACGGGGCTCATATTCGGGCTCGCGCCACTGCTGCATATGGGCGATCGCGCGGTGACGCAGGCCATCAAGGAAGGCGGCGTGCGCACGACGGCGAACGCCGGCCGCAATCGGGTACGCCGAGCGCTGGTGATTGGTGAGACGGCGCTGGCCGTGATGCTCGTGATCGGAGCGGGATTGCTGATCAAGAGCTTTAGCAATCTCACCAGCGTGGATGCTGGATTCGATCCCGCCGGGCGCGCCACCTTCGGCTTGGTGCTACCGCAGGCCGCGTATCCGGATTCCCAGCGCCGCGTGTCGTTCCACGCGGAGCTCAAACGCAAGCTGGAACAGATCCCGGGCGTGCAGAGTGCGTCGGCCATGCAGGGGCTGCCTCCATTCCGCCGCGTGAACGCCAACGACACGGACTTCGAGGGCTACACGTTCACGCCGGGATCGGACGGTCCCATCGAGAACGTGGATTACTACCAGACGGTGACGGCCGGCTACTTCGACGCCATGGGCATCGCCCTGCGGGACGGCAGGGTGTTCAACGACGGCGACGCCGCTGGCGGCGCTGTGGTGGTCGTGAACGAGGCGCTGGCGAAGCGGTTTTATCCCGGCCAGAACCCGCTGGGGAAGCGCGTGAATCCTTCTCTCAGCTCCGATACGATCTGGTTCACCATCGTGGGCGTTGTGAAGGACGTCAGGCAGGGCGGACTGGACGCTCCCGCGGGGACCGAGCTGTATTTCTACTACGATCAATTGCCGCGCATCGCGGGATTTGCGCCGGGCCAGATGAACGTGGTGCTGCGGTCCACACGGCCGCTCGAAGGGTTGGCGCCGGGCATACGGCAGGCCGTGCGGGAAATGGACCCGGCGCTCCCCATCGTGCAACTCCGCACCATGGAAGACGTGGTGGGCGCGTCGGTCATCAGGCAGCGCTTTCTGTCGCTATTGCTGGGGATTTTCGCGGCAGTGGCACTCACGCTGGCCGCGATCGGCACGTACGGAATTCTCTCGTACATGGTCACGGAGCGTCAGCGTGAGATCGGCATCCGGATGGCGCTGGGTGCCGGACAGGGTCAGGTGGTCGGCCTCGTGCTCGCGCAGGGACTCGGCATCGCCGGTCTGGGAATCGTCCTGGGTATTGTCGGCGCCGTCGGATTGTCGCGACTCACATCGTCGCTGCTGTACGGCGTGTCGCCGTCGGATCCAGCCACCTATGCTGCGGTCTCCGGGGTAATAGCGGTTGTTGCGGTCCTCGCGTGCATCGTTCCCAGCCGGCGCGCGACGCGCGTAGATCCCCTGGAGGCGATCAGGGCTGACTAGATGACGCTACGGCTTGATCGGGAACGGTGCGTTCCGGATGACCTCACCGATGGTCTTGTACCCGCCTGGCGGCGGTGGCTGGACGGCGGGTCTGGTCGTGGGACGTGTCGCGACGGGGTCGGGCGTGCGGCTGGCCTGCGTGATCTGCGGCGTCTCGGGCTGCGGCGTGCGCGCAGGCGCGCGAACCGTGCGCGAAGGGGTGACCCTGGGCTGCGTCGGATTCTTGGATTCAATCCCGGAGACGACCTTGGTGGCCGTACCCATGGGCGCCAGCTCGATGGTTCCCGCTGACGCCGCGTCGAGGTCGGCTTTCATCGCCTCGTCCATGGTGGACTGGCGTCCGCACGCCGCGAGCAGCAACGTGACGCTGATGGATGAGGCAACGAAGAAATGGCGCATGGTGTCGTATACACCAGACTCGCGAACGGGGTCCCGGGGCACACCCTCCTCACAGGCCTGATCATGAAGAAGCTAAGGTTGGCAATTCTCGTGTCCATTGTCGCGGCTGTCGCGGCGTCTCCGCTTGCGGCGCAGTCCGCTGATCTTCGCCGCGAGATCGACTCGCTGAATCGCGCCATGGAGGAGACGTTCAATCGCGGCGATCTGCTAGGCGTCGCAAAGTTCTACGCCGACGACGCCAAGCTGATGGGGCCGCGCGGCGGCGATGTGAGCGGACGCGAGAGCATCAACCGGTATTGGACCGGCATCAAGGGCGCGAAGAGCTGGAAACTCGAAGTGCTGGACGTGGGCGGCGACAGGAATACCGCGTACCAGATCGGTAGGTCCACGCTGGTGGCCGCTGGACCTAACGGCGATCACGCCTCTGTCTCACGCTTTGTGGTGATCTGGAAGCGCCAGCCCGACGGCCAGTTCAAGATGGCGTTGGACTTCTACCATTTCTAAAGGGCTTGGGTCACGGGCTAGTAACTGCGGCCAGCGCCACCGCCGCCGGACGATCCACCACCGAAGCTCGAACCGCCCCCGCCTCCGGACGACCCGCCAGAGCTCGAGCTGCTGGACGCCCGAACCAGCATCGGGATGGACTCGGTATACTGGCGCGAGTGCCCGCAGTTCTTGCATGACTCCACGATCTCGCGAGTGCCGGTCATCGTGTAGCTGGGTGCGACGAGTTGCGTGCTGGACTTCTTCAGCGTGCGCCGTTTGCATTTCGGACAGTCCGCGTACGACGAGAACAGCTTTCGGTGACGCGTGATGCGTGTGGCGTCGCAGTTTCCGCACAGCCACACGTTGTAGTCCACACTGCCAAGCTGCTCCTCCAGAACGTCCTCTTTTTTCAGGAATGCGTTGTCGGCGCGCTCGTCCAGCCGACGCATGAATCCGTGGCCGTTGGGGCACCGCCGCGGAAATCGGCCGGTGGCCAGCCAGATCAAAAACCCGACGACGGCAGACAGTGCGAGGCCCAGCAGCCCCAGGAATCCGGTGCTCGACGCACGGTCACGCAGCGACACGGCGCGGGGAAGTCCCGAGTAGGTCTCCTCTCTTGCCGCAGTGGCCAGCGCCCTGACCCCGCCCAGCATCCCGGCGTCGAAGTCGTTACGCCGGAATGCCGGGAGCATCGCCTCGTCCTGTATGCGACCGGCGCGCGAATCCGGCAGGACGCCCTCGAGCCCGTAGCCGACGCTCACGTAGATCTTGCGCAGCGCGGGTGACCAGAGCAAAACGATTCCGTTGTCGCGAGCGCTTTTGCCCACGCCCCATCGCCGGTGCAACAGAAGGGCTGCAGCCCCCGGCTCCAATCCGTCGAGCGAGTCGAGTACCGCCACCGCGATCTCGGCACTGGTTTCGCGCTCGAGCACTGAAATGGTCGAATCCATCTGGACGCGTGTGTCAGCGCGCAGATGGTTCGCTGGGTCCGCCACCCAGCTGCCGTTGGCGACGCGCGGGTTCGGTACCCAGCGCAGCCGCGACGAGTCGCTCTGCGCGCCGAGGAGCGCGGGAAGCAGCGCCAGCAGGACGAAGACATTTCTCATGGCAATTACAACGTGGAGATCGGGGCGTCAGTTTCCGGTGGGGCCGTCACGTTCGAGCTGAAAGACGGGAAGGGAAATCCGCCACCAGATGGCGGCCAGGCGGAGCGCGGCAACGACCACGATACCGACGAGCATTGGGGCAGGCCGCGGCGCGCCCAGCCACTCGAGCAGGAGATACATGCTGGCGCCGGCCATCGCCGCACTGGCGTAGAGCGCGCTCGGACGGAAGAGCAGGGGAATTTCCGCCGTCAGCACATCGCGCAGGATGCCTCCCGCGGATCCGGTGACGGTCGCCAGCAGTACGCAACTCACCGGATTCATCCCGGCGCGCTGCGCGATCTGGGCACCGGTGATGCTGAAGAGCGCCAGTCCCAGGGCGTCGGCCACGAGAAGCGATTTCTCAGGTGGGCGGCGCCAGCGCACGTACGCCATGGTGAGAAGCGCCGACGCCACAATCACGAACAGGTAGGTGGGGTCCGCAAGCCAGATGAGCGGATGCCGGTCGAGCAGGAGGTCGCGCACCGTGCCGCCGCCCATGGCGGTCACCAGCGCAAGCACCAGTACGCCGATGAGGTCCAGCCGCTTCCGTCCAGCCGCGAGCGTGCCGCTCACGGCGAACACGCTGATGCCGATCAGCTCGAGCACGAAGATCCACACGTCCGCAATAATAGCTGTCTTGACGAAAGTGTGGCCGTCCGCTGGTCCGCGTAGCAGATTTCATTCTCCGTCATTTAAGGGTTGTGAATGCGCCGGTCGCCTGCCGTTGGTCTTGTGCTCATCGCGTTCGCCATGGCGTGCAGCGACCCCGCGCCACGGCCGGTATCTGCCAAGCTGGCGTTCACCGCGCAGGCCGGCGCAGCGACCGCCGGAGCCGTCTTTTCGGTCGCCGTCGCCATTCAGGACGCGAATGGGAACGTCGTCGCGGATGCGACCTCGCCGGTGACGCTGGCGTTTGCGGCGAGCGTGTCGAGCACCGGCACCAGAGCCCTCGGCGGAACGCTGACGCGGAACGCGGTCGCCGGTGTCGCCACCTTCAACGATCTCACCATCGATCGTGCCGGTGGACACGTGCTCGCCGCCACCAGCGGAGCGCTCACCACGGCGCAATCGGGGTCGATTGCCATCGCTGCAGGCGTCGCCGTGACCCATGCGATCTACGCGGGGAACGGTCAGGTCTCCGGTCCCGACAGCGACGTGCCCGTGCGGCCCGCGGTCCGCGTCGCGGATGCGTTCGACAATCCCGTTGCCGGTGTCAGCGTAACCTTCGCCGTCGCGTCAGGGGGCGGCAGCATAACCGGCGCGACACAGAACACAGACTCGGACGGCATCGCCACCGTTGGGAGCTGGACGCTGGGACCATCCGGAGACAATACCTTGACCGCGACGGTGCCGGGGTCCACGCTCGCCGTAGCCTCGTTCACCGCGCGCGTGAGCACGGTGCTCATCGGCTCGATCTCGCCGTCCGTACTCACTCCGGGCGTTACTGCGACCATCACCGGCAGTGGATTCAGCGCGACGGCCGCGGACAACGTGGTGGATATCGAGTCTGCGCCGGCGACGGTGCTCACCTCGACTCCCACGTCCATCACGTTCACGGTGCCGGCGTTGGCCTGCAACGCGACGCATGAAGGTGCCGTTCGGGTGACCGTCGCCGGTAGTCCGGGCACGAAGCTGCACACCATCCAGGCGGCAGCCCAACGCACCCTGGACGTTGGCAAATCGTTGATTCTCGGGAACCTGAGCGAAACGCGATGCAATGAGTTCACCGGGCCCGGTGGCCTCTATTACGTCAGTGTCTACAACACCAGTCGCGTGTTTCCCAGCACAGGCGCCCAGTTCGAGCTGCGCGGTGCGGCGGCCAGCGGACCTGGCGCGGGCCTGCAGACCGAACTCCCGCAGCCACTGGATTTACGGTCCGGCCGCCTGGTGCAGCAGCAACCTGTGGACGAGGGCGAACGGCAGCACGAGCGCATTCTCGAGCAGAACATCCGCATCCTGCAGGAACGCGCGCCCGAGCTTCGCCGGGCGTCCGCGGCGCGTAGTCTCCGCGCCGCGCCGGTCCAGGCGTACGCTGTGGGCGACATGCAGGCGGTGCGGCTGCCCAACGTCAACACGAACGTTTTCTGCACTCAGTACATCGAAATCAACACACGCGTGGCGTACGTGGGCACGCGCGCAATCATCCTGGAGGACGTCTCGAACCAGCTATACAACCAGATCGATACGACCTATGCGGCGATCGGTCAGGAGTTCGACAACACGATGTTCGGCATTCTCGAGTCGAACTTCGGCAACCCGTTGGCGATGGACGCGACCACGGACAACAACGGAAAGGTCGTCATGGTCTTCTCACAGACGTTCAACACCAACTTTCCGAACCTCGGCGGCTTCGTCGTCACATGCGACTTCCTGCCGCGGAGTGAAACGAACAATCAGACCAGCAATTTCGGCGAATATTTCTACGCCCGCGCAGCTACCGTCGCGGGCACCATTAGCACCCCGAGCAGTTCGGGTCAGAGTCCG
>JANNJV010000359.1:0-4567 GCA_031395945.1 Gemmatimonadota bacterium | reverse complement strand
GCGGATCTGACGGACGGCCCACGGCTCAGGTGTACGAGGTGTTTGACCGGTTGGAGGCACAGCTCGGCGCAGAGCTCACGCGTATGCGCACGACATTTACTCAGCATCTCACACCCCTGAACGCCACGCTCAGAGCAGCGGGGCTGCCGGAGATTGTGCCGCGGGCGGTAGATGTGCCGGCGCAGAGGACGGTACCGTTGATCCCGTAAAGCTGCGGGAACCGAGAACAGGGAAGAGGAAATCGGGAAACTGAAACGGCGTGAGAGGGATGGAGAGAGGGGATGGCTCCCTCTCCCTTGTCTTGGTTTCCCCTTCCACGTTCCCTGTTCCCGCTCCCCGCGGCTACAGGTTCATCACCGTACTGCCAGCTGCACGTGCAAGTGGTCCGCCGTGCCGACGTGTCGCAGAGTGTCGAAGCCCATCGTCCAGAAGTAGAACTGGAG
Organism: Gemmatimonadota bacterium; assembly: GCA_031395945.1. Taxonomy (GTDB): domain Bacteria; phylum Gemmatimonadota; class Gemmatimonadetes; order Gemmatimonadales; family Gemmatimonadaceae; genus DASPMP01. The sequence continues at coordinate 4,124 of JANNJV010000359.1, read as the reverse complement.
CACGCGGTTCCTGATCTCCCCGCGTTTGTGCGTCCGAAGATCGACCGCGTGCACCCAGCCGTTCGCCTGGCGATAGTGCTTCGTGCGGTCGTTCACGGGGAGGCCCATGCGCGAATAGTCGGCGGGAACGCGCCCGAGGTCGGTCACCACCATGCTTTGATCGGCGAGGATGGCCGTCGCCAGCGCCACGCGAAGCACCGGGTGAACCTCGGAGAAATAGCGGCGCACATCATCGGATTTCACGTTCGCGCTCGAAAGGTGGAACACCGCGAACGCGCACCATGCGGCGACCGTTGGGAGCGCGACCCAACGGATAGCCGCGAGCAATCGGGCGCGGCCGGAGTGGCGGCGCGAGAGCCAGGCGGCATATCCGACCACGACGCCCATCGTGAGGAGCGCGCCGCAAGCGACCGCCAACCATGGCGTCACGCCTCGCGCATACAGCTCGACGGACGCCCGCACGTAGACCAGGAAGGGCAGCGCGACAATGGCCCCCGCCTTCAAAACCACAATCGCTATCTCGGCGAAGAGGCCCCGCGGCCTGCGCACTGCGTCGACGGCGAGCCGAAGTTGACGCGTCAACGGCCGCAGCTCGCGCTGCACCTCGCGCTTCAACTTCGCGAGCTTCGCGCTAATGGCGTCGGGCGGCATACGGATATCTACGCCACGGCTGGACTGGTGTTTCCGGTGCGCCTGCTACGCCCGCTACGCTCGCTACCCCCGTTACGCCAGCTCCACTGCCATCCCCATGGCGTGATAGCCCTTGTCGACGTATACCGTCGTTCCCGTGATGCCCGACCCCAACGGCGATGCCAGGAACGCCGCCGTGGCGCCTACTTCATCCGCTGTCAGCGGTTCAGTCATGGGCGCGTTCTTCGACACGTAGGCGATCATCTTTTCGATGATCCCGATGGCGCTGGCCGCCCGCGACGCCAGCGGGCCCGCGCTGATGGTGTTCACCCGAATGCCGTACTTGCGGCCGGCCTCGAAGGCCAGTGTCTTCGTATCGCTTTCGAGCGCTGCCTTGGCCGACGACATGCCCCCGCCGTACCCCGGAATCACGCGCTCGCTGGCCATATAGGTGAGCGACACCACCGAGCCCCCTACCCGCATCAACGGTCCGAGTCGGGCGATCATGGAGACCAGGGAATACGCGCTCACGCTCACCGCCTCGAGATACCCGCGGCGGCTGGTCTCGAGCAGCGGCTTCTTCACTTCCGGGCCGTTCGCCAGTGAGTGCACCACGATGTCCAGGCACCGCTCGCCGAACTCGTCGCGCAGTCGTTGTGCGACGCCCTCGACGGACACATCGCCTGCGTCCTTGTAGCGCTTGTTCGACTTGAGCTCGTCCGGCAGGTCCGCCATCGTGTCAAAGGCCGCGTCCATGGCAAAGATCTTCTCGAACTGCATCAGCTGGCCGTCATACAGCCTGCGCGATTCGTCGATCTTCCCGCGCTCGATGAGGTTCAGGAAAATATTCAGCGCCGGCGGCCAGGTGCCGATACACACGGTGGCGCCCGCCTGGGCAAGCGCTTTCGCGATAGCAAACCCGAACCCTGCATCGTCCGCCACGCCCGCGACGAGCGCTCGTTTGCCAGTGAGATCGATGGGTAGCATGGCGAAATAGAAGGGCGGGAATGGGGAATGGGGAAGGGGCAAGTATTGCCCGTTTCCCTATGTTTCAGCTCGGCACACTATCTGTATAACGCTGCGCCCGTGAGTTCACAGCTGAAACATCGCTCCACCCCATTGCCGCCTACTGTCCGCGGACCCGCTTTCGCGCGCGGTCTCTGGCGCATTGCGGCAGCCGATGTGTCGAGCGGGAACCGGGTTCGGCTGCTGCACGACGGCCCCGAGACGTTCGATGAGATGCTCACGCTCATCCACGCCGCAACGGAATCCGTGGTCCTCGAGAGTTACATCCTCCGCTCGGACGAGGTGGGCGACCGCTTTGCGGACGCGCTCATTGGTGCCGCAAAACGCGGCGTCGCGGTGAGAGTCCTGACCGACTGGATCGGTGCGCGCGGCACCACGCGCAAGTTCTACGGCAACCTGCGGAAGAGCGGCGTGGATGTTCGAGTGTTCAACACACCTGGCTTTCGCGCATGGCTCGGTTTCCTGCCGCGTGATCACCGAAAGCTGCTCGTGGTGGATGAGGCGATCGGCGTGACGGGTGGCGTTGGCATCGGAAAAGAGTGGCTGCAAGGCGTGGCCATGCAGCGACGCACGCGTTGGCGCGATGCTGCGATTCGCATCGAAGGCCCGGCCGCCACGGACATGCTCCAGGCGTTCGAGAACATGTGGACGCGCGTGCATCACAAGGAGCGCCGCGGTTCGCACCGGCTGCTCAAGAAGCGACCTCGGGGCGCCCACCTGGATCCGGCGAAGGACGCGCCGGCGCTCGTCGGCATCATCGAAGGGGAGCCGTGGCGACTGCGCGTCGCCCGCGCCCTCCAGATGCAGGCCATCGGGGCGGAACGCACGATCTGGATCGCGAGCGCGTACTTCACACCGTCGTGGGCCGAGGTCGAGGCATTGACTGGCGCGGCCCGCGATGGCGTGGACGTCCGCATCCTGGTGCCAAGCCGGAACGACCACCCGTGGGTGACGATGCTCACGCGGCGCTACTACCGGCGGCTGCTCACCAATGGCGTGCGCGTTTGGGAGTGGATGGGCGAGATGATGCACGCCAAGACAAGCGTCGTCGACGGGCGCTGGGTCCGTGTGGGCTCGACCGATTTCAACATGCTCGGCGTCGCGATCAACTATGAGCTCGATGCCTTGGTGGAAGACCCGGAGATCGGCCGCGAAGCAGCTGAACGCTTTCTCGCCGACCTCGACGATTCGCGCGAGGTCACCATGCGGAGCCGTAGCGTCGGCCGCTGATGAGCCCGGCAGACGCCTTGTGGGCCGTTCTACGGCACACGGGGTGCACGAGCACGTCATACTCGTTCCGAGGACTGTCACGTTGTCTCGAGTACGCCAATTTGCCGGCGGACTGTTGCTGTCCATGACGTTCGGCCAGACACTAACGGCGCAGTCCGATAGCGTCCCGCGCGTGAAGTTTTTCACGTGGAAGGACGCCGCCATTCTGGAAGCCTTTGCCATCGCCACGGTCGCGATCGCGCCACTCGACACGCGCATCGCACTACGGCTCCAGGATTCGCTCGTGCAGGAGAACGAGTTGATGCGCAAGACGGCGGTCGTCGTCGAAACGGTGACCGACCCCGGCGCGGTTATCATCGGCGTGGGGTTGTACACGTTCGGCCGCATTACGAAGAACGCCCGAGCCGCCGATCTCGGACTGCATGGCACCGAAGCGCTGCTCATCGGTTCGCAGCTGGGCAATCTGCTCAAGGGCATCATCGGTCGCGCCCGACCCTACCTGAATGTCGAGGAGCCGCACGACTACCAGACGCTACGAGGGTTCCGGAAAGGCTCCGACTACCGGTCGTTTCCCAGCGGTCACACCATTGCCGCCTTCGCCGCGGCGTCGGCAGTGACATCGGAGACCAAACGCTGGTGGCCAAAGTCCGTGTGGATCATCGCGCCGGTGATGTACGGCGGAGCGGCTGCGGTGGGATGGTCGCGCATGTTCGACAACAAGCACTGGGCGAGCGATGTGATCACCGGAGCGGCCATCGGCACGTTCGCCGGCCTGAAGGTAGTGCATTGGCACCATTCCCATCCCGGCAACCGCATCGACCGCATGTTCCTCGGTGCGACGGTGGGTCCCACCCCGGACGGCGCGATGTTGGTGCGAGTACACTTCGTTCCAAAATTCTAGGCCTCGCGCCTCGACGCTCGATAATCGCGCCTCGAAGGCTCGCCAATCGCACCCGACCGATCGCGACTGTCGTCCTAGCTGCGACAGCATAACTTCTCCACGTGAAGGCCGGGATCGTGATTCTCTCCGAGTTGCAGGATCCGCTGCGCGAGCGCGTCCTGGACATTCAGAAGCGCTTCGATCCCAAGCTCGCGGCCGGCATCTCTCCGCACCTGACACTCACCGGATCGTCAGGCATGGGCCCGATCTCCACCCGCACGACACTGGATGAATTGCGCGCCGCGCTGGAACCCGTGGCGCGCGACACCGCTCCGATGACGCTCGAGTTCCTGCCGCC
>JANNJV010000360.1:0-5668 GCA_031395945.1 Gemmatimonadota bacterium | reverse complement strand
GCTGGCGCAGGAGCGCGTCCAGTTTCAGGGTCTGCCAGCTCGCATCTGCTGGCTTGGCCAGGGCGAGCGCGCCCGCTTCGGTGTGGCGCTGAACGATCTAGTCGCGCGCGGAGAGGTGTCTGCGCCCATCGTCATTGGCCGCGACCATCTGGACACCGGCAGCGTGGCGTCGCCCTTTCGCGAAACCGAAAAAATGCTCGACGGCTCGGACGCGGTAGCCGACTGGCCCATTCTCAACGCCTTGCTGAATGTCGCCAGCGGCGCGTCATGGGTCTCGTTCCATCATGGGGGTGGTGTCGGCATCGGCAACTCATTGCACGCGGGCCAGGTCATCGTTGCAGACGGAACTCCGGAAATGCGCGTGCGACTGGAGCGGGTGCTGACGAACGATCCGGGCATCGGCGTGGCTCGTCACGCGGACGCCGGATATGCAAAGGCGCTGGACACCGCTCGGCGCCAGGGAATCAATCTCCCAATGGCAGACGGCTCGTGAAGCAGGACACGAGGCGTTCACGCGACATGGTCATCGTCCCAGCGGGTCGCTGATGCTCTCAGCGCGATTCAAGCCCCACCACATTCCGATGTTCCTGGCGAAGTACGCGTGGCTCACCGCGCGGCGGATGCCCGTGCTCGTGCATTTCGAGGTCACGCTGCGTTGTAACGCACGTTGCGGGTTCTGCGACTACTGGAAAACGGATCCGTCGGCCCGAAAGCAGGAGCTGACCAGCTACGCGGACGCGGCGCGCTTCTTCAATCCGATGCTGTTCACGTTCACGGGCGGCGAACCGCTGCTGCGCCGCGACCTGGAAACGCTGGTAAGCACCGTCGCCTCGGCCGTCCGCCTCAAATACATCATCCTGCTTACGCACGGCGGCATGCTCACGCTCGAGCGCGCCCAGGCACTCTGGGAGGCGGGCGTCAACCAGTTCAACATTTCGCTGGACTACCTGGACGAGCGGCACGATCTGGCTCGCGGTATTCCCGGACTGACGCAGCGTATTCTTGGCACCGTGGAGGCCATGCGGTCAGCGGGAATCGATGGTATCCGGTTCAACACCGTGATCAAGCGCGACAATCTCGAGTCGATCATGCCGATCGTAAGGCGCGCCGTGGAACTGCGATGCGGCGTCAATCTGAGTGTGTATACCGACGCCAAGAACGGGAACCGCGACCACTTGCTCGACGACACATCTCGCGGACGCGTCGAGGCACTGGTCGCCGAGTTGTTGGCGTTCAAGCGGGCCAAACGTGGAGTGATTACCAACTCGGACTACTATCTGGAACAGCTCCCCCGATATCTCCGCGGCGAGTTGAACGAGCCATGCCGTTCCGGAATACGCACCGTACACCTAAACCCGGGCGGCCATGTCAAGCGGTGCCCGGATTTTCCCACGGATTTTCACTGGCGCGACTTCAAGCGCTACGATCCGATCGGGTGCAACGATTGCTACTACGCCTGCCGCGGGGAAGCGCAGGCGCCGCTGCGTCTGTCGCGGGTCGCTGATGTCTTTGCGTAGGCGCGCAGCGGCTTCAAAACGGCCTCGCCGATCCGACAAGCAGCGCGAACTGCTGTTCGTGAACGCGCGACAGGTCGTCACGTGCGCGGGAAGCGCTGGCGCGCGCCGCGGTGCGGCGATGACAGAACTGGACGTACAAGTGGATACCGCGGTCGCGGTTCGCGGCGACTCCATCGTGGAGGTTGGACCCCAGAAAGAGCTTCAGCGTCGCCATCGCACCGCTGAGCGCGTCGATTGCGGCGAAGGTGTCTTGATGCCGGCGCTGGTGGACTCCCACACCCACGCCGTGTTCGGCGCTCCGCGTTTTGTGGAGCACGAAATGCGAGCGGCGGGCCTGGACTACATGGAGATCGCTCGCCGGGGTGGCGGGATCCATTCGTCCGTCAAAGATGTTCGCGCGCGAAGCGAGCGGGAGTTGCTCGAATTCGCACGATCCCGCATTCGTCGCCTTGCGTCGTTCGGCGTCGGTACGATTGAGGTGAAGTCAGGGTACGGACTTTCACTAGCCGACGAGATCAAGCTCTTGCGCGTGATCCAGCGCCTGCAAACCGAAATGCCGGCGCGGCTGGTCCCCACCTTTCTGGGCGCGCACGAGATACCCGTCGAGTACCGTGAGTCCGCGTCGCGCAGACGTGAATACGTGGACATCGTGGTGCACGAAATGATTCCGCTGGTCGCTCGCGACGGATTGGCCGTGTTTGCCGACGTGTTCTGCGAGGCGGGAGTCTACACCGTTGCGGAAAGCCGGGAGATCCTGTCAGCGGCTCGCGACGCCGGCTTGAAACTGAAGCTGCATGCAGACGAGCTCACGTCCAGCGGCGGGGCGGAGCTCGCGGCCGAGATGAGCGCGACATCTGCCGATCATCTCGCTGCCATTTCCGACCAGGGCATTCGTGCCTTGGCCGTCACCGGAACGGTTGCCACGCTGTTGCCGTCCACCATGCTCTTCCTCGGCAAGCCGTCACAGGCACCGGCGCGCCGCATGATAGAAGCGGGGCTGCCGCTGGCCTTGGCCACCGATTTCAATCCCGGAACGTCGCCAAACGTGAGCCTGCCGTTGGTTCTGACGCTCGCCGTGAGCCAGTTGCGTCTCACAGCGGCGGAGAGTGTCATCGGAGCCACGGTGAATGGAGCTGCGGCCGTTGGCCTTGCCCATCTGGTGGGTCAAATCGCGCCAGGCTTTTCAGCCGACCTCGCGCTGTTCGGAATCAGTGACTATCGCGAGCTACCGTACTGGCTCGGAGCACGCGTTTGCCGGGCATTGTGGACACGAGGCAAAGCTTGTGACGTCCACGACTTAGACGTAACTTAAGCGTTCCAAAAATGCGCCTCCTGCGGACGTCCCGCGCCACTTTTCGCTGCTGATCGGACGCCGATGTCCAAGATCGCTTCCCTTAAAAAAAAGGCTGCTGACCTCGAAAAGAAATCGCCTGACAAGGCGGTTTCTGTTTATGTCGAGCTGTTGGCCGAAATGGAGAAGCACCCGGAGGATCTGGACGTCGCGCTGTACAATCGCGTGGGCGACCTGATGGTGAAGCAGAATAACGTCAGCGGCGCGGTGGACTACTACGAAAAGGCAGTGGACTACTACGTCGATGGTGGATTCCTGAACAACGCCATCGCCCTCTGCAACAAGATTCTCCGCAGCTCGCCTGGTCGCTCCACGGTGTACTACAAGCTCGGCAAGATCAGCGCTCACAAAGGGTTCAAAGCCGACGCCAAGCAGAACTTCCTCGAGTACGCCGACCGGATGCGGAAGGCCGGCCAGATGGACGAGGCCTTCCGCGCTTTGGCGGAATTTGCCGATCTCTGCCCGGACCAGACCGACATTCGCCTTATGCTCGCGGATCAGCTGGCAAAGGCAGGAAAGAAGAGCGAAGCGGTGGAGCAATTGCAGATACTGCACGAGCAGCTCCACGGTGAAGGCAACGCGACCGAGGCCCAGGCGACTGCCGATCGGATGCGAGCCATCGATCCATCAGCGGATCCTCGCACGGGAGACGGACCAAAGTCGGCCGGAAAATCGGGCGACTTGGTCTTCCTCGATCTGGGGGATTCACCCAAGGCGCAAGCGGCCAGGCGATCCATCACGCACCATCGCGCGACCAAGGGACTGAAGCTCATCCCGCTCGATGATGATGAGCCACCGAAACCTGCGCCTGCGAAACCGGCACCCGCGAAACCAGCGGCCAAGGCGCCACCGCCGCCGCCACCGCCTGAACTGGAGCCCGAGCCAGAGCCAGAGCCACCGGCGCCGCCTCCGGTGGCCGAAGCGCCATTCGTGATGCAGGAGCCTGTGATCGACGAGTTGCCCGTATCAGCATCGCTCGATCCCGGCGACACGGGATCGCTGCTTGGCATGGAGAGCTCGTCGCTCTCGGGCTTTGGATCGAATGAGGGATTCAGCGGCAGCTTGGAGCTCGAGCCCACGTCGCTGCTCGACATGCCCGAGATGGAAGTGCCGTCGCTGCCGTCGGAGTCGCCGGTGCATCCTGTTGAGTCGGAGCCGCCGACCGACGAAGCTGGCGGCGCGCTCGACCTAATCCTTCCGGATGGGGCGGAGGTGCCACCGTCCACACGGCGCTCGAACGTCAACATGCCGCTGCTGCAGGAATCCATCGAGCTCACGTCGCCGCTCGAGCTGTCAGAACCAGTGGCGGAAATTCCTATGGCCGCTGACGACCTCGAGGACCTGGCGCGTCTGTCGTCCTCCAGCCACTCGCGGTCGGTCAACGTCAAATCCGTGGATGTCTTGCAGGCGGTGGTCGACGGCGATCCCGACGACTGGGGTGCGCGCCGGGAGTTGGCCGAGGCGATGCTCGAGGGTGGAGATCGGGACGCTGGCGTGCGGGAGTTGGAAAACGCGATGATGGGATACGAGAAGATCGGCGATCTCGCGAGCGCGATGTCCGTCGCCGATGAGATCGTGCGGATCGATCCCTCCTCGGTGAAGCATCACCAGAAGCGCGTCGAATACGCGTATCGAACGAATGATCGCGGTCAGCTGGTGGAGTCCTATCTGTCCCTGGCGGATGCGCTTTTCCGCACCGGCCAGGTGGACAAGTCGCGCACGATCTACACGCGGGTGCTGGAGCTGTCCCCGGACGACCTGCGCGCCCAGGCGGCGCTCGGCGCGATGCCCGAGCCCACACCAGAGCCACCACCCGAGCGCAAGACCGTTGGCGTGAGCAAGAAGTCGGTGACGCCTTCGAAGGCCCCGGCTCCACTTGCGACCGCGAAGCCCACGCCCGTCGGCGATGACGCGTTCGTCAATCTCGGTGACTGGTTGCGCGACGACGAAACACCGAAAGACACGCGTATGGTCGTGGCGGAGGAAGAGCCCAGTGGCGACGAAGAAGCGGATTTCGCGGACATGCTCAGAAAGTTCAAGCAGGGTGTGGCGGAGAATGTCGAGGCCGAAGACTACCAGAGCCACTACGACCTTGGCGTTGCGTACAAGGAGATGGGCCTCATCGACGAAGCCATCGCGGAGTTCCAGAAAGCGCTGCGCGGACCGGACAATCGCGTTCGTACGTACGAGTCGATCGGACAGTGCTTTATTGAAAAGGGGCAGAACCAGATGGCAGCGACCATCCTGGCCCGCGCCTTAAGTGAAAAACAGATGGACGATGACCAGCTGGTTGGCGTGTTGTATCTGCTGGGCCGCGCCCACGAGGCACTTGGGAGAGGGGAGGATGCCATGCAGTATTATCAGCGCGTATTTGTAGTCGACATCCAATTCCACGACGTGGCAGACCGGCTGAATGCGCTGGAGAACGCGGCTCGATGAGTGGAGCAATCGCCTCCGCTCCACGCGATTCCAAGCGTGAGGTCTCGCTCTCCGGTATCCAGGCGCCCATCCGCGAGCGTCTGGATCGCGTCATGCCAACGATGCATCACGTGGTCTCTCACGACCTCCCGATGATCGAGCAGGTGAGCGGCCATTTGTTGAGCAAGCGCGGAAAGCTCTTTCGTCCGACGCTGGCGCTCCTGGCCAGTGACGTGGAAGGGAACAGCGAGGACACGGTGCTCACGCTTGCTGCCGCCATCGAGTTGATGCACCTCGCCACGTTGGTGCACGACGACTCCGTGGATCATTCGGCCCTGCGACGCGGCCTCCCGACCGTCAATGCGCTGTTCAGTCACCAGAT
>JANNJV010000321.1:0-3424 GCA_031395945.1 Gemmatimonadota bacterium | reverse complement strand
CATTGCGGAGGCGGTACTCAGCGATTTTGCGAACCAGATCCTCTGGCAGGGACGTGTTGTAGGGAATCTGAAGGAAGTTCTTGGTAGTCTTGTGGTTTTTCAGTTCCTTGCGAAATGCCTGCAACGCCGCCGCTGTCGGCGCGAAGTTGACGTGTGCTTTGTGCGCGGAGAAAGCGAACAGGAATCGGGGCTCGACGAAGAAGGGGGTTCCCCACTTGATCGCCTCCTCGGCCTCTGGCGCGACGCTCTTGAGGATCGCGTACAGCCGGCGCAAATGCGGCTGCCCCTCGCGAGGGGCAGCCCGGATATACCCAGCGATCGTAGTCGGACGCTTGCGTGCCATCTGTTTGACTTAGTTGCGGACGTCTACCGTTTCTTCGGCGGCGGGCCATTCTGGGCCACCGCGGCCTTCACGAGTGCCTTGAACGCGCCCGCGTCGACCTGGGTCCCTTCGGGGATGTCGATCGCCCTTCGCGTGTTGCCGTCCAGGCTGGAATTGAAGAGGCGCGATGGGTCCGGGATGCTGGCACCTCGGGCGAACGTGAGCTTCACGACCTTCGTGTACGTCTCGCCGGTGCAGACGATCCCGTTGTGCGACCAGACCGGGACCCCCGCCATCGCATTCGACGGCTTCCTCCATTTCCGCTCCTCGGTCATCTCCGGGTCGGCTTCCAGGATCAGCGCCCGCAAGCGGGCCAGGGTCTCCTCGCGCCATCCCAATTCATTGCGCGCCTTACTTGCGCGGGACGAGCTTTTGGTCTTCGGTTTCATCTCTCCACCTTGCAATGAATGTGTGGGCGACACGGCCTGTGTGGTGCGGCCGGCCGCCAGTTCAATCGGTGCGTCGCCCGCTGCGCCACCTTGTGGCATGCGGCAGCACGAATAGGTACAGGCCGGTGAGCAGGAGCAAGGCGAGTGGGAACAGCGGCGAGTAGGTCACCCAAGCGGGAGGTTGCCCCTGCGTCATTGCAACGAAGTTGGCGATGACGGTCAACGTGAAGGCAACGGACAGCCAGCGGTGGAATTGCCGAATCGAGTGGTTCCAGTTCATGTGATCCTCGCGAGCAGGTCGACGAGCTTCGCGCCCATCATCTTCCAGCCGTAGCGCGCGCCGCCGAAGTTCTTCTTCTGGTCCGGCTTGAAGCCCGACTGCACGAGGGACAGGCGCGTGCCGGACGCGGTGGGAGTGAGGGTGAACGTCACGACGGTGTCGATGTCTCCGACGACCCACGTCCAGCTGAGCTTCCTCTGCGCATCGATCTCGACAAACCGACAGTTCACGGTGCCGTCCCAACCGGGCTGTGGCTGCGCCTTGAACGTGAACGCCGCCCCCCGCTCGAGCTTGAGATCGATGACGGGCAGGAGCCACTCCGTGAGTAGTACGGGATCGGTGAGCGCGCGCCACACCTTCTTCGGCGAATGATGCAAATCGACCTCGAACGAAATCGATTCGCTCTGCGATTGTGTGGTTTGGTCGACGAAAGTCATTCGTCCATCTTCTCCAGCAGTGTTTCAAGGCGATCGACGTGCCCCGCCCAGAAGGCGCGGTAGTGCGCGATCCAGTCGATGAGCGGCTTCATCCCGCGCGACTGCACCCGGTAGTAGACATTGCGCCCCTCGCGCCGGCCGTTGACCAGGCCTGCGCCTTTCAACGTGGCGAGATGCTGCGAGACCGCGGGCTGCGAGATATCGAAGCGCGCCGTGAGATCCTTCACTGCCGCTTCGCCGCGCGTGAGCGACACGAAGATCGCCCGCCGGCTGGGGTCGGCCAGCGCCTGGAAGATCCTGTTCTCGGCCACGGCTGCGTTCTGCATGCACCATACATAAGTCGCGCCTTATGGATTGTCAAGCCGGCGCCTGTCGCACCCGTCCCGACGCGTTTGAGAGAGCAATCCACACTGTCCAGGCGGCGAGTGTGAACTGCCGTACAACTTGACAGGCACGCCGGCGACATCTTCCATCCACAACACACCACGCAGAGACAACCCAAAATGGCAACACGTATCATCGCGGCTTCTGCCGCTCTGCTCTTCCTTCCGATCCTGTCGCAGGCGCAGTTCCCCGAGCGCGTGCAGGCAGGGGTGCGCGTCCGCGTCTGGCTCCCCGAGGCCCAAAACCAGGAGCGGGGACCCTGGCGACGGCAGCAGCTGCGCGCCACCGTCGCCGGCGTCTCGACAGACACGCTGAGGCTTTCCGTGCCGGGCACTCAAGGGACGTTGGCCGTTCCGCGCGCAGCGGTGCGGCGCCTCGACGTCACTAAGGGAGTTTCACGGGGCGCGAGCGCGGTGGAGCGGGCCATCGGCTTTGCGATCGGGGGTGCCATCACCGCAGCGCTGGAGAATGATCCCGGCGGCACCAAGTGGCCGAACTACAACCGTACCTGGCGCGCGGCCGAGGAAGGGGCGAAGTGGGGCGCCGCGATCGGGGCGGTGGTCGGTTTCGTGTTCCCTACCGAGCGCTGGCGACGCGTGCGTCTTCGATAGATTGGCGCAACACGCGCTGGCGGCAGGAGCGCCTATGCTCGTCCGCGAATCTTGGCCAGCCACCAGCGCAAGCCAACGAAAAGGAAGCGCCAGTCCTGGAAGAACTCCGGGCGCTTCCCCTCAAAGGCGTGGCCGATGAATTGGAACGCCCACCCGACGACGAACAGGCCAAGGGGCACGGGCCAGAATCCATCCACGAACAGGGCGGCGACGAAGAGCGGGACCGAGGCGACAATGAAGGGGATGCCAACGGTGTGACAGAACCGGTTCACCGGGTGCTGATGGCTGAGCGCGTATCGCGCGATCCAGTCGGACATCGGGCGATTGCCGAGCATGTGCTGATCTCCTGAAGGACGCTCGCCGCGCGGAGGCCGGGTGCGCGGTTGCTCGGTTGCCGTCTCCGGCGAACGGACCAGGAGCCAGTTTGACATTGCTACTGTCATCGTCCGCCAATTCACATTATCACGCACCCCAAGGCTTGCGGCAAGGCCCCCGTGCGAGTTCAAACTTCGCGCTCACTCTGAACCAGGGGTTGCGATGACCGAGCATGCGGTGGTGATCGCAGGAGGAGGTCCGACAGGGCTGATGTTGGCGGGGGAGCTGGCGTTGGCGGGGGTCGACGTCGCGATCGTTGAGCGTCGCCCCAACCAGGACCTGGCCGGCTCGCGCGCAGGCGGTTTGCTCTCGCGCACCATCGAGATTCTCGATCAGCGTGGCATCGCCGATCGGTTCGTCTCGCAGGGACAGCAGCACCAGGTCCCGATGTTCGCCGGGACCTCGTTCATCAGCGACATCCCTACGCGGTACAACTTTGTGCTCGGGCTGTGGCAGAAGCACATCGAGCGCATCCTGGCCGGCTGGGTCGGCGAGCTGAAGGTGCCGATCCACTATGGCATGGAGGTGACCGGTTTCTCGCAGGACGAGCGCGGCGTCGACGTCCA
>JANNJV010000312.1:0-17599 GCA_031395945.1 Gemmatimonadota bacterium | reverse complement strand
AGAGCGCGGTGTGAACGGCGTTGCCGAGCGGATCGAGAAAGCTCGCGATGTCGTCGGTGACCGCGTCAGGCAGCGGGCAGCGAGCGGTCGCGCAGCGCCAGCAGGTGCAGGTATTTGTAGCGCGCCACCAGCTCACCAAAGGAGTTGGCAGAGAGCAGCGCCTGCGGCGTGTACAGCGGCCCGCGTTTGTAGATATCGACGAGTCGGCGGCGCAGCCCCACGCGCTTCTGCGCCAGCTCCATCTCGGCGCGGGCCATGTTGTTGGATGCCTCGGACACCTCAGTGGCGAGCGAGCGCAGCTGGCGATCGAGCGTGGCGACCAGGCGCGAAGTGGCATCCGCGCGGCGATCGAGGTTGTTCACTTCCTCACCCAGATCGTGCGCCGTCGTTTGGAGGTCCCGCATCTGGCGCTCCAGCTCCGCGCGCTCCTGCCTGATGCGCTCGAGCTCATCCCTTCGTTGGCGTATGCGGGCATCTTGCTGGGAGTGGGCAGTGGCTAGTGGGAAGTGGCAAGCCAGCGCGACCAAGACGGTGAGTGTGAGGCGAAGCTTGCCCCGTGCCCACTTCCCACTCCCCACTTCCCACTTCGTACGCACTCTCCACTTCCCACTCCCCACAGCCTTCTGCCCACTGCCCACTGCCCGCCCCCTCATACCTTCCTGAGGTGCCTGCCTACGGCGAACGCGCTGCCGAAAAACCCCATGAGCGCGCCGCCCGCCAAGCCGAACGCCGCCAGCCTGTCATCGAAGAACATCGCGCGGAAATTGAGATAGTGCTCCAGGATCAGGGCGGCGATCCACGTCAGAGCCAGCGCGAGGATGCCCCCCAATACGCCCTTGGCGAAGCCTTCGATCAGGAACGGGCGCCGGATGTAGCCATCGGTCGCACCGACCAATCGCATGATGGAGATCTCCTTGCTGCGCGCCAGCACCGTCATGCGAATCGTTGCGCCGATGATGATCACCGCCACGATCGCGAATGCGAGCCCCAGCGCGATCCCCGTGACGCCCGCGATGTTCCGCAACTTGTGGAGTTGCACGATCCATTCTTCACCGTACCGCACGTCGTCGACGAAGGCGATCGTGCGCACGCGGGACGCCACGGCGCCGACGGTGCGCGGGTCGCGCGCGCCCTGCTTCAACCGGATGTCGATGGAGGCGGGAAGCAATCCCGCCTCGAAAACGTCCTTGAATTCGCCCAGTTCGTGTCGGGCGCGCTCCAGCGCTTGTTCCTGCGATACCACCTTGGAGCTCTCGACTTCGCGATATCGCGAGATCTCGTTGGCGGCGCCGACGATGTCCTCTGGAGACGTGCCGTCCGCGATGAACGCGCGGATCTCGACGCGTTCCTCGATGTCTTCGAGGGCGCGCTTGATGTTGAGCGCCACGAGACCGAAGAGCGCGAAGGCAAACAGCGAGAACGCGATGGTGGTGACGCTCAGTGCGCTGAGCAGCGGCGCCTTGCGAAAGGCGAACAGCGCGTCGCGAAGGGCTCTCATGCGATAGCGCTCATATCAGATCGCTCATCCGTGCCGCGGGCGGATGCGCCGTGTCGCTCGAGTCGAAGACGATCCTGCCATGGTCCATCTCGATCGTGCGATAATCGGTGCGACGCACGAGCTCGAGGTCGTGCGTGGCCATCAGCACGGCGGTTCCCGACGCGTTGATGTCGCGCAGCAGCTGGAACACCCCACGTGTGGCGCGCTCGTCGAGATTGCCCGTGGGCTCGTCGGCGATGAGAACGAACGGGTCGTTCACCAGGGCGCGCGCGATGGCGACGCGCTGCTGCTCTCCCCCCGAGAGCTCGCGCGGGAACGCTTTCATCTTGGAGCCCAGGCCCACCTGGCTCAACGCACGTTGCACCCGCGGCGCAATCTGGTCGCTCCGCGTTCCGATGACTTCCAGCGCGAAGGCCACGTTCTCGTCCGCGGTCCGATCGTCGAGCAGGCGGAAGTCCTGGAAGACGATGCCCAGTTTGCGCCGCAGTTTGGCCACCTCGGACCGCGATGCCTCAGTGGACGTGATGCCGCTGACGCGAACTTCACCCTTCGTGGGGCGTTCCTCGAAATACGCCAGCCGAAGAATGGTGCTCTTTCCGGCGCCACTCGGCCCAGTCAGGAATGCGAACTCGCCCTTATGAAGCCGAAACGTGGCGTCGGAGAGCGCCAGGCCCGTCCGGGGGTATTCCTTCGTGACGCTGAGGAACTGGATCATGCCTGCGGAATGCTCGGCGCCGGTGCCTCATCGTCGTCGAGGAGACGCCAGCTGGAGGTCGAGGTGATGGTGTCGACGATCGCCTTCAGCAGACCGATGACGATGGGGCCGAGCAACACACCCACCAACCCGAACGTATACACACCGGTCACGAGCCCCACGAGCATCCAGTAAAAGTTGAGGACCTTGGATTTCTCGGCGGCGATCTTGGGCCGCAGGAACGTGGAGATGTATATGGTGTTCACGAAGAAGCCAATGAGGACGAGCGCGACCGCTTGCGCCGGCGATTCGCGAAACACCAGGAGCCACAGGGCCACCGGCACGTACACACTCCACGACCCGACGATCGGAAAGAAGCCGATGATGAACGAGACGATCACCAGGACGCCGGCCAGCGGAACGCGAAAAAGTGTGAAGAGGAGGAACAGGATGGCGGATTTGAGCGCCTGCGTCACGAACGTGGAGTACAACGCGCCGTAGAGCACGCCCTTGACGTTCGACTCGAGCGCCGCGGCCAGTTCGCTGTATCGTGGGGGCACCTTGGATCGCAAGTAGGCGCTGATTTTCTCGGCGTCTACGAGCACGTAGAACGTCGTGAACATGAAGATCGTCGCGGCGATCGCAAAACCGGAAAGCGCGTCGCGCACCAGCCCTGGAATGCGCGTCCCGTAGTCCGAGGTGGCGACGACATACCGCTGGATCGTTTCCCGCGTATTCGCCTGCCCCATGAAGGGGAGCCGGCGCACCGCGGCATCGACCTTGGCGACGATCTCCCCCTGATTCGCGCTGACGTACGCGCCCACGTCGCGAATCTCGGAGTAGCTATACACCAGCAGGCCCAGCACGGGCACGATGATTCCGATCAGTGTGAGCGTCGCCGCGGCGGTCTTGTTGCCCAGCATCCTCCACAGGCGCGTATAGACCGGGCGGGTATATACGGCCACGATGATACCCAGGATGGTCGCGATGATGACCGTGCGCACCATCCAGAGGAACAAGACGGCGACGATGATGAAGAGCACCGTCGTCACGAGCATGCGTCGCAACTCCGGCAGCGTCAGATCCGCCAGCCGATTATTGAAGCGACGTTCGTTGCGACGCCTGTCCGAGACGTCCCGCGTTTCTGTGGCCATCAGTGCAGTGCCGTCTCCAGATCGGCGATCAGATCGTCGGCGCCCTCGATGCCCACGCTCAGCCGGATGAAGCCATCGGGCACACCGATCGCGGCGCGCTCCTCGGCATTCATGCCGGCGTGGGACGTATATCGCGGTTCCGACACCAGCGATTCCACACCCCCGAGGCTGGGGGCGTGGCGAAACAGCTTCAGCCGTCGCAGGAATCGCTCCGTGATTTTGGCACCGCCCGCGAGCTCCACCCCCAGCATTCCGCCAAAGCCGCTCAATGTATCCTTGGCGATTGCGTGGTCGGGATGCGAATCCAGGCCGGGGTAGAGCACCCTCTTGATCTCCTTGCGTTCCTGGCACCACGTCGCCACACGCATGGCGTTCTCGTTTTGCCGCAACACGCGCAGTTCCAGTGTCTTGAGTCCACGCTCCAGCAGCCATGCGGCGAATGGATCCGGCGCCTGTCCCCAGAGCGTCATCTTTCGCCGCACTTCATCGATATACGGCGCGGTCCCCGACACTACACCACCCATCACGTCATGGTGCCCGTTCAGGAACTTGGTGGCGGAATGGATGGAGACGTCCGCGCCGTGCTCCAGCGGACGAAAGTTCACCGGGCTCGCGAAGGTGGCATCCACCACGAGCGCCACGCCGGACTGCCGCGTGACCATGCTGATGGACTTGAGGTCGAGCACGCGGCAGGTGGGGTTCACCGGCGTCTCGACGAAAATGACGCGTGTCTGCTTCTTGATCGCTTTGCGCCACACGCGCGTCTCGAGCGGATCGACGAGACTCACGTTGATGCCGAGCGACGCAAACTCCTGCTCCAGGAGCGCGCGGGTTCCGCCGTAGATCCACGAGCTCGCGACGATGTGGTCGCCGGGGCGGAGCAGCGCCAGCAACGCGCAGGCCGTCGCTCCCATCCCGCTGGCCAACAGCACGGAAGCCTCCGCGCGCTCGATCGCCGCCATGCGGCGCTGCACCACTTCGGCGTTCGGCGAGTTCCCGTAGCGCGGATAGCGCAGGCCGTCCGCCGAGCCAATCTCCTGCACGAAGTTGACGGACTGATAGATGGGGTGCACCACCGGCGCGTCGACATCGCGCTGGTCGGTCCGCTCTCCGCCATGAACCGCCAGGGTTCCCAGCTGCTGATCGCGCGGGCGCTTGGGCATAATGGCTAGACGAAAACCCGACGCCCGCGCTCGTCGAGGTCGGGCTTGATCACCCGCACCGATTCCGATGGCGACGAGCCGACGACGTCACGCAACACCACGTCTCCCTGTTTGAGCGTCTCGTTCAACATTACCGTGGCCAATTCGTGGCGTCGCGGGCCGTAGACCCATGCCAGCTCCCCCTCGTTGAGTAGCCGGTTTTTCGCATCCACGGGATTCATGAAGACGGCGGGTCCGCGCTCCGCGTCGCCCGATCGGCTGGCAATCAGGTGGGAGACTCGGAGCTGCCGGTTCCGAGAATCCTCCTTCATGCAATCTCGCCTACCGGCATGTAGGACTCGCCCAGCCGCATGATCAACCGGCGACCCCACATGCGATCGAGCGCATCCCGACAGGCTGGCTCGGGTTCGCCCAGGTCCCCGGCCACCTCCCACGACTGCGCGCTGCCACGCTTTTTGATGGCCTGGAAGGCGCGTCGCTCCTGATCCGCGAGGACGCCGGCGAGCTCCATCCCCGATTCGCGCTCAACCACCAGGGCGAGACCGTGACGCTCCAGCACGGCCTCCACGGCATCCCAATGGTCGTCGGTCATGCCGCGAAACACAAAGTACGCCTCGCGCTCCCGGGTGGGATGCATCAGCAACTTGGCGATCACCTCGTCGGCGCACGAAAAATCGATCATCGCCACATGCGAGAAGTCGATCACCGCCAGCACGCGCCCCTCCGGGCGCGCGCCGTCCAGCAAGCGCTCGATCTCGGTACGCACTGCCCGCCCCGTAGGCCGGGTGACGAGGTTGGAGTACAAGGTGGCCGATAGCGTCTGCCGCAAGACGGTGCCGAGGTCGATGTGGCTGGTCATCGCGCGATGCGCTCCGGAATCGTGACCTGGATCTGGGAGCCGGCGAACGCCGGCAGATTCTCGACCAGGGGAACGTCGTCGTCCCAATCAGGGACGATTGCAATGCGTGACGTGCCACTTCGGACCGAAAGCTTGCCGCCCCAGCGGCCGACGTATTTCCGAACGCCGGCAAGTCCCTGGCCGCGCCCGGGATCGCGGAACCGGCTCACACCGCGTATCACCGCCGCTTCGAGCGCGGCGGCATCGTCCCACCGGTCACTGGGGACGTGATTACCAGCACTTTCCAGGGACTTCCGGAATCCCAAGCCGGCGTCGCACACTGCGATCACTACCACGCGACGCCCCAGTCGCTTGGTCCAGCTGTAGGTCTGAACCATGACCCATCCGCCACGGCCGGCGTGCTCGATGATGTTCTGACAGACCTCGGACAGCGTCATGGCAAATCCCACGATGGCCTTGGCGTCAATGCCGAGCTCATGGGCAATGATCTGCTGCGCTTTCTGCTGGATGCGTCCCACGACATCGTGGACGTCCTCGTGTTTCGAGATCGGCGTCAGCTCGAGCAGCACCTGCGAATCGCTCTGCGGAGCGCGCTTCGGGACGATACCCTTGAGCTCGAAGAAATCGTCGGCGTAGTAGAAGAAATTGGCTCGGGTCCAGTACGACACCGTGTCGTCGGCTTCGGGGACCGCCAGCGTCGGGCGAGCCTGGTCGCGCGTCTGACCGAGCGTCAGCAGGGCGCTGAGCCCGTACGGCGAAGCCCATCGGGTGTGGCGAGCATCCAGAAGCATCTTGGCGTCGGCCGGAAGTAAGGCCACCTGCTCCAACACCTGTTCGAAGGTGTTTTCGTCGAGCGAGTGCGGGACGTTAATGACGGTCGTCACGTGAAGCTGAGCTTCCCACGGAGGTGATCGGCGAGGCCGGTGGCGCCCCGGTGCTCGACATTGCGCGCAGCCGCGCGATGCGCGGCCCGGATGGCATCGCCTAACATATCACCGGCGAGCAGTCTGGAGAAATGGGTAGCGCCCCAGACGTCGCCGCATCCGGTCGGATCCAGCGGCGCGGCGACGTGCTCTGCAGGGATGAGCTCCGTGCGAATGGGACCCGCGGAATCGCTTACGGCACGGGAGCGTTCGAGATCCGCCAGACGATTGAAGCCGGGAGCGGCGAAATACACCGCGCCGCGACTTCCCAGCGTGACCGTCAGGCAGCGCGCCCCTTCGTGCATGGCGGTCGCCGCCAACGCCATTGAATCCGGCGCCATCATCTCGATCTCGTCTTCGTTCGCCTGGAGCAGATCGAAGCACCCGCACCATTCGCGCACATTCGAGAGCGGGCGCGGCACGCGAAGTCCGTCGGCCTGAACGGCCATCACCAGCATGTGCAGGTCCGCGTACATCGGGCCGCGAAAGTGCCTGCGCAGCTCCTGCGCAGTGGGCAGATCGAGCTCCCAGCCGCTGAGGAAATTGACATACAGCGCATCCAGTCGGTTGGCATCGATGAGGGGCTTGAGGCCCATCCAGTTCCATCCGGGGACTCCTCCGGACAGCACTTCGGTGCGGCGTTCGTCCGAGATGTAGCGCAGCTCGACGCGGTTGCTCGGGTACGGGACCTCGACCAGAGCGGCGTCGGGGGCGATGCGGCGCAAGCCGCGCATATAGCGATTGGCCTGCACGCTGAGATCCGATCCGATCTTCATGAGCGGCACGATCTCCCAATCGTCTGGGAGAGCGGCATCCAGCGCGCTCAGGGAATAGGTGATGCCGCCCCACTCCTGTACCGGCACGCTGTGCGGCTGCCGTCCATGAATGAGGTCCCAGACGAACGTGCCGACTACTCCGAGGCGCTGTTTTGGCACGGATTGCCGGAAGTCACAGCCCGCCCAGATGCGACATCTTGAATGTCGCCGCCGCTCCCACCACGCCAGCCGTTCCGGGCAATTCGGCCGGGACGATGCGACACGCCTTCACCGCCCAGTTGAACGCCCGCCGCCGCACCTCAGCTCGAAGGGGGGTAAAGAGCACTTCGCCGGCGCGTGTCACTCCACCGGCGACGACCACGACGTCCGGGTTGATGACATTGAGCAGCGTCGCGATCCCGGCCCCGAGGTACCGAGCCGTGTCGCGCACAATCTCGTTCGCAAGCCCATCCCCCTTCTTGGCGGCATCGTACACGGTCTCGGCGGTGATCTTGTCGAGCGCCCCATCCACCATCGACGGCAGCATCGACGCGGTGTTCTCGCGCACGAGTGACTCTCGCGCGCGCGTCGCGATCGCTGGGCCCGAGGCGTAAGCCTCCAGACATCCATAGTTGCCGCATTTGCAGTGGCGGCCGTTCACGTCGATGGTGGTGTGGCCGATCTCGCCCGCGACGTCGGACGAGCCGTGGTACAGCTCACCATTGATGATCAACCCGCCACCGATGCCGGTGCCGATGGTGATGCCGACCACATTCTTGCCGCCCCTCGCCGCGCCAAGCCACCATTCGCCAACCGTCGCACAGTTGGCGTCGTTGTCGAGTGTCGCCGGCAATCCGAAGTGCGTGGTGATCCGATCCCGAAGCGGGAAATCCCGCCAACCCAGATTCGGCGCGACGACGACGATGCCACGTTCCCGGTCCAGCGGACCGGGCGCGCCCAGACCGATGCCAATGAAGTCCTTTCGCGCGGCCCCGGTCTCCTTGGTCGTCTCGAGGATGACGTCCTCGATCAGCCCGACAATGCGATTCACGACGCCTTCGGCGCCGAGCTCCGGCTGCGTCCCGATACTCTTGACACCGGCGATGCGCGACCCGTCAACCGTGAGCGCACCAGCGGAAATCTTGGTGCCGCCGAGGTCTACGCCGATGATGTAGTCGTCGCCCTTCTTCTTCGAGGTCATCAGGCCGTCAGGAAGGAGGTGGGATCATGTTAACGATAGGGCATCGAAAACGCGCGCAGCGATGTCACCCGCGGACAGGTCGCGCATACAGCGCCAATGCTGCAATGGGCATCGCCTCGGTCCGTGACGGTCGCACGGCCTGCACACCAGCGTATCGAGCCCCACAGTCACCGATGACTCGGCCAGGGGACCGAAGCCGAACTGCGGAACGGTGGGCCCGAAGATGGCAATCGTCGGCGTCGCCACAGCCGACGCGAGGTGCAGCGGTGCCGAATCGTTGGTCACCAGCAGGCTACACCGGCGGATCAGCTCCGCCGATCCCAGTAGCGACAACGTGCCCGCTGCGCTGAAGGCGTTTTCGCCCCCGGCCTCGGACACGGTGGTCGCCAGGGCGACGTCCTCGCGTGAGCCCAGCACCACTACTCGCGCGCGCGCTGACAATGCGCCTGCGAGTTCCGCATAGTACGGCCAGCGCTTGGTGGCCCACACGCTCGCGGGGGCAAGCGCCACCAGAGGTGGACCGTCGTCTATCACGTCATGCAACGCCAGCAGCCGATCCACCGCACCGCGTTCCGGAATGCCGGGATACAAACGCGGCCGCACTTCGGATGGCGCGAAGTCGGCGTCGGGCCGCGCAAGCCGAAGTAGACGCGCGGCATGGTGCAGCTCTTCGCGGAACTCGACTTTTGTGTTGTAGAGGTGGCGTCCTGCCGATGTCGCAAAACCCACCCGGCGGCGCGCGCCGGCTGCCATCGCGAGTCCTGCACTGCGCACCGATCCCTGGGCCAGGTACGCGGCTTCATAGCTGAAACCGCGGAGACGACGCGCGAGTCGGATGAAGCCGAGGGCGCCCCGATCCGTCCCGCGCTTGTCGTACGGAATCACGGATCGGATGCCCGGATTGTTCATGAGCAATCCGGCGGATGATGGCGTGGTGACCACGTCCACCGGGCCGCGCCTCGCCAGTTCAGCTATCAGGGGTGTGGTAAGAACCGTGTCGCCGAGAAATGACGTTTGGATGACGAGCGAGGAGGGCACCGCGGCTCAATCAACTTGCAAGACTGCGAGGAACGCCTCCTGCGGGATTTCAACGGCGCCCACCTGCTTCATCCGCTTCTTTCCTTCCTTTTGCTTTTCCAGGAGCTTTCGTTTGCGCGTGATGTCGCCGCCATAGCACTTCGCCAGGACGTCCTTCCGCAACGGCTTCACCGTGGTGCGCGCGATGACCTTGTTCCCGATGGCGGCCTGGATGGCAACCTCGAACAGCTGCCTGGGAATGAGCTCCTTGAGCTTCTCGGCGATCTTGCGTCCGTATTCGTACGCCTTGTCCTTGTGGATGATGACGGCGAACGCGTCCACGGGGTCGCCATTGATCAACATGTCCAGCTTCACGAGATCGCTCTCGCGGTATTCCAGGATGTCGTAGTCCAGACTCGCGTAGCCGCGGCTGATGGTCTTCAACTTGTCGAAGAAGTCCAGAATGATCTCGGCGAGCGGGAACTCCCAGTCGAACTCGACGCGCTGGGTATCGAGGTAGGTCATGCCCTTGTAGATGCCGCGCCGTTCCGTGCCAAGCGTCATGATCGGGCCGATGTACTCCGCCGGTGCCATGATGCGCGCCTTGACGTAGGGCTCCTCGATGCGATCTATGGTCCCGGGATCAGGCATTTTCGAGGGACTTTCGAGCAGCTCCATGGTGCCGTCGGTTTGATAGATGTGGTATTCCACGGTGGGGACCGTGGTCACCAGATCGAGGTTGAACTCGCGCTCCAAGCGTTCCTGGACGATCTCCATATGGAGAAGGCCCAGAAAGCCGGAGCGAAATCCGAAGCCAAGTGCCGTGGAAGTCTCGGGCTCGTATTTCAGGGAAGCGTCATTGAGTTGCAGCTTCTCCAGCGCATCCCGCAGCTGCTCGTAATTCTGCGTATCCGTCGGATAGAGTCCGGCGAAGACCATCGAATGGACGTCCTTGTACCCGGGAAGCGGTTCCGCCGCCGGTCGCTCGAAGTCCATGATCGTATCGCCCGCGCGCGTCTCTTTCACGCTGCGCACGCTGGCCACGACATAGCCCACCTCACCCGGGCCCAACTCGTCGGTCTCCACCTGTCGCAGCTGGTTGTAGCCGACCGAGTCCACCTCATAGGGCTCGCGAGACGCGCCGGCGAACATGATCCGGGTGCCTTTTCGGATCGTACCGTCAACGACGCGCACGCTGGGAATCGCGCCACGATACTTGTCATAGTATGAATCGAAGATCAGCGCGCGGAGTGGGCCGTTGGGGTCGCCCTCTGGCGGAGGCACGCGCTTCACGACTGCCTCGAGTACCGCATCGATGCCGATACCCTCCTTTGCGCTGACCAGCAAAATGTCATCGGAATCGGCGCCGATCAGATCGTGCACTTCCTGCTTGCGGCGCTCGGGTTCCGCGCCCGGAAGATCGATCTTGTTGAGCACAGGCACGATTTCGAGGCCGGCATCCAGCGCCAGGAAGAGGTTGGACAGGGTCTGTGCCTGGATGCCTTGCGAAGCATCCACGACGAGAATTGCACCCTCGCAGGCGGCCAGCGAGCGCGACACCTCGTACGTGAAGTCCACGTGGCCCGGTGTGTCGATGAGGTTCAGCTCGAAATTCTCGCCGTTGCCCGCCGTGTAGCTCATCCGGACAGCGTTGAGCTTGATGGTGATGCCGCGCTCACGCTCGAGATCGAGCGTGTCGAGCACCTGCTCCTTCATTTCGCGCTTCTGCAGCGTGCCGGTGGCTTCGATGAGGCGATCGGCCAACGTCGACTTGCCGTGGTCGATGTGGGCGATGATGCAGAAATTACGGATATGGTCCAGCTTCAATGCGGGCTCGGCGTAAGGGCTGTGGACTCTGCGCTGTGGGCTTTGGGCTACTCATCTCTGGGCAGGCTGTCTGCTATGGCAGAGCCCACAACCCAAAGCCCACAGCCCTATGAATATAGCCCCGGATAGCGCGCTCCTACGCGAAAAAACACAGCCGCGCGTTGCCGCGCGGCCGTGTTTTGCGTGATGATGCGGAGGTGCGCTATTCGTTTGGCTTGTCGGGCGAGCGCGCCTCACGCGGCGACGTCATCCGCGGTGACTCGGATCGTGTCGCCGCCGAGCGTTCCGTTGAACTCGAAGATGTCGGCGGCTCGGTCCTGGTCGTCGTGGAAGCGCTCGAGCCACTCGACGCCGAACCGCGCGTTTCGGCCGAGCCGGATTCATTGCGTCGGCTGGGTGGCCGGTCGTACGACGGACGCGATCCGTATCCCGTTTGTGGAGTCGCTGTTCTCACGGACTCGGTCGTGGGAGTCGGAGTACGAGGACCAGTACGTCGTTCGCCAAATTGCGGGCGGCCCGACAGACCCCTACCGGTGGCGACGCCCCGCGTGAGCGTCGCACTCCGTGTTGGACCACTCGCCGGCCCTGGTTCCCCCAAGGGACGACGTCCTGGCCGCGACAATTTCGGGGCTGGCGCTCCCGGCGTCGGCGGAGGTGAGGGAATGATGGTCGGAACGAAGTTCGTGGCCGCATACGTCCGATAGGTGCGGTACACCGGTTCACCGCAGTAGTTCATCGACGACGAATGGAGCCCCCCGAGCAGGTTATTCCATGATGACGAATTCCACCCGGGAGAATTCCACCACGGGCTCAATGAGAAGAATCCGAAGGACGAGAGGAGCGAACAATCCCATGCGCGCGCCGCGTAGGCGTCGTAGTGACTCGTCGCGAAGCTGCTCGCAAATTTCAGCGTGTACTTGGCGCCAGCGCTCACCAGGTCGGCGAAATCCCGGATAGCCGCGCGGGGATCGTACGATTGCGAGTAATCAGCGACGGACATCTCTTCCCACTCGCCCAGATCGCTCACCAAACTCGATGCCAGGGGGCGGCGACTCGCGATGATGAACACGTAACCGTGTCCGCGCCCGTCGTACGAGTCGTACATGGCGCTGAGACTCCGGTACGGAGACATGGTATACGAGTAGAGCGCGGGCGCGCCGTCGTAGTGCGCCGCGACTGTTTGCGTCTGGTTGGTCTTCTTGCCGCGGATGTATCCGAGCTGGTCCGGACTGGAGGGATACAGCACGCGAATGACGCCGTCCCCGCTCAGGTGGCCGACGAGCACGAAGGCGTTCTCCTCGGTGCGGAAGTAGGCGCTGAGCGAACGACTGACCAGGCCGCCGGAATATCCGACGCGGATGGACGCTTTGGGTCCGTCCTCAGGCTTCAAGGGCCGGGGCGCGGTTGTCGTACCGTAAGGCGCACACGCCGCCACTACGCACGCGAACATCGAGATGCCAAAAACACGTTGAGCGGACATGCTGCCGCCTCCGTCCGGGTTGTATACAAATTGAGGCAAAGTGCCCGCCAGGCGCAAGAGGGACTTTCGGTTTAGCTTGCCCCGCGATGGGCACTGCCGCGCGCGCCGACCTCCACGATCCGGCCTCTCTCGCGGCGCTCGGCCATGTCGAGATTGTCGCGCGCTGGATTGTGGATGGGTTCATGTCCGGCCTCCACCGGTCGCCTCGCAAGGGGTTCTCGGTGGAGTTTGCTGACTATCGCCCATACCAGCCCGGTGATGACCTCAGGTTCGTAGATTGGAAGATCGCCGCCAGGTCGGACCGCTGGGTCGTGCGTCAGTACGAGGAAGAAACGAATCTGCGCGCCACCATCGTGCTCGACGTCAGCCGTTCGATGGCGTGGAGCGGCACGGAGCTCCGTCCTCTCGGGAGCACGGCTCCACCCGCCCGCCTTACGAAGCTGGCGTATGCCGAAATCCTGACCGCGTCGCTGGCACTGCTCCTGATCCGGCAGCGTGACGCGGTCGGTCTTGTGCGTTTTGACGATCGCGTCCGGAGCGCGGTCCCTCCGCGCGCACGCACCGGGCACTGGCGGCGTGTGCTCGCGGCGCTCGGCGAGCCGGGTGCCGGCCTGGCCTCGAGCGCCCCCCAGGCGCTTACGCAAGCGGCCCGGCTCATCAACCGCCGGGGGATGATCGTGCTTATCTCGGATCTGCTCATGGAGCCCGCCGAAGTCGAGCGGGCCATGCGCGGACTGCGCGCGATGGGCCACGATGTCACTGTGCTGCACATCATGGATCCCGACGAGCGGAATCTCGCTGGGTCGGGCGAGGCGCTGTTTTTCGATCCGGAAACGAATCTGCGCGTGCCCGCGAGTGTCAGTGATGTGCGCGCCGCCTACCGGTCCACGGTGGGCGAAGTCATCGAAGAGTGGCGCGATCTGCTGGCCGCGACTGGCGTGAGCTACGAGGTGGTCCTCACCGACCAGTCTTTTGGCGTCCCACTGCGTCGCGCGTTTGCGGCGCGAGAGCAGCTGCCCTGACGCATGGGCTTTCTGGCTCCGTGGTTCCTGTTGCTTGGGGGTGCCGCTCTGGTGCCGCTGTTGATCCATCTGCTGCGGCGCCGTATCGGCTTGCAGGTGGAGTTTCCGGCGGCGCGATATCTCGCGCGCGCAGAACGCGAGCACAGCCGCACGCTCAAGATGCGAAACCTGTTGCTCATGCTGCTGCGGGTGTTGGCGGTGCTGCTCATCGCCGCGGCGGCGGCGCGCCCTACGGCTCGCATGGCATCCACCGCAGGTGGCCACGCGCCAACAGCGCTGGCAATAGCGCTCGACAATTCGATGAGCACATCGGTCGTGGAGAACGGCGCGCCGCTGCTGGATCAGTTCAAGGAGACCGCGCGTCGCGCAATTCGTCTGGCGTCGCCGGATGACCGCATATGGCTGATCACTGCTGACGGGTCGCTTCGCGGTGGCAGTCCCGCGTCGTTGCTGGAAGAGGTGGAGCGCGTTCGAGCCTTTTCCGGTGCCGGGAACATGCGCGAGGCGGTGGCGCGTGCGGTGGCCACGGTCGAGGCCAGCGCCATTGTGGCGCGACACGTGGCGGTGCTCACGGATGGTCAGCGGACCACCTGGGACCAGCCGGTCCAGACTCGCGGCGGTGTTCCCGTGCTCCTCTGGTCGCCCGGCGAGGGAGCGCCGGTGAATCGAGCGGTGGTAGCGGCGCAGGCGCGGCCGCCGCGGTTCACTCCTCGCGGCGCCATCGCGGCGCGTGTCCAGAGCCCTGACTCCACTACCTATAGAATAGCCCTCGGCGCCCGGACGCTGGCGAGAGGTACGGTCTCGCCGGGTGAGGAGGCGGTAGTGCGGGCGGCGCCGGCGGAGCGCGGGTGGATTGCCGGCACAGTGGAGATCGAGCCCGACGAGTTGGTGCTCGACAACGTTCGCCACTTTGCGCTGTGGATCGGGCCAGCGCCGACCGTGCGTGTCTTGCCAGGCGCCGGCCAGTTCGCGCGCAACGCGGTAGATGTGCTGCGCGCGTCGGAACGGGTGGCTGACGGCGGGGGCATCGTCGTTGCGTCCGGGGACGAAGCCACGACGATCCCCGCGCTTCTCGTGCCGCCGTCGGATCCGGTTCGTCTTGGTGCCGCGAATCGATCGCTCGAGCGCCTTGGTATTCCGTGGCGATTCGGAGCGCCGCGTCACGAGCCTTCGATTGCCCGCGGCGAGCAAATCCAGGGCGTCGCGGTCACATCCCGGTACCAGCTCATTCCCCGTGGCGTGCCGGATGCCGAAACGCTCGCGGTGGTCGGGCGGGAGCCGTGGATCGTGAGCGGTCCCCGGTATGTTCTCCTCGGCTCACCGCTGGACCCCAGCGCGACGTCGCTCCCCGTTTCGGCGTCGTTTCTCCCATGGTTCGGCGATGTCCTTGCCGCGCGTTTGCATGCCGACCCCGGCGGCGTTCGGGGGGCCGCTCCGGGCGAGCAGATCGCCAAGCCCGCGGGCGTTGACGCCCTCGAGAGCACCGATGGTCGCAGGACGCCACTGGCCGGCGCCAGCGTCGAGGCGCCCTCGGTGGCTGGTACCTATTTCTTCATTCAAGGCGCGCGACGCGTGGGAGCATTGGTGGTGAATCCGGAAAGTGCCGAGTCGCGCCTGGAACGATGGAGTCCCACCGAACTGCGGGAGCGGCTGGCGGCCAGTGGCGCGCGGCTGGCGAAGGACCGCGATGATTGGGTGCGGTTGTCGTTCAGCGGATCGGCGCGCCGTTCGTTGGCGGTTCCGTTGCTGGCCGGCGTCCTGCTGGTGCTTGGACTCGAGATGGTGACCGCCTCCATGGGCGGCCGCGGCCGCCAGTAATCGTGCCGTTACCCTTTCTGCTCGAGACGCTCGAGCGGTTGCCGGCATTTACCCGGCTGCTGAATACACTCCCCGCGCCAGGCGAGCAGCGACGAATCGCAGGGCTCGTCGGATCGTCGGATGCCGCCGCCGTCGCTGCGTTGTCGCGTCGCGCCGCCGGCCGATTCTTCGTGGTGGTGACGGACACCCTCCCGGACTCGGAGCGCTGGCTCGCCGATCTCCGCGCTCTGTTGGAAGAGGATATCGTCGCACTTTACCCGCCTCGCGAAGGATTCGGCGAAGCGGAGCCGCACATGGAGGTCGCCGGCGAGCGTGTCGAGACGCTGGAGCGCACCATGCGTGGTGAGGTGCGGGTTCTCGTCACTACGGTGCGCGCGCTGCTGGAGCGCACGCGCATGCCGCGCGCGCTGCGCGATCTACGCGTGGAGCTGCGCAAGGGCGACCTGCGGCGCCTCGCGGAACTGATCGAGCACCTCGAGCGTATCGGACTGGAGCGCGTGCCGATGGTGGAGGACGTAGCGCAGTTCAGCGTGCGCGGTGGCATACTCGACGTGTACGGCTTCGGCATGGCCGATCCCGTACGCGCCGAATTCTGGGGCGACGAGATCGTCGACTTGCGCCAGTTCGACATGGCCACGCAGCGCTCCACTCGAGAAGTGGCCCACGCACTGGTGTTGCCGGTCGATGGCAGTGTGCAGCCGGACGTGCTCGAGTCCGAGCGTCTGTCGATCCTCAGTCTCTGGACGCCGGACACCCTGCTGGTGATCCCGGAGGGCGTGCATCTCGACGCGGAGCTGCAGCGCACCTGGAGCGAGGCGGAGCATCACATCGACCTGGCGCGCCGGCGTGGCGAGGATGTTCCCGGTCGCGAGGACCTGTTCGAGGCGCCCGACGTTCTGCTGCATGACTTGCGCGCGTTTGGCACAATCGAGGAAGTGGTCGCGACGGAGACGGCCGAGGTCATGTTTCCGTTGCGCGCGCCGGAGCAGATCGGACGCGACATTCCGCAGCTCCGCCGTCTGGTTCGCGATCCGCTGCGGACCATCATTCTCTGTGACAACGCGGGCCAGGCCGAGCGGCTCGATGAACTTCTCTCCGACGGCGGCGTGTCGTCGCCAGCGGCGCTCACGGTGGGCGTCCTGCAGGGAGGCTTCGTCGTGCCGGCGGCGGACGGCACGGGTCTCCGCGTGCTCACCGACCACGAGATTTTCCGCCGCGAGCGGCGCATTCGACGCGCCCGGAAGTACACCAGCGGGATTACGGCGGATACGCTGTCACTGCGGGAGGGGGATTACGTCGTCCATCTCGAGCACGGGGTCGGCATCTACCGCGGCATCGAGACCATCGTGGCGGGACAGAGCACGCTCGAAGTCGCGGTCATCGAATACGAGGGCGGAGACCGTCTCAACGTGCCGCTGTATCGCATCGATCAGCTCGAGCGGTATCGCGCAGCCGGCGACGTGTCTGACGACAGTCCGCCTCCCCGTCTCCACAAACTGGGCGGCAAGCGCTGGAGTCAACAACGCGACAAGACGCGATCGGCCATTCGCGAAATGACGGTCGAACTGCTGGACTTGTACGCCCGGCGCAAAGTTGCCAGCCGCCCTCCGCATGTGCCCGACACACCGTGGCAGGCGCAGCTGGAATCGTCGTTCCTGTTCGAGGATACGCCGGATCAGCGCAAGGCCACCGTGGATGTGAAGACGGACATGGAGAGTCAACGCCCCATGGACCGGCTGCTGGTGGGCGATGTTGGATATGGAAAGACCGAGATCGCCGTGCGAGCCGCGTTCAAGGCGGTCCAATCGGAGCGACAAGTTGCCGTCCTCGTGCCCACGACGATTCTCGCGGATCAGCACGCGCGCACGTTCGGCGAGCGGCTGGCGGACTTTCCAATGAAGGTGGCCATGCTGAGCCGCTTCCAGACGCCCGGCGAGCAGCAACGGGTCCTGGCCGACGTTGCCGAGGGACGCATCGATATCGTGATCGGAACACACCGCTTGCTCAGCCCCGACGTCACGTTCAAGCGCCTCGGGCTGATCGTGGTGGACGAGGAGCATCGGTTCGGCGTGAAGCACAAAGAGCGCCTCAAACAGTTGCGGCTCGAAACGGACGTGCTCACGCTCACCGCCACTCCCATTCCGCGAACGCTGCATATGTCGCTGGCGGGATTGCGGGACATGACGCT
>JANNJV010000302.1:0-11151 GCA_031395945.1 Gemmatimonadota bacterium | reverse complement strand
TACGCGTAGCCGGTCCAGCCGTCGTAAGTGTAAAGCACCGCCTGGAACGCGATCACCAGCGCACCCGCCAGTGCGAGTCCGGACGGTAATGAGAGCGCTGCTCTGGCAGTCGCCGCCGCCGGCGGCGCGAGGAGGCATGCTGCCGCCACGGCAAGCAGCGTCCCCACCTTGATGAAGCCCCACAGCTGCGTCGTGATGTCACCGGAGCGGACGCCAACCCAGTGTAACAGAGTCAAGGCGATCGTCACCGCAATCGCGACCGGCGTTGTATTCCCGGCAAGGGATGGCCACAGCGCACCGGCCAGCTCCCCCAGTGCGATCGCACCCGCGGCAATGGAGGCAGCGCTCGAGATCCAGTCGGTCCAACCGATGACGAAACCTGCATACTCGCCCATCGCGCGTCGGGCGAAGACGTACTGTCCGCCTGACTTCGGCAGCATGGACGCGAGCTCCGCCATAGTCATCGCGCCGCACATCGCGTAGAGACCGCCCGCAATCCACACGCCGAGAAACCAGGCCGGCGACGGAAGCGCGGCGGCAACTTCGCCCGGCGTGCGGAGAATGCCGGCGCTGATCGTGTTGCCGACGATCATCGTGGCGCCGAAAAGGACGCCGAGAACTTTCAGGAGGCCGCGAGGCGTCGTCGGAGGGACCATGAGGCGCCGAAGCTACGCGCCGGGCGACAATCCGGCAAAGCGTAGCCGCGGGTTCTGTCACTGACGATGCAGTGGCGGAGTGGTCGGCGGCGGGCGCCGAAGCTTCGTGGCCTGCTCGTAGGCATGGGCAAATCCCAGCAGCTGCGCCTCGGCGAACGGACGCCCCATCAGTTCGAGCCCGGCGGGCAGCCCTTCAGCCGTGAACCCCATCGGGACCGTGATCGCCGGCCAGCCGAGCAGGGGGCTCAATGATCGATTGTCGCCGCGGCCGTACCCGTCAATGGTGCGCGTATTCGTGAGCGCGTCCGCGGGAATCACCGACGGCGGCGCGTCGTAAGTGGCGTACACGAGCGCATCGAGCCGATTATCCGCCATGAGCTTCAGCAGCGCGATTCGCAGCGCCTCACGATGCCGCATCACTGCGCCGTAGTCCGCCTCGCTCGTCGACCGACCCACGAGCTGGATCAGTGCGCGAGCGCGGGTGGGGTTCACGCCACCCGCGAGCAGGATTTCCTTGAGCGTCTTGTAAGGCGCCTTGGGATGCTGCGCCAGGTAGCGGTCCGTCGCCTCCTCGGTCTCGAAGTCGTTGTCGGGGCGCCGGCCGGGAATGACCGGCACCTGCAGCGAGTCCACGACCACCGCGCCCTGTGTCCTCAGGTCCGCGATCGCGCGTTCGAACAACGGCTTCACCTTCGCCACTTCGGCGAGCGTGACGCGCATGAGTGAGTCGCGCCGGGCCGCGGCCGTATCCGGACGCGGCGTCGAATCGCGGCGAGCAGCACTGTCCGCGCGCGCGGTGGAGTCGGCGGCGCGGCGCATCGTGGCGCTGTCACGCTTGATGCGCAGCACGCCAATGCGCGCGCCTCGCAGAGCTTCGGTTCGGAGAGCACTTGTGTATGTGGCTGGCACCTGCCCCACCGCGTACGCCGTCACCGGATCGTTCGGGTCGTACCCGGCAATCACGTCCAGCACGCGCGCGGCGTCCGCCACGGTGCGCGTCATCGGACCCATGGTGTCCTGCGTGGGATTCGCGGGCATCATTCCGTGCCGGCTCACGAGCGGCAGGGTTGGGCGCAACCCCACCAGGCTGTGAACGGCAGCGGGCCCACGAATGGAGCCGCCCGTATCCTCACCGATCCCCACAAGGCCGAAGTTCGCGGCCACGCCGGCGCCCGAGCCACCCGACGAGCCGCTGGGATTCCGCGTGGGGTCGTACGCATTCCGGATGATGCCGGCCGCCGAGCTGAGATAGCGGGCCGCGAACTCGCCCATCGTCGTCTTGGCGAGGATGATCGCGCCGGCGCTCTCGAGGCGCTGCACCACAGTCGCGTCCCGGGCGGGAATGAAGTCCTTGAAGAGCGCGGACCCGTAGCTGGTCGGCATGTCCTTCGTCTCCACCTGGTCCTTGAGGAGCACGGGAACGCAGTGCAGCTTGCCACGCGGCTTCCCTCCCGCCGCGCTCAGTACGGCGTCGAGCGAATCCGCCTCGGCGAGCGCGCGCGGATTCACCGTCTGGATCGCGTTGAGCGCCGGCCCCTGTTTGTCGTACGCGGCGATGCGGTCCAGGTACGCCTGCACGAGCTGGCGGCAGGTGAGGCGCTTTCTCTCCATCGCCGTGTGCACAGCCGGGATCGTCGCTTCCATGACGTCGAACTGCTGGGCGGCGACGCGCGCAGGGGCCGCCGGGAACGCAGCGAGCGCCGCGACGATTGGCCAGGTTGAGCGGTAGATTCGCATCCAGTTCTCGATGGGAGGGACGTACAATATGCACCGAGTCCGTCAGACCGACCTGCCCCACCGCGGCAGCTCGCATTGGTTCGTCGGCGCCGACCAGGGCGACACCGGCGTATCCTCCTTCCTCTTCCATGGCATGCCCGGAAGCGGACCGGGACCGCACCGTCATCCATACGATGAGATCCAGTTCATCCGCGAAGGACGCGGTCTCTACAACGTCGATGGCCAGGAGTTCGAAGCGGGTGCCGGCGACATTCTCGTCATCAAGGCGGGCGAAGTCCACAGCTTCAGCGTCATCGGCGAAGGTCCGCTCGTTCAGGTGGACGTCCACATCAGCCCAAGGTTCATCCAGGAGAATCTTGCCTAGCACGGAGGATACAGAGGAACGCATAGAAGCATCAACGCACAATCCGGACGATGCCGTCCTTCAGGTGAGGCACATTGAAGTTGATCAACAACCCTACACGCCGGCCGCTCAGCTTCAGGTACGTCATCAACTGCGCCCGATGAATCGGATGCAGCTGGGCAACGGCCTTCACCTCCACGATGACCTCGTCATTCACGAGCATGTCGATGCGATAGCCGGGCTCGATTTTGACACCGCCGTAGTGGATCGGAAGTTCCACCTGACTTTCCACCTGAGCACCGTGTTTGCGAAGCTCGTGCACAAAGCAGCGCTCGTAAGTGCTCTCGAGCAGCCCGGGTCCGAGCACTGTGTGGACTGCCATCGCGCTATGCACGACCAAGCCACTGGTGATGTTGACCTTGAATGGGATGGTTTCGTGCTTGGCTTTGGAGTTCTCTGACACGCTGTCCAATGTGCCGTCACACCCTCGTGGCACCGCATCATTTCGCTTCCCAGTGAGCCGCAATCTCTTGTCTCCTCTGTGTCCTCAGTGTCCTCCGTGGTTAGTGCGGTGCAGAACCGATGGACCTCAGAGGACACAGTGGACACAGAGGACACCGTGGGGATCCCCTTCACGTGCATCGGGTAGCTTGAATGTGATGCCACCAGTCCTGCGCGCCTCAGCGGCTCGTATCACCGCGACGGCTGTCGTCCTGGTGTTGAGCACCGGTGCATTGGCGGTCGCTCAGGATCCGGCGGATTCCACGCGCCGCGATACAGTTGCCACGCGCCCCGTTCGCCGAATTCCACTGACGCCGGAGCTGGAGCGCAGCGCATTCCACGACGTCCGCGCCCGCACCTTGCTCACGCGCGCACGCGCCGCCCGAATGGCCCAGGACTCGGCGCTGCGTTCGTATGACGCGAAGTCGTACATGCGCGTCTCCGTCGGCCTGGGCGTCCGCCGCCTTGGTCCGGAGCGGCTGCTCTTCCGCGCTGAGCATACTGCGCGCGTGCGGTGGGCGCGTGAGTCGGGCGTGTGGGTGGAGACCACCGGGCAGCGCGCCGTGGTCCCGATGGGTGGCGCCAGCATCGACATGAGTGCGGCAACGCCCATCCCATACTTTCCGGGACGCGAAGCGCTGTGGTTTCCCAGCGAGGAGCTGCGCCGTGTCCGCGAGGAAGTGAACGAGGCCGACCTGATCCACCCGCTGGCGAAAGGCGCGGAAGCGTACTACCGGTACGCCACAGGCGACTCTGTGCGGTTTGGTCTTCCCGACGGCCGCGCGGTCAATCTGCGCGAGCTGCGCATCACCGCCCGTCGCCCCGAGTGGCGTGCGTTCGTTGGCTCGTTCTGGTTCGACGTGGATCAGGGGAGCCTGGTTCGCGCCGCATACCGTATGGCCGCCGACGTGGACGTGTGGCGCGAAGCGAACGAGGAGACGCGTCGCGAAATCCGGGAGCTGGAACGCACGGCGGCCTCGGACACGGGCAAGGCGGGGCGTGCCGCCCGCGAGGAAGCCAAACGCCTCGGCACCGAGCTGGGAGTGGGCGCGAGGATCGCGCAGGGAATGTTTTCGCCCATGCGCGCGCGCATTTCCGCCATCACGGTGGAGTACGGACTGTACGAGGGAAGATTCTGGCTGCCCAAGCAAAACGTCCTCGAGGGCGACATGCTCGCGACCTTCGTGCGCATTCCGCTGCGCTACGAGGAGAGCTATCGGTACAACAGCGTCAACGGTACGGAGCCGATACCCCGCGTTCCCGTAGTCGGCGAACACGGTCTGACAGCCGAAGACACCGTCTACTTCGCGCAAGGCAACATCAGCATCGGGGACTCGAACAAGAGGCCCGCGCAGGACACGTCGACGGCCGCGGTCAGGGTGCGTGAGGATTCCATAATCGCGTACCGCTACAAGCGCGTGGACAGCCTGCTCGCATTGGCGGATAGCCTCCATCGCACAAATGGCGACAGCAGCCGCATCGCTAACCTCCGTACGCGCGCGACGAACAGCAGGGCTATCGCCCGCACCATCATCCGGCGTCGCGAGCAGTGCGCCACCGACAGCACGTACTTCGCCGGCATACGCTCGGTGTACGGCGTGGCGCGCATGGCCATCCGCTTGCCGTGCGATACGTCGAAGCTGGCACAGTCACCGGACCTGCCCCCGTCCATCTTCGAGAAAGGCGACGAGATGTTCTCCACCGCCGACCGCGACGAGCTGCTGTCGGGACTCGACTTCTCGCTCCAGCCGGGATGGGGGCCGCAGCGTCCCACCTTTCATACGGGCCTTGACCTGATGCGGTACAACCGCGTCGAGGGCTTCTCGCTGGGCGCGTCGCTCACGTCGGTGCTCGGCCTGGGCTACACCGCGCAGGGAATCGCGCGCTTCGGCACCGGCGATCGCGTCTTCAACGGCGAGCTGTCGCTGTCGCGCAGCAACGGACGCTCCGACGTGCGACTTGCCGCATTTCATCGGTTGTCCGTCGCCAACGACGATTGGGGTGCTCCCCTCTCGTTCGGCGCGTCGCTGGCGAACGTGCTCTACGCGCGCGACGAAGGATTCTACTATCGCACGTGGGGCGCGGAGCTCGCCGGCACTCGCGATGCGCCCGGTCCGCTGGGCGGCGCGCGCATGCGCTGGCGTCTGTTCGCCGAACGGCAGTACAGCGCCGGCGTCGCGCCCAACCTGCAGTTTTCCCTGGGCAAGTACCTCGGCAACGTCAGATTCGGCGACAACATTCCCGCGCAGCAGCTGGTGGCCGTCGGCGCGGGATCGGAGCTGGCGCGCTCGTTCGGTATCAACCCGCGTGGATTCAGATTCGACACGCGGGCGCGCATGGAGGGCGCGATGACCAGCCGGTCCGACTCGCTGGGCAGCACCGGATATGGGCGGCTGGTGCTGGACGGAACGGTGAGTCGCCCGCTGGGCAACTTTGGATTCGCGGTGACGATGGCGGCGGGATCGTCGCTGGGCGACCTGCCGATTCAGCGCGCCTTCTACATCGGCGGGCTGGGCACTGTGCGCGGCCAGTTCGCGCGGCCCGTCGGCGAGGGGCGCGTGGGTGACGCCTTCTGGCTGGGCCGAGTGGAGATTGCAAAGTCGGCGATGACGTTCCGGCCCGCGCTGTTCTACGACGTCGGCTGGGCGGGAGCACGAGCGGGTATTTCACGGATGGGTCAGCCGCTGTCCGGCGCCGGCGCAGGCGTATCGTTCCTCGATGGCCTGTTCCGATTTGACCTGTCTCGCGGCATCCATCCCGAGCAGCGATGGCGTGGGGACTTGTATATCGGATCCCGATTCTGAGCCGCGACCTCAGCGCGTAGATTCACGGGCGTGAAGACCCAGTACTACACAGCCACCAGCCTGGACGGGTTCATCGCGGACCCGAACGACTCGCTGGACTGGCTCTTCCCGCTCGGCGACATCAACGACACGAGCTACTCCGCCTTCATCAAAGAGGTGGGCGCGGTCTGCATGGGATCGCACACGTACGAGTGGATGCTCCGTCACGTCATCGGTCCCGACGCCGACCACCCGGAGCCCTGGCCGTACAAGCAGACGACGTGGGTCTTCTCGTCCCGTGAGCTTCCGCCGATTGCGGGCGCGGACGTTCGCTTCGTACAAGGCGACGTCCGTCCCGTGCACCAGGAGATGGTGAAAGCCGCGGCTGGGAAGAATGTCTGGATCGTCGGCGGCGGCGACCTGGCCGGACAGTTTTACGACCACGGCCTGCTGGACGAAGTGCACGCGCAGGTGGGCTCGGTCACCCTCGGCGCCGGGAAGCCGCTACTGCCGCGCAAGATCGCGTCGCCTGCCCTTCGGCTGGTCTCGGTGCGCGCCATTGGCACCGGCTTCGCCGAGCTGGTATATGAAGTCCCTCGGCCCCCTAACGCATAACGTCCAACGTCCACGTCGAACCTCAAACGCAGTGATCACGCTCACTCCCGTCACGCTCGAAGGACATGGCGTCCGCCTCGAGCCACTCGCAACAACTCACGAATCCGGACTCTCCTCTGCGGGCAGCGATGGCCGCCTCTGGGAGCTGTGGTACACCTCGGTCCCCGAGCCCGACAAGATGGCGCGCTACATCGCCGACGCACTCGCGGGACACGCTGCCGGGACCATGCTTCCCTGGGCGGTTCGTGAGATGAAGTCTGGCAACATCATCGGCAGCACCCGGTATCACGATGTGGTGGCGGCGATCGACCGCGTCGAGATTGGCTATACCTGGTATGCCGCGAGCTGGCAACGCAGCCATGTGAACACCGCGTGCAAGCTGGTCCTCATGACGCACGCGTTCGAAACCATGGGGTGCAAGGTGGTGGGGCTCCGGACGGACAACTTTAACTTTCGTTCGCAGCGAGCCATCGAGGGGCTCGGCGCGAAGAAGGATGGCGTGTTACGGCATCATTTCCCGCGTCGCGACGGATCAGCGCGGGACAGCGTGATGTACAGTATCCTTGTGCACGAGTGGCCGGACGTGAAGCGGCATCTCACCTTCCGTCTGCAGCGCGGCGGTCGTGGAGCGGAGGGAGACGCTCGGTAGCCGGAGCGTGATGGTTCGAAGAGTCGAGGTGCGCATGGGAGCCCGTTCGAAGCGTTGGTACGTAGCCGCATGGATCTTCACGCTCGTCAACCTCGGCGGCGCAGTTTTCGCCGCCGCGGGCGGTGAGATGATTCACGCCGCCATCCATGTGGCGCTGCTCGTTCCAGGTGTCTTTTGGATATTGAGACTTTCACGCCCGGCAGACCGGCAACAGGTCGCAGCGCAGCACTCGAACGCTCCGCACGTGGATGCTCAGCTGGACCACCTGCAGCAGTCCCTGGATGCGATCGCGCTTGGCGTGGAGAGGATTGGCGAAGCGCAGCGTTTCAATGTGAAGCTTGCGGCGGCACAAGCCGAGAAGGCTCCGGTGGAGCCGCGGCAGCAGCCGTCGCGGCCAGAACGCAACGAGACGTGAAGGCTACGACCGCACCGCCACGATTTGCGGCTGGTGCCCGGTCGCCGTGAGGAATCGGACGACGGCGTCGTGCGACAGCACGAGTGTCGCGTCATTGCGCAGTGGATGTGCGTGGATGCTGGGTGTCGCCCACACATCGGCGTCGACGTATACCTCCACCGCATGTTCTGGGTCGTTCACCAGGCCGAGGATGGTCACTGCACCCGGTTCGACGCCAAGGTGCTTCATCAGGCGCTCGGGAGACGCAAAGCTCAGCCGGTCGGCACCGGACGTCTCGGCAAAGTCGGCGATGCTCACGGCCTTCGCGCATAAGGTGACGAGCAACAGGTGCCTTCGACCGCGCCGGTCGCGCAGGAACAGGTTCTTGGTGCGCGCCGCGCCCGATTCCGGTACGAGCCGCAACTCTTCCTCGCAGGTGAATACCGGAGGATGGTCGTGACGTACGTACGGTATGCCGTGCGACTCGAGAAACGCCAGGAGGTTCATCACGTCGCCAAAGTAACCATCCGAATGACCGGACGTTGCGGCTGCCATCGTTTGCGCGCAGTTTGCCACGCGCTATGAAACGACTCACAAGCTCGTCGCTCTCATGGATTCTGCTCGCCATCCTGGCGATCGGTTGCTCCAGGGATGACGCACACACGTCCGGGAAGGATGCAGAGCAGTACCAGGAAACAGCGCTCGCATTTACGAAGGCCTTGGCGGCACGCGACTACCCGGCCGCGTATGCGCTCACCGGTCGTGAGTACCAGAACGGAACCAGCCTGCAGGCCATGCAGGAGGCGTTCGAGCGCGTCGTGCCCCGCGACTGGAAGACCGTCGGTCCCGTTCAGGTAGGCGAGACCATGTCCGATTGGCCCGGCAAGACGAGCGTCGAGGTGGGCTGGGTGTACCTGACCATCGGTGGCGATGCCTACAGCGAAGGCGTGACGGTGACGGTGGGTCGCGCGGTGGATGGCTTGCGCGTGCGCACCGTAACGTTCGGCCGGCCATGATGCCGAGCCCGCCTTGACACCACCGCAGCAGATCGCAGATTGGCGCACTGGGCTCGCGCGGCTGCACCCGGCTGGCGATCCCTGGTCAGCACAACCTGGGCGCCGGAGGATTGCATGGTCACGCTGCTCCTCAATGGGAAGACTGTCACAGTAGACGCCACGCCGGACACACCCCTCCTCTGGGTGTTGCGCGACCACCTGAAACTGACGGGCACCAAGTTCGGCTGCGGCGCTGCGCTGTGCGGCGCGTGCACCGTACACGTCGACGGAGTGGCGACGCGATCCTGCGTCACGCCGCTCGCGGCGCTGGCTGGGAAACGGGTGACTTCCATAGAAGGACTGCAGGGGCGAGTGGGCAACGCCGTGCAGGCCGCGTGGGACAAGCACCAGGTTCCGCAGTGCGGCTACTGCCAGTCGGGCCAGGTGATGACGGCCGCTGCCCTGCTGGCGAAGACGCCAAAGCCCACGGACGCGCAGATCGTCGAAAGCATGCAAGGCAACATTTGCCGCTGCGGCACCTACGGGCGGATCCAGGCCGCGGTTCGCGACGCGGCGGTGACGCTGGAGGGCAAACCATGAGCGCCAGCATTCCCCCAGTCACCCGTCGCGATTTTCTGAAAGTCTCCGCGCTGGCCAGCGGCGGACTGCTCATCGGGTTCCGCCTTGGCGAGGCCACTCCCCAGGCGACAACGCTCAAGCCCAACGCCTGGGTGTCCATCGCCCCCGACGGCAGCATCACGTTCACGTGTCACCGAAATGAAATGGGGCAAGACGTGCACTCGTCGCTCAGCATGCTGCTGGCTGAAGAACTGGGCGTCGATCCCCGCCGCGTGAGAGTCGTGCAGGCGTCGGTGGATCCGGTCTACATCAACGCGATGCTGGGCGGACAGATCACGGGTGGCAGCACCAGCATCCGCGATGCCTGGATGCCCCTCAGGCAGGCGGGCGCCACGACGCGCGCCATGTTGGTGAGCGCGGCTGCCGCACGATGGAACGTGGCGGCTGCAGACTGTCGCGCGGAGAATGGCTTTGTGCTCCACGGATCGCGCCGGGCGTCCTATGGATCGCTCGCCGCCGCCGCGGCGGCGCTTCCCGTTCCGAAGGACGTGCCACTCAAGGACCCCGCGAATTTCACGGTGATCGGGAAGGCCCTGCCGCGCCTGGACGGTCGCGACAAGGCGCGCGGCCGCACGGTGTACGGCATCGACGTCAAGCAACCCGGCATGCTGTACGCCGCGCTGGTTCCCTGCCCCGTGATCGGCGGCAAGGTCGCGTCGTACGATGCGGCCGGCGTGGGCGCACGCCGCGGAGTCAAGGCGGTGGTGAACATCGGCGAAGGAGTTGCCGTGGTGGCGGATCACTACTGGACCGCACGATCGGCCGCCGACGCGGTGCAGATCCAATGGGACGAAGGACCTGGCGCGGCACTCGATACCGCGGCGGTGTACGCAGCGCTGGAAGCCGCCCGCAGCCGGCCCGGCTTCGTGGCCAAGCAGGCTGGCGATGTCACGGGCCCGCTCGCAACCGGCGCGCTCGAGGCCGCGTACACGTGCCAGATGCTGTCCCACGCTACGCTGGAACCGCAGAACTGCACTGCGCGCGTCGGCGATAACGGGGTGGACGTGTGGGCCAGCATGCAGTTTCCCCAAGGCGCGCAAGGCGCCGCGGCGCAGGCGGCCGGCGTCCCCGCCGAGCGCGTTCGTATCCACCCGCAATTTCTCGGCGGCGGGTTCGGGCGGCGATTGGAGAACGACTTCGTGGCCCAGGCGGTGACCATCGCGAAGGCGGTGCCCGGCACGCCAGTGCAGCTCATCTGGTCGCGCCCGGAAGACATGCGGCACGACTTCTACCGGCCGCCCAGCCTGCACGTCATGCGCGGCGCCGTGGCCAATGGCCGCATCACGGCATTGAGCGTGATGGCGCTATTGCGAAAAATCGGCGCGCCCATTAGGATCGGGACATGAAACCCCCTGAACTCATCGAGTTTCGCACCGGCGGCTATCTCTTCCTTAAGGGCGGCTTCCCCTATTCACAGGGGGTCAAGGCTGCGCAAGGTTATGCCATCGAACGGGCTCGCTTCTTCTCGCCCTTGCCATTGATGCGGGGCTTTGCCGCTATCGACAAACACCTCGCCGCGATAGGCCGTCCGCGCACGGCATTGTGCGCCGCTGAGCTACGCTCACCAAAACCTTTTAGCATGGGTGGGTTCGGCGAGTTCAACCAGATTTATGTGGAGGTGTTGAAGGAGTGGGGGCTGTATCGCGATGGACTCAATCCGGTCGCGCGATCCAACGTCGCGCCGGAGATCGCTCCCCCGGCGGAGCCGTCGTTTTACGCCTTTTGCTATACCGTACCGACAGAGGATGCGGAACAAAGCTTTGTCGTTGCCGGTAGCGGCGAATGGCCCGAGGGCGGACGCTTTCCGGAGGACATCGTGTCGCGCGGCGATTTGTCGGC
>JANNJV010000284.1:0-6403 GCA_031395945.1 Gemmatimonadota bacterium | reverse complement strand
CGAACAGCGGGCGCACGCGCTTGCCGGGCGAGAGCGCGGCGTAGCGCAGCGCCTGCCCCAGGCGGCCGGGGCCGTCGGCGCTGCGAGGTGCCAGTGCTGCTGCCATCAGGGTCGTGATTCTGCGGTTGCTGGTAAGTGCGACCACTCATCGTCACGCTGCTCACGGTGAACGTCGCAAAGTTGACGGAATTC
Organism: Gemmatimonadota bacterium; assembly: GCA_031395945.1. Taxonomy (GTDB): domain Bacteria; phylum Gemmatimonadota; class Gemmatimonadetes; order Gemmatimonadales; family Gemmatimonadaceae; genus DASPMP01. The sequence continues at coordinate 6,211 of JANNJV010000284.1, read as the reverse complement.
CTCAGTGAGGGAAAGAGCACGATGCACGTTCCCGTACCGCCCAGCTCACCCGACGTGCACGTGTCGGAGGCCAGCCCTACGCGGTTCCACGTGCCGACGATCGTCGCTCCGTTCAGCGGATTGTGATTGGCGTCGTGCACCGTGATGTTCACCGTGGCCGACCAGCGCGATCCGCTGGAGGACGCGGACCCGTCGAGATCACCGATGTGGATACCGGTCGTACTGACCGTACTGACCTGGACGGTGGCCGTCCGCTGGTTGTTCGCGGCGTTGTCGTCGGTCAGGGTGTGGCTAGCGAGCAGCGTATGCGCGCCCAGGCTACTGGACGTGGTATTCCAGCTGAACGTCAGCGTGGTGCTCGCGCCGGCTGAAAGACTCGCCACCGACTGCGTGCCGATCGCCACCGCGTCGGTCTGGTCCTGGAGCGAGACGTCGAACGCGCCAATGCTCTGGTTCCCGACGTTCTGCACGACGACACTCACGCTCACGATCGTTCCCCGCGTTACAGAGGCGGGCGCGTTGACCGCGGTCACGGACGCATCCGTCACCGGCGTCGGCGGTGCGGTGATCTGGGTGTTCCGCGTCACCTGGTTGTTCGTCGCGTTGTCGTCCAGGAGGTTATGGCTGGCCAGCAGCGTGTGGGGCCCAACGCTGCTCGCGCTCGTGTTCCACGAGAACACCACGGACTCGGTGGCGCCCGGGGCCATTGCGGGAACCGTTGCCGTACCGATGGTCACGCCGTCGGTCTGATCCGCCATGGTGACGTCGAACGCGCCGAGGGGTTGGTTGCCCACGTTGCGCACGACGGCGCCGACGAATACGGTAGCGCCTTTCACGATGGAAGAAGCGGCGTTGATGCCCACCATCTGCGCGTCATTGACCGGATCGGGTGGCGGTGGCGGCTCGGATGCGGAGCCGTCCACTGAAACGTTGAAGTAGTTGAGCACCAGGTCGATGCGATTCGCAATCGTCTCGGTGGCGCTGCCCGCGAAGAGCAATCCCACGGGGTTCTTGCCGGCGTTGTCGGTCACGATCAGCGAGCCCGAGTCGCCTCCATCGCTGAAGCCGCTCTGCCCGACGACGATCTGATCGGTGAAGCGCGCCGACTTTGTGCAGAAGATGAATACGACCTCGTAACAGATGTCCACAGTGGCGTTGACGCCGGTGATTCTTCCGCGCGTGAGCTTTGTGGTACGGCCGTATTTCTGGACGTTGACGTTGAGCAGCGCCGCGCGATCGTCGAAGAGGCGATCGTTGTTCGCATCGCCAAAGATGGCGCCGCTGGGCGTGCCGTAGCCGTCGTCCAGGGGCGTGGAGTTGCCCAGGTTGGTCGTGCTCGACAGGGCGATGGCTGCGTCCATCACGTTCAAACCACCCGCGAAGTTGATGGGATTGAAGCCGGCGAGCGTACCGATCTGGTCGGCGCTGGTGCCGCCGTCGAACGCGCCCGGCTGGAGCGCTGCGTCGCCGATAGCGGCGGCATTGCCGTTGGCCAGGACGTGATTGTTGCTCAGCACGTACACCGCGCCGCCCGCGTTGACGACGCGCGCGCCGATGGTGCCGGCCGTGATCGCAGGATGGCCGACAGAGTATCCCATTGGGGCCGGCCGAAGTCTGAGCCTGGGGTCGCTGCGCGCCACGAGCATGCCGGTGACCTTGATCTGCACGGGGATGTCGTCGACCGTCGCGGGAATTGCTCGCGGTGTTGCGTCGAGGACGAAGACCTGCACCGCAGCCTGGCCGTCGGGAAGCAGGCCGACCGCGGTGCCGACGACGCCTTGCACTCGCATGATCGTCGGGGAGTGCCGCTCGTGCGCCGTGATGGCCGCGCGGATGTCCGCAGATGGGAAGGGCCGAAGCGGTGATGTGGCGGTGGGGCCGGCGATCTTACCGACGTCAGAGCAGCCGGCGAGGAGAATGGCGCTGAGGACGGCCGATGAGACGGTCGCGACGCGCCGGGGAAGGGAAAACATGAACCCTCCTGAGTGGGACGGATGGCGCGTGCGTCCGCGTCTGGCTTCGATAATGGGGCGCGCATGCGCATCCGCAAGAGGTCGCTCTTAGGAATCTTGTGTTTAGATGAGCCTCAGCCGGGCGCGCCCGCCCGTCCCCGTGCGGTCTGTCCCTTTCTCGGCCACCTGCTCCGCGGATCTGAGCGGCAAACATTCACGACAAAGGTGAACAGGATCCACCGATGACATGGATTACCCCGATCAAAACAAGGCATTGATTGGTTTTATCCGGTCTTCTCGGTTGATCCTTGTAACCTTTGTCGTCGATGCCGGACGAGCAGGATCGTCGTGGGCGCGGTGTTGCTCACGCTGATCGCGCCACGCGGTTAGAGCCGCCGGATCGGGGCCGACGCGCGTTCAGCGGGGCTTTCGAGCCGCGCGAGCAGCCTCGATTTCCTCTACGTGCGATTCGGACCACGCATGCAACGCGGCAAGCGGTCCGTCCAGGGTGCGTCCCAGCGACGTGAGGCTGTATTCCACCTTGGGCGGAACGGTCGCAAAGGCGACGCGGGTCACCAGACCGTCGTTCTCGAGCGTCCGCAGCGTCTGCGTCAACATCTTCTGTGATACGCCTTCGATCTCGCGACGCAGCTGCTGAAAGCGTTTGGTGCCCGGCGTCAGCGCCACAATGACGAGCGACGTCCACTTGTCCGACAGGATGGCCAGCACCCGACGCGTGGGACAATTGGCGCTGTACACGTTGTACACGGGCGCCTTGCGACTGGCGCTTGACCGGCTGGATGATGCGCGCTGGCGCGCGGCGGTGCTGGTAGCCATGTGTAGTCACCTTTGGGTGCCTAGTTGCAATAAGATACTACGACGGCGAGAATGCTTCAAGCCAGACACAATCCCACTACGGAGCAACTCGCATGCGTCTCACGAAATTCCTCATCACGACCGCGCTGGCCGCCAGTCCGGCGCTCGCGCAGTCCCCGCTGGATCTCAAGGTTTTCACGAGCTCCCCGACGGGTTTCATGGTCAACTCGACTCTGGTGTCGGGAGCCCGGGAAGCAGTCCTCATCGACGCGCAATTCACGCGCGCCGACGCGCACCGGCTGGTCGCCACGATCATCGAGAGCGGGAAACAGCTCACCACCGTCTACGTCACGCACGCCCATCCCGATCACTACTTCGGGGTCGAAGTCATCCGCCAGGCATTCCCAGCGGCGCGGATCGTCGCGCTGCCGGTGGCGCTCGCCGAGATCAGAAGGACGTGGAAGGGCAAGGTGGATCAGTGGAAGCCCATGTACGGCGACAACCTCTCGGCCTCGCCGGCGCTCCCGACACCGTTGGGCGGCAACACCATCATGCTCGAGGGGCAGGCGCTGGAAATCGTCGGACCCGTGGCGGGAGACGACGCGCTGAACTCGTACGTCTGGATCCCGTCGCTCAAGGCCGTGGTGGCGGGCGACATCGTATACAGCGGCGTGCACGTGTGGACCGCCGAGACCAATGCGGAAACCCGCAGGGCGTGGGCGGCCACGCTGGACCGGATTGCGGCGCTGAATCCGTCAGTCGTTGTCGCGGGACATCAGAAGCCCGAGCTGGGCACGTCGCCAGCGAGTCTCGCGTTTACAAAGGGGTATCTCGCCACGTTCGATCAGGCGCTGGCGTCGTCAAAAAACGCGGACGAGCTGGCTGCCAAGGTAAAGGAGCGCTACGGCGATCTTGCGCTCGACGTAATTCTCACGATCGGCGCGGGAGCGCAGTTCAAGAAATAGGTTTTGGGCACAGCCCAGAGCCCTTCTACTTCCGTCGCCGCTGGGCGAAGAGCCACTCCTGGAATTGCAGCGAGGTGTACGCGCCGTCCCAGACGTTGTGGCCACCGCCAAGGAACTCCGTGTAGCGCACGTCGCCACCCGCGGTGCGCAGCGCCTCGGCGGCGCGGCGCGACTCGGCGACGGGAACCACGGGGTCAATCTCGCCGTGAAAGATCCATGTGGGCAGGCGGCCCAGCCGGCGCGCAATTGCGGCGAAGGCGTCACCGCTGTCCGCGGGCACGATCGACCGCGAAGAGGGCAGACGTGAGAACGGTGTAATGAATCCGCAGATGGGCGCTATCGCGGCGAACCGACCAGGAAACTGATAGGCAAGGCTCCACGTCCCGTTGCCGCCCATGGAAAGTCCGGTGAGATAGACACGATCGACATCGCCGCGGAACTCCGCAAGCGTTTGATCGAGGGCCAGAATCGCGGCCTGTCCGGGCGCGCCCAGCCATAGCGAATCGGCAGGTACCTGCGGCATGACGACGATCGCGGGATACTTCGCGGGTGCCGTGCGGATGGCGGAGGCAAGCCCCACCTGTGTCTGGAACATTCCGTCGGCACCGCGCTCGCCGGCGCCGTGCAGGAAGAGGATCACCGGCCATCGCTGCTGCACAGGGGACGCGGCGTAACCGGACGGGAGATACACCTGATACCGATAGGTCATCCCGCCCAGCGCGACGGTGCGGTCGAGAAACCCGGTCTCGACGCGTTGCGCCGTGAGCGCGGCAGGGGCGAGCAGAAAAAGGGCCAGCAACACTTGGCGCTTCGACACGTGCGGTCTCCTGGAAAGAAGGGCGCCATGCCGGTATGGCTTTCCCCGGCTGCGCGACGGGAGTGTGCACCGCCGCGGCAGCCCGCGCCAGTGCTACCGCGCGGAACGCGCCGTAAGTTACGAGATGCGCCTTCCTCTCCTCCTACTCGCCGCCGTCAGCATCCCGCTCGACGCCCAACGCCAGCAGCAACCCGAACTTGGGGTTCGCTCGGCCCCCGTCCTCGAACAGAACGGTATGCGATTCAGGGACCTCAATAAAAATGGCCGACTGGATGTCTACGAGGACTGGCGGAAGACGCCGGCGGTGCGCGCGCGCGATCTCGTTGCGTAGATGTCCATCGAGGAGAAGGCCGGCCTCATGATGCACGGGACCGCACGCAGCGGCGGCCCGATGGGCATGGCCGGGGTGGGCGCTCAGTACGACTCAGCCGCCAACGCGAAGCTCGTGCACGACGCCCATGTCAACTCGTTCATCACGCGAATGGGCGGTGATCCCCGCGCGCTGGCGACGGAGAACAACCGCCTTCAGGCCATCGCGGAAGGGTCGCGCCTTGGCATCCCGCTCACGATCAGCACCGATCCGCGGCACCATTTCCAGTACGTGCTGGGCGCCAGCGCCCAGACCGGTCGCTTCTCGCAGTGGCCCGAGCCGCTGGGCTTCGCGGCGCTGCGGGACACCGCGCTGATGCGGCGATTCGGCGACATCGCGCGCCGGGAGTATCGCGCCGTTGGCATCCACATGACGCTGTCGCCGCAGGCGGACCTTGCGACCGAGCCAAGGTGGAGCCGCATCAATGGAACGTTCGGCGAGGACGCGAGCGTCGCCGGCAGCCTCACGCGCGCGTATGTCCAGGGATTTCAGGGCAGCGCGCGCGGCATCACGAGCTCCGGCGTGCTCGCCGTGGTGAAACACTGGGTGGGATACGGCGCGGCGAAGGACGGATTCGACAGCCATAACTACTACGGCCGTTACGCGACCTTCCCGGGGAGGAGCATCGCGTATCACGTGCAGCCATTCCTCGGCGCGTTCGCGGTGAACGTGGCGGGAGTGATGCCGACGTATTCGATCCTCGAAGGAGCGCTGTTGGACGGGAAGCCCATCGAGCAAGTGGGAGCTGGCTTCAACAAGCAGCTGCTGTCAGACCTGCTGCGTAAGCGACACGGCTTTCGCGGCGTGATTGTCACCGACTGGGCCGTCACCAACAACTGTGATGCGGCGTGTCGCGACGGGGCGCCCGAAGGCTCGCGGCCGAGCTTCGCGGGGTTCGGGACGTCGTGGGGAGTGGAAGACTCCACCATGGATGCCCGGTTCCGGAAGGCCGTGGAGGCCGGCGTGGACCAATTCGGCGGCACGGAGCAGTCCAACGTTCTCGCCGGGCTCGTGAAGCGCGGCGCGATCACCGAGCGGCGGCTGGACGAATCCGCGATGCGCATTCTCCTTCAGAAATTCCAGCTGGGATTGTTCGAGAACCCATACGCCGACGCCGACAGGGCAGCGGCGACCGTCGGCGCGGATTCGTTGCAGGCGTTGGCGTCACGGGCGCAACGACGCTCGCTTGTGCTGCTCGAGAACCGCAACGCCATCCTGCCCATCAATCTGACGGGGAAGCGCGTCTACCTGCATGGCATCGCCCCGGAGATCGCCGGCGAGTACGGCTTCA
>JANNJV010000272.1:0-4446 GCA_031395945.1 Gemmatimonadota bacterium | reverse complement strand
AACGCGCAGAACGTGTTCGTCTATCTCTACAACTATTCCACCGACCAGCCAACGCGGCGCGGGATCTCACAGTTCCCGGTACTGCCGAGCCTTGGAGTGCGCGTTGTCTTCTAAGCTGCCGCTGTTCGTAATGGGCTGCGGGCTTCTCACCGCGTGCGAGATCGACAAGGTGGGCATCCCCCGCAGCAACGCGCGCGTCGCATTGCATGGCATGCTGAGCGCAACGGCTCAATCGCAGATGCTCCTGCTGGAGCGCACGAGATCAGGCACCGCTCCCTCGTACGATCTCAGCGATCCGGTGATGAACACCTCGCTCGCCGTCTCCCTGGCGCAGGTGGAACTGACGACGCCGAGTGGACAGACGTTCTTTGCGGTGGAAGACAGGGGACAGGGCGCCGGCATATACCGGATCGCTCTGGCTGGCGATGCTCTGGAGCGTGGCGGCGCATATCTGCTCTCTGTGCGCACCGTCGAGGGTGAAGTGCTCACCGCGCAGACGTCCGTGCCGCTGGGCACGGCCGACACGATCGGCGAACGGCGCGTCTTCGACCGCTCGCGAGATACGGTGACGATTACGTGGCCCGTAGTCGCGGGAGGGGCGCGCAGCTACATGGTGCGGATCGAGACGCCGTTCGGGCCACGAGTGTTCTTTACCGACAGCTCGAGCATTCGGTTGACCGGCGGTCTGCGCAACGTGGATGTCACGTCCCTGACTCGCGTCTTCATTCCCGGATTTCCGCAGGCGGTCACGGTCTCGGCGGTGGACTCCAACTTCTACGACTGGTTCCGCACGGAAAACAATCCGCTGTCAGGGACGGGGCTGGTCAACCGTGTTGAGGGAGGCATTGGCGTCTTCGGCTCGCTGGTGCGGCTCCACTTCGAGGAGTTCAGCGTCGTGACGCCGCAGTCGGAGCCCGCGAGCGGGACCTTTCTCTTCGAGGGCACCTTGCTGGAACGCCGCGGGACGCCGAACCTCAGCATCGAACTGTACGTCGAGTCTCGCGCCGCTCGTGCCGACCAGGCGGACGCGCTGAGCGGTCGCTACGAACGCCGGCCGTTCCTGGGCATGGAGGGTTGTGCCACCTGCGGTCTGCTCGGAAATGTGCGCAATGGCCGCATCGAGCTCGCGATGCTGCGCGCGTGGTCCGCTCGAGACACCGCGGATGTCTTCACGGGTGAGATTCGCGGTGATACCATCGTCGGCTTCTACCGGTTTGGAGGCGGCCCGGTTCGTTTCGTGAAGCAGTAGAAGAGACGAATCAAGCATCGACCGGCGCTGCGACGCTACCCTCGCTGGACTCCGGAGGCCGGCCCAGTGCCCGCAGCAATGCCGCGTGCAGCAACCCGAGATCCACCGGCTTGGTGAGAAACTCGTCGGCGCCCATGCCCAGTACTTCCTTCGCCATCGAGGGATCGATCGAGCCCGTCACTATGAGAATCGGGATCTGGCTCGTCTTCGTCATCGCCTTGAGCTTCTTGATGATTTCGAGCCCCGTACCGCCGGGCATGTTGACGTCGAGGATGACGGCCTTGGGATCCGTGTTTCGCACGCCGATCATCGCCTGCATGGAATCGAACGCCGGAACAACGTTGAAGCCTTTGTTGCGAAGGAACGCCGCGACCATCGTCACGATCGTTCGATCGTCATCTGCGATCAGAATGGTGTCTTTGGCCATGGGCTCCCGTTAATTGCCGTCATACGCTTGCTGAAGCGCGGCGATATCGAGTTTTGTCATTTGCAGCGTCGCTTCTTGTCTAGCCCTCATCACCGCGCCCCTCCGGTAGGGCCTCAGTGGCTGCTCCGGTCGAGAGCCGCGCGGCAACCTCTTCCATTTGGCGACGCCTCAGCCGTGCCCATGACGGCAACCGGATTGCTCCCAATCCGAACATACCGGCGCCCATAGTCGCGAGAAATCCCAGAGATGAGAACGCGCCGGCGTCAGCGAACCCTCCGCGCATGGCCGCGGCGATCAATAGCGCAGCCGCACCCACGAAAATTCCGATACCTCCCACCATCAAGCCGCGTGCGTCTCCCTTGATGGTGCGAAGCCTGATGCGGTGCCCCGTTTCGGTGGGCTCCAGGAGCGCTTGCAGATTGCCATTCGTCCACTGGCGAAAGGAGCCTTCGTGTTTCAGCGTACCCCGCGCATCGAAGGTCTCGCGGAGATCCACCACCAGACGCTCCCATTCAGCGTCCGTGAGTCTGCGATCGAGATCGATCGTTCGCGCGACACCGATCGGAAGGCCGAGAAAGCGGCGCGACGTCGGACGCCCGCCGCGCTCGATGGCATTCGCGGCCCGGACGATGAGTTCGGGCGAGATCCCGACGTCCCGGCCGATTTCCTGAAGGTCAGCAAGCGTCATCCCTTCGCCCGAAGGGAGCTGGCGCGGGCCGGTCTGCTGCTCTTCGGAGGCGCGCTCGAAGATGGCCGCGACTTCCGCCTCGTTGAATCGTCGCTCGGACATACACCGTGCAAGATCGTCGTCCCGAACGCCCGAAGCAACGCTCCTCGCTCAACGCCTCAAGGACGCGGAGAGAGCTGCCGGGTCGAGTCCGCGAATCCAAAGAAACGGTCGATCCGCCAGGTGCGATCCTCCTGGCGGGCAAACACAATGACGTATCGGCCGAACTCAGTCATCCGTGATCCACTGGAATCGCGAAAGGACTGTTGGAACGCACCGAACTCCGTCGCGTGATTCGGCGCGACTCGTCGCGACGTGACATCGAGCTGGAGGTCCATGTCCTTCAGGGACGCCCAATTGGTTCGAGCCATCGCTTCAAGTCCGGCCTGGCCGCGAACTGTATTGAACGAAGGCCATTCGAACACCGCGCTGTCGGTGAAGAGCGCCGCGTATGCGCGAGGATCAACGGTGCGATACGCCTGGACCAGGCGGTTGTTCAGCGAGTCGATTCCAGCGATGGTCTCGTCAGCCGATGGGACAGGGGTTCGGGAACAGGCAGCACACAGGACGATGAGCGGGATCAGAGCCGCGCGAAGGGAAGTCTTCATTGTTCGAACCAACCTCGATGGGCTGCGCCAGGCAACTCACCAGGTCTCTTCGTCGCGGCCGATCATGTGATCGGGAACGACGGGGCCGGTCGAACTGTGCGACCGTTTCTGATCAGCGGCCAGACTCGAATGCGAATCAGCCAGTAGAACAACAGTGCTAGCGGGAGCAAACCCGCAACGATGTACAGCCCGGTTTCGCGCAGTATCACCGGGACGAACTTGGGCTGGCCGAAGAAGAATGAGCCCGTGGCCATGAAGAAGGCGAGACACATACGCCATAAATGCCGCGTGGTCCGCGGCACGCCGGACAGGCCACCGCGGACGATCATTCTGACGTCCAGCACGGTCGCCAACAACGCCACACTCCCGAAGATGATGTACATCAACGCTGGATATCCGAAGTACCTTCCGTTCGGGTTGGTCATTGCCAGGACGGCGAACGTGGTGGCCCCGGTGGCTATCACAAGTCCCCCAAGCGCTGCGACAATCTCGAAGCTGCCGGTTCGGCCCGGCTGGCGAATGACAGTCGCCCACGCTGTGGCAACCAGATAAAAGGCCGTCGTTCCACCCATGATATTGCCCATGTTTGGTGTTCTGGTGACCGAGAGGACGACGCCCGCAGCGGAGAGGACCAGCATGGAGGTGAAGAACACATTTCCCGCTTTTCGGTGCAGCGGCGAGCCCTTGCGGAACGTCATGGCGGCTGCGCCGGTGACGAGTGTCAGCACCCCGGCCGTGATGTGGGCGTATCGCAGTATCAGATGGGCTGTCGTCATGCCGCCGCCGTCGCTCTGCCCACGACAAGGCCACGCACTGACCGCCTGACGCGGACGCGCCAGAGCCAGTAGAACATCGCCCCAAGCACCACCAGCATGGGAATCACCATGATCGGAACGCGCAGCGGCCGTGGAGCCATCTTCGCGAACTGGACAGACGCCGACAGCGCCGCGAGGAACAGCGCGAAGCACATGCGCCACAGGTGCCTGGCAAGTCGCGATGCGCCCGTGAGCGCTCCTGCTCGTATCACCCGCAAGTCGCCGAGGAACGCGAGCATCCCCACCGTACCGAACATGAAGAAGGGAAACGCGGGCATCCCGTTTCTCTTGCCGCCGTTGGCGACTGCCTCGAATCCCCATGTGAGCATGATCACACCGACTCCCAACGCGACAATTGTCGCGCCGAGGTCGACCCAACGTGACGCAGCCCCCAAAGACCGGACCGTGGTCAGCGCCGTGAGCACCAGCGCCAACGTCAACAGCGCCGCGGGAAGGTTGATCGCCGGCGCGATCCCGCGGACGATGGCGATCGTCATGCCGAACACCGCCATCGTCACCATCGTGAAGACGAACAGCATTCCGCTCTTGCGATGCAGAGGCGACCCCTTCGCGGCATAGATCGCGACGTAGCCTGTGAGAAGCCCCAGGGTACCGGCGAG
>JANNJV010000260.1:0-5678 GCA_031395945.1 Gemmatimonadota bacterium | reverse complement strand
AATGTGCCGCCCGTCCGGTGGAGCTACCGCGGTCTTCTCCTTCGCCACCGGTATTGCCGGCCGCTGTGCGCGGCTGTGCGTAGGCAAGGCAAGGAGGAGGAGCACAACAACTGCGGTCTGGGCCCGTCGCGAGAAGGCTGTTAGTGGCCGGCCGAGAACCAAGTTCATGCCGGGCACTATACAACGCAGTGAGGCCTTCAGTCCAGCAGCGCCACCGCCCGCAATGCGCTGTGTATCGCGCGATTGTCGCCGGAGGCGCGGCCTCGCACACGATACAGGCCCGGAGCTAGCGGTTGGCCATTGAGCACACTCGTGCCTGGACGCCACCAATCGACGATGGTGATGTACTGCCCGGGCGCCAGATCGATCGGGTTGGGGATCCAGATGGAAAGGGCGGCGATGCAGAACCCCTCCGCGATTGACACCTGCCGGTTCATTGCGTCCTGCACTTCCAGCGCGCGGTTGCAAAAGCCGTAGGCCTCCGACGGCAGCACCTTCACCACGTACGGCAGCATGTTCGTCAGTCTCAGCGAAACGCGAACGGAGTCGGTGCTGACGAGCGAGCTCTTGTTCAGCGAAATGTCCAGGCGCAGACCGTCAGGCTCCGTGCCGCGACAGGCGGCAAGGGTAGCGGCGAGAATGATGAGACAGGTGTGTCGAAGCATGATTGAAATCGAAGGTTGTCTGACGATTAAACCTCGGGTGACGGTCACCCGGTCACAGTGTGCTTGGACGGTGCGTTAGGCGCTTGGAGTGTGGCGTTGGGCTTTTGGCGTTGCGGGCGTGCATTTTGGCGGTCGGCGCCGCACCTTTGACGGGTCGCGATCTACCATACTTTATGAAACGATCACTCAGCCTCGCTGTCGCTATCGGCGCATCGTTGGTGTCATCCGGATGCGCGTCTGTCGCGCAACCAAGGGCGCTTTTCAATGGACGCGATCTCGCCGGTTGGCACATGGACGTACCCGCCGTGGACTCCAACGTTCGGCTGCGCGCTCCGTTCGTCGTCCGCAACGGCATGGTCGTGAGTCTCGGCGAGCCCCGCGGGCATCTGATCAGCGATTCCACTTTCCGCGACTACAGACTGGAGATCGAATATCGTTTTCCAGCAACGCCCGGAAACGCCGGCGTGTTGGTGCACGCGTCCACGCCCAGGGCTCTCTATGGAATGTTCCCGCGTTCCATCGAGGTGCAGATGGAGCACGGCAACGCCGGCGACTTCTGGTGCATACGAGAAGACATTCGCGTTCCCGACATGGAGCGCCGGCGCGGACCGCCGGAGAAGTGGGGCACCGCGGAAGGCGCAGCGCGACGTATTCTCAACTTGACCGACAACTCCGAGAAGCCACTGGGCGAATGGAACGTCATGGTGATCGAGGCGGTCGGTCGTGCGGTCAGAGTCTGGGTCAACGGCCAGTTGGTGAACGATGGCGCGGACGCGACTGCCGATCGCGGGCAGATCGCGCTGCAGTCGGAGGGTTCCGAGGTCGAGTTCCGTAAGGTGTTGCTGACACCAATCGCGATGCTGACAGCCGCACAACGGTGACGCCAACTCGCATGTCAACCCAGCCCGCGTCCCCCACCGCGCGACGCACGCAGGCCCGGCATCCTGTTCCTCACCCCCCCGCGACACCGGCGGCGCCGACTGCGTACAGCTCCGAGTCGGGCCGCACGTATAGTCTCGATCGCTTGATCGGGAAGGGTGGCTTCGGCGAGGCCTACCTGGCGACGACATCCCCCGGCCCAGGCATCCCCGCCCGCGTCTGCGTAAAGATCAGCGACCGCATCTCCGGTTGGCTTCGCGAGGCCTACTTCGCCGAGCTCCTCGCGAAGGAGGAACGAGCCCTGCGCGTCTTCGATCGCTTCGCCGAGGTGTCCAACGATCAGATTCGCTATTGCCTGGCGATGGAGTACGCCGAAGCTGGCGATCTGGGCGCGTGGCTGGGCCGGCAGGGTGCACAGTCGGAGCGTTTCGTCCGCCGCGAGATCGCGGCGGTTCTGAAGGCGCTGGACGTATTGCACAGGGGACAGGCGCTGCATCGCGACCTTACGCCGTTCAACGTCTTCGTCTGCGAAGGCCAGCAGTTGAAGCTCGGCGACTTTGGCATCGCGGCGCACCAGCTCAGCCGGCGTGGCGTTACCGCGGACGCGTTCAACTTGTTCCACGTGCCCAATGAGATCGCGTGGGGCAAAGTGCGTCGCTGGCAGAAACGCGACGACATCTATCAGATCGGCCTCCTGGCGGCGATGCTGCTGCGCGGCGACATCACGCGCCCGATGCACAGCAAGGACGTGCGCGGGCTTCCATGCAGCGATCACCTCAAGGAAGTCATCCATCGCTGCCTTGCCTCGCGTGGCAAACGGTACGAGGCCGCGAGCGAGCTAATCGCGGCGCTGCGGAAGCGGCCCAAGGAACCACGACGCGGTCGCGTAAAGAGTCTCGCGGGAAAGCGTCTCTCGTTCACCGGGTTTCTCGAGCGTCCGCGCGATGAAGCCAAGGCCGCGGCGAAGCGGGCAGGCGCCATCCTGCAATCGAAGCCAGGGCACTCCACCGACGTGCTGGTGCGCGGTCGGCCGAACGCACAGCAGATCGCCGGCAAGGACGCCGGGTCGAAGCTGATCGAGGTACGGCGTCTCGCTGCGCAGGGACACAAGGTGACCGTGATCGGTGAGCGGCAGTTCTGGCGGTTGGTCGAGTCGAAGCAGCGAATGCGCGGCAGGAAGGCGACGCGATGACTGTCGATGCCCAATAGAAAACCAGAAATTCGGACCGAGAACCTCGAGCTGCTGCTCCTGACCCCCGTGGAAGTTCTCGCGTCCATCGACGCGATGAGCCCATCCGACAGAGCCGAGGTGTCGCCGGACTGGCTGGCGAAAGTGATGGCGCTGACGGAGGCGGATCCGTGGATGCACGGCTTCGCCATGGTGCATCGCGAGAACGGAGCCGTCATCGGGAGTTGCGGCTACAAGGGCCCGCCGAGCCAGGATGCGGTCGTCGAAATTGCCTACGGCCTGGCCCCGGAATACTGGGGACGGGGATACGCGACAGAGGCGGCGCGGGCGCTGGTCGCGTTCGCATTCGACAGCGGCCGGGTGAGGCTCGTTTGCGCGCACACGAGGCCGGAGCCAAATGCCTCTACGCGCGTGCTCACGAAATGCGGGTTCACATACGTTGGTGAAGTGATCGATCCGGAAGACGGGCTGGTCTGGCGGTGGGAACTGCAGGGTCCAGCGAAGTGACGGCTTGCGGCGCGGCAGTTATTGTTCGAGACGCACAGGAGTAGAGATTGCGCGCCAGCATGATAGGCCTGACCATCGTTGCCGCCGCGGCGGCGTTATTGGGCTGTGAAGGGCCGACGGAGCCTCGCCACACTGACGTCGACTTCGCCAGAGCAACGTGGCTTGCCACCAGTCCCTCGGCATACACTTACGAGGTGGAGATTGCCACCTCATGGTTTCCCAAGTCAGGCTATTACCGCGTTCAAGTCTCCAATGGGAAGGTCGTCGCAGCCACGGACTCGGCGCGAACGCCAGTTACGACTTTCACGCTCACGGTCGATCGCATCTGGGATGAGATCCTTGCCGCCCGTGAGCGGAATGAGCTGAACGCTGCATTCTTCGACCGCAAAGGCGTACCAGTGGAGTCTGACATGGGCCCGTGGCCGGTCGATGGTGGCGTGCACTATTCGGTTCGCAACTTCGCGGCAAACCGCTAACGCGGTTCACACCGAGAACGCGTTCACGCCGAGACCGCTGTGAGTTGACTCCGCTCGATCGGCGACACACCATACAGCTTCTCCTTCGACGAATCTCAATGGAACGTCGTGATCTTCTGAAAGCGCTGGCGTCCGCGACGGCGCTCACAGTTCTGCCGCACAAGGCGCTCGCCGCCTGGTCGCGCGTCGCCGAAGGCGCGGCGCCGCTGAATGGCCTGAGCGACGCGCAGATGGCGCTGGTACGCGCCATCGCCGACACCATCATCCCGCGTACGGATTCGCCGAGTGCCACGGATGTCGGCGTCCACCAGTTTGTGAACGTCATCGTCTCCGAGCAGATCTCTGACTCGGATCGCACGGAGGGCCTGGCCGGTCTCGACGCCATCAACGCGCGCTCGGTCGCCGCAAACAAGGTTGTCTTCGCGGAGCTGAGCCCCGAAGCGCGGGGCGCCTTCATCGAGAGCCTCGAGAGCGGCCCGCGCGATACGGAGCCGGCGCGGACCTACTGGCGCCTCAAGGGCCTCGTCGTGCACGGCTACTTCACCAGCGAACCTGTCATGAAGGACGTCCTGAAGCACAATATCATGCCGGGCACGTTCGAGGGTGCCGCGCCGATGCCCATCAGAAAACGCACACCACCCACGCCGATCAGGGAAGAGCAGGAGCACCACCATGGCTGAGACCTACGACTACGACGCCATCGTCATCGGCTCGGGCATGAGCGGGGGATGGGCTGCGAAGGAGCTCACGCAGAAAGGACTTCGGACGCTCGTGCTGGAAGCCGGTGGTCCCGTCGATCCGCGCACCGACTACGTGGAACACATACAGCCCTGGCAGATGCACTATCGCGGCATGGGCGATCGTAAATTGATGGAGCGCGACTATCCCATCCAGAGCCGATGCTATGCCTGCGACGAGGTGGGCCACAAGTTCTTCGTGAAGGACGCGGAGAATCCGTACACGACGCCGGCGGACGCGCCGTTCAATTGGCTCCGTGGCCGACAAGTGGGCGGACGTTCCATCATGTGGGGCCGCCAGGTCTACCGGTGGAGCGATCTCGACTTCGAAGCGAATCTCAAGGATGGCCACGGGAACGACTGGCCCATCCGGTACCGCGACATCGCGCCCTGGTACTCGCACGTCGAGCGGTTCATTGGCGTCAGCGGCCGAGCCGAGGGTCTGTCGCAGCTTCCCGACGGCGTGTTCCTGCCGCCAATGCAGATGACCGCCGTGGAGGCGGACGCGCGTCCCAGGATACTCAAGGCGTTCGGCGGTGAGCGGACCATGACGATTGGCCGCGTGGCGATCCTCACGCAGAATCACAACGGACGGCTGGCGTGCCACTACTGCGGCCCGTGCGAGAAGGGCTGTGTGACGCACTCGTATTTCAGCAGCATCGCGTCCACGCTTCCGGCCGCGCGTGCCACGGGCAATCTGACGCTCTATCCGCACAGCGTCGTCGCCGAGGTGCTCTACGACCCGAAGAAGGGACGCGCCAGCGGCGTCCGCGTGATCAACGCGGTCACCAAGCACGAGACGGAGTTCACAGCTCGTATTGTCTTTCTCTGCGCGTCCGCCATCGAGAGCGTGCGCCTCTTGCTCAACTCCAAGAACGCACAATTCCCGGACGGCCTGGCGAACTCCAGCGGCACGTTGGGCAAGTACGTCATGGATCATAACTTCGGTTCCGGCGCGTTCGGTACGCATTCCGGCTTCACGGACAGGCGGACTACCGGCAACCGTCCCAACGGCATCTACATCGCGCGCTTCCGCAATGTCAAAGACCAGCATCCGGATTTCCTGCGGGGGTACGGCTTCCAGGGATGGTCCGGTCGGTACCGTGGAGGCTGCGAGGGCCGTGTGGCACATCGCGTCTAAGTGGCTAATCGTTGCTCCGGCAGCCCGAACATTCCACCTGTCGCTCGTGTAGGACGGTGGGTTCGCCCAGAAAACGAACGGCTG
>JANNJV010000259.1:0-4438 GCA_031395945.1 Gemmatimonadota bacterium | reverse complement strand
CGCGAGCCGAAATAGCCGCCTAACAAAGTATTCAACACAAACATCCCGTCAAAATCCGGGTGGCGGCGACTGAACAAACGGCGCCGCCTCGCTTGAGGCGCCCTGCCCGTCGGTGACGACGAGCGTTACCGTGTACGTGCCATCCTCCGCATATGTGTGCTGGGGAGTCGGGCCACTGCCAGTGGCGCCATCGCCAAAGGTCCAGGCATAGGATGCGATGGGCTCCTGGTCGGGATCGGAGGATGCAGTCCCGTCCAGCGTAACCGCCGCACCTTCATATGCCGCGTAAGCGCCGCCGGCATTCGCTATTGGCGGAGCATTGTCCTGGGCGATCGTGACGCACCAACCGCCGAGGATGGTACCCCGGTCGCCGCCGCCATCGTCGAACGCGTAAAGGCGCCACTCGCCTTGCTGGTTCGTGCCTACGAAAGGCGAGAAGGACGAACCATAGGGCCCGGCGACGTCCGGCATCACGTCGTCCGCCGCTGCATTGGTCGGCCTGAAAATGCCCGAGACGATATCCCTGGCCGGCAACGAAGCCGCCGCGTCATCGTCGAACGTAATGGTGGCGTTGACGATATCGACGCTTCCGCCAGCGTCGGACATCAGCATGACGCTGGTACCGGTGGGTCCTACGAGCAGAATATCGAGATCGCTGGGGAACGTGTGACTCAAGAGTTGCACGGTCGCGGTGACTTTGAGAACCGATCCGCCGCCGGCAACCGCGATGGTGGACGGATAGGGGTTCGCAATCCCGTTCGCCAAGGGCCCCGCGGGAACGGCGATGGGAGTGGTGCTGCAATAGCTGGTTCCCTCGAGCGAGGCCGCGGCAACATCGGCAGCCCGCAACAGGGTTGTGGTTCTCGCGGCTGACGGATTGGTCGGGGTCAGGTCGCGGCACGCGGCGGCGAGCGCTGTGGCGGTCAGGAAACTGGCGAGGAGAATACGGCGACGCATTGAGGGGGCCTCTTCGGTGGTTGGCGTGCTTCAAGGGGCCAACAAAGGAGAAAAGCGCCGCGGCGTCGCGGTACTGGAAAAGGACGCGCGATCCGGCATTCAGATACTTGAAGGGAGCGCCGCCACCCCAGGGAATAATTCCCCGATCCCCGTTTGCGCGCCTTTCCCGGTGTTCGCACAGCCTCCAGAACCGATAGCGCACCAATGAGTTACCGCAGAAGTCCGCGAGGCATTGCCGGTGCTCTGTGAGGGCGCGTCAACGCTTCTCACACTCTTTCACTGGTGGTGTCCCATGAACGTCTCTCGCGGAATTCCCATTCTCGCCCTCGTCTCGCTCACCCTCGCGGCCTGCAGCGGACCGTCCCGGAAGGAGCTGGTGGCCGCAAGCGCGGTCCAGGCGGACTCGCTGTTCTATGTTCGCAACGAGCTCCTGGAGCAGGTGATGGAGGGCACCCGCTTCGTGAACGAAATCAACATGGAGCTCGCCAAGGCCAGATCGCTCAACAACGGATCGCCGCGCGAGCTGCAACCCAGCGCCGAGCTGGCTGACGCGAACGACGAACGGCGTCAGGTAGTGGCCCGGATTACCCGACTCGTCGAGCGCCTCGACGCCGTGCAAGGACGTCTGGCAGGCATGCGCAAGGAGGTCGCCGACAAGGACTCGACGCTCAAGACGCGGATTGCGGAGTTCGAACAGGTGGTGTCCGACGCGAACCAGGCGGCGGAGCGGCAGCGGCTCGAGCTCCAGACGGTCATCGACGGACAAGCGTCGCAGATTGTTGCGCTGACGAACAAAGTCGACATCCTGAGCGGATCCCTGGGCGCCCTGTTCACGGAGCACAACGCGGTGTACTTCGTGGCCGGCACCAAAGCCGAGTTGATCAAGAAGGGCATCCTGGTGGCTGAGGGGTCCAAGCGGTTTGTCGTCCTTGGCCCGAAGGCGGTCGCTCCGGCGCGCGACCTGGACCCCTCCGTGTTCACCAGAATCGACCGGTTGGCGGATCGGACCATCATCCTGCCGTCGGGCGAATACAAGATTCTGTCACGGCACAATGGCTCGTACACCACCGCGCAGCTCACGAAGACCGGAAAGGTGACGGGCGCGTTCACCATCGAGGAGCCCGAGCGGTTCTGGAATGGTTCGCGCTTCCTGATTCTGGTGCGCTCTTAGACCCCGCATCACGGATCCGTGAACACCCCCGGTGCGCCTCGCGGCACACCGGGGGTTTGCCGGTGTAGAAACGCGCTGGAGCACCATCACCTTTCGGGACCCATGCCGTCGCGCATAGAAGTCTTGGTCGTGGATGACGAGCCCGCGCTCCGCGAGGTTCTGACCCTGCGGATCGCGGACTGGGGCCATGACGTGCGGGCAGTGTCCAGCGCCGCCGAGGCCGTTCGCGAACTGGATCGCAGTCCCCCGGATCTGGTGCTCTGCGACGTAGTGCTTCCCGGAAGCTCGGGCCTGGCCGTGCTGCAACGCGTGAAGGAGCACGACCCGCGACTCCCCGTCGTCATGATGACGGCCCACGCCAACATCGACAACGCGGTGGACGCGATGAAGTCGGGCGCGGCCGACTATCTCACAAAACCCATCGATCACGACGCGCTGCGCGCGCTGCTGGACGTAAGAGCAAGTGAGATGCACAATCGGCGCGCAAGTCGCGCACTGGACGCCAGACTGGACGCGCCGGCCAGTCAGGCGGGTATCGTGGGTGACACGCGCGCCGTGCGGGAGCTGCGCCGCACCGTGGAAACGCTGGCCTCCAGCGACGCATCCGCCATCATCACCGGAGAGAGCGGGACCGGAAAGGACGTCGTCGCGCGCGCCATTCACGCCTTGAGCAGCCGGCGCGGAAAGCCATTCGTGGCGGTGAATGCCGCGGCCATTCCCGAGGGGTTGGTGGAAAGTGAAGTCTTCGGGCACGAGCAGGGTGCGTTCACCGGCGCCGTTCGCGCGCGGCCGGGCTGCTTCGAGATGGCAGAAGGCGGCACTCTCTTCCTGGACGAGATCGCGGACATGCCGCTCGTGTTACAACCCAAGCTATTGCGCGTTCTGGAGGACGGCCGCGCGCGCCGGCTGGGCGGGGGACGGGATATCCGTTTCGATGTTCGCGTGTTGGCGGCCACGAACAGGTCGGCGGCGCAGGCCATTCGCGACGGGCGCTTGCGTGAGGATCTGTTCTATCGTCTGAACGTATTCGAGATCAATATCCCGCCGCTGCGTGAGCGCGCGGAAGATATCCCGTTGCTGGCACAGCACTTCGTGCGCGAGTTTGGTCGCAAGCATCAGATGCGCATCGAGGGCGTGTCCGCGACCGCGCTGCAACTCCTGGAATCGCATCCCTGGCCCGGGAATGTGCGGGAGTTGCGCAACGTCATCGAACGTGCGGTCATCGTGGCGCGCAACGGCTGGCTCGAGCGCCGGCACCTGCCCCCATACCTGCAAGCACTCAGGTCCGGAAGCGCATCGACGCTCACGCTGCCCGCGGGAACGACGATGGCTGAGGCCGAACGACGGCTGATACTCCAGACCCTGGATCGGGTCGGCGACAACAAGGCCGAAGCAGCCAGGCAGTTGGGATTGGACGTGAAGACGATTCGGAACAAGCTCCGCAGCTACGGACGCCCATGACCGTTGCGTCCAGGCTGCGGGTCGTGTTCGCGGCTCACGTCGCGCTGATCGCCGCTGTTCTGGCCCTGCACGTCCGGGCCAGTCATAACGCTCGCGAGTTGAGCCGCGCCCTCACCGCGGTCTCGGCCCGACAGCAAGGCATCCTCGCCGAGACGCATCGCGTGACCGAACTGCGAAGCGCCGTCGAGAAGTTCATGGTCACGCGCGACAGGCGATACCTGGCAAAGCTCGATGAGATCGTTGGCGCGCATCGGGACGAGATGCGGCACTTCCAATCGACCGCGCTCACGGCAAATGAGCGCACGTCTGTCAGGGGATTGGCGACCGCATGGGCCGCGCTCGATCGCGAGCTCGGGGCAGTAGATGCGGCTACCGGCACGGCGACCGCGGGTTCGCCAATCCCCATGGAGAGACTGCGCGGAAAGCTGGATGCCGTGCAGGCTGGCAACGAGCAATTCGCCGAGGCAGCGCGACGCGCCGCGGCAGAGGCCTTGGCACGGTCTGAACGCGCCGCGAGCGAGGCCGAACGCGCTTCGATGTTTCTGGCGGTTGCCGCGATCATCCTGGGTTCGTTGCTGTCGGCGCGTCTCGTCCGCTCGATCATCCGGCCGCTGCGAGAGCTGGCGCGGGGAGCGAACGCGATCGCCTTGGGACGACTGGATCACCGGATCGCACTTCCCCCGGGCGACGAGTTTGGGGCGCTCGCTCGTGACTTCGATGCGATGGCCACACAGCTCGGCCATCTGGATGAGATGAAGCGAGACTTCGTCTCGCACGTGTCGCACGACCTCAAGACGCCACTGTCCTCGATGCAGGAGACCAGCCTGGCGCTGCTCGATGGGTTGGCGG
>JANNJV010000257.1:0-10006 GCA_031395945.1 Gemmatimonadota bacterium | reverse complement strand
CAATAGATTCAGGCACTCAAATGGCAGATGAAATCGTCGCTACTGTCGCGGTTCCCCCGACGCAGGAGGGATATGCCGGTCGACTTTCAGTTCGGTAAGCCAGAGGAGGGGCTCGTCACGGTGACGGCCACTGGCAACGTTACGTTCGCGGACATCGCCGTGCTGCTCGACGAGCTGCTGGACGACGTGCGCATTACCACGGGAACCAGCGTGCTCGTGAACGCCATGACGGTAACAGCGGTTCCCTCCACCGCCGAGCTGCGCATCATTGCCCGCGACCTGAAGCCGCTGCGCGATCGCGGCGTCGAGCGGATCGCGCTTTTCACCGACAGTACTTTCGTCTATGGCGTGGCGCGCATGTTCGGCGTGTTCGCCGAGGCGGTGAACCTGAAAGTCGGGGCGTTCCGGCAGCAGGATGACGCGCAGCGCTGGCTCGAGTCCGCCCACCTGGTGGCGTAAGCAGGCTTGCTGAGGGCTTTGGGTCTTGGGCTTTGAGCCCAGAGCCCAGAGGCCCTCAGCCCTTAGGCAGAGCCGTCTCGACGTCGCCGAAGTAATGGCGAATGCACGTGGAGATGATCTTTTCGAAGTGGGTGTAGTCTTCGGGGAGAGTGGAGCGCGCGACTTGTTTCACTTCAACGATGACAGCAGCCGGGTCGGCACCCTCGCGATGGCGCGCTTTACAATAGTCCGCCACGATCCGCTCCACCGCTCCCAAGGTCTGATCGTTATTCCTGAGCGCGGCAAAGGCCGTCGCCAAGGCCTTTCTTGGTCCGTCGGTGAGCTGGCGCGCGTCCGGCTTCGGAACGCGTTCTTCGTTCGGCATCGTACACTCCTTTGCTACTCACATGGCAACGGTCGGGCCTGCGGGACGCGGAGATGCCAACTCTCCTGTGTGAATTGAATGTCCGTTTTGAGGCTGCCACCTGGATCAGTACGCAATCGGACATAGAAGGCATGTGGCTTGCAGCCCAGCGGTGATTCTTCACGCCACGATGACCGCTGAACACAGCACACGCCTGAATGAGATCCGCGCGGCCATCATTGCGCGCCTGCAACCGATCTGCGCCCATTGGCCACCCGAGATGTTCGATGCGATGGTGGAGCGCCTGACCGCGGTGACGCTGAAGTACGAGCGCCTGGGCAGCGCCGGCGCCTATGACCGGCGCGGTACCGAGCGCTTTATCAATGACCTGAAGGCGACGCTCGAACCCGATGAGTCAGTCCGCGGCGAGGACGATCCCGAACGCCATTAGGAGGCGGGCCAGTATGCGTTGCACCAGTCGTTCAACAGCATGGGCATTCGGTCCATCGGCCTGGGCAGTCGGTCCATCGCCTTCGCGGGTGCTGCCCCGGTGAATCCGTGCATCTCGCTTACGAATTCGCGCACCTGCCGCAGCGCGCGTTCGCGCGTGAGTCCGCGCCTGCGCAAATGGTCCAGGTAGTGACAGACCGCGTCGCGTAGCTCGTCCTGCGAGGTGAGATGCGCCTGGCTAGCGCTTGCGAGCGTGAGTCGGAGCTCCGGCGTCAGGCGGTCATCGTGCGGATTGCGGTGGTTCGGCGGCGACTGCGACATGCGAGGCCTCGATAGAGAGGGCGTCGCCAGGAGCGCCAGGAACTTTGCAGATGCGTCGCGCCGTGGGCTGGTGAACTGCCGCGGCTCGATGTGCTTCACGGGTTCGCGACCCGCGCCTTTTCACACTTCGCGAAAGTACTCCAGGATGGTCCAATGCACGATGTCTTCCATGAAGAAGTCGGCGGCCGTCACGCTGCGCGGGCGCTGCGGTTGCGGGCTGCCGAGCGCGGTGTGACGCACGAACGCCTTCAGCGTGATGACGGTTCCTTCGGGTGACATTCCCTTCGTGCGCAGCGAGCGGACACACGCTTCAACTGCAGCGCGCAGCACCGCATTCGTCTCATCGTGTCGAAATACGGCGCCCGCCAGCGCCGATCTCAGTTCCGCGCCATCCGACAGCGCCACTGGAAAGGGAGCCACTTGCACCGGATCGAGCCACTGCGTCATTGATGCAAGCTGATACTCTGTTCGATAACGCACAAGGCTAATGTGCGCCAGCAAACACCTGTTCTTGGTTAACGACGGTTGCGACGCAATTACTCCGCCCGCAGCGCCTCCGCCGGATCCACACGCGCGGCTCGGCGAGCCGGCACCCAACTGGCCAGTCCGGCGATTCCAACCAGCAGCAGCGATGCCCCGATGAGCGTCGCCGGATCGCTGGCCGCGACGCCGAACAGAAACGACCGCAGGAATCCAGCGGCCAGCGTGAAGAGCGCCAGTCCGACAGCGACGCCTACGGCGGTGAGTGCGATGCCCTGTTTCGTGATCATCGCGGCAACCGAACGAGGTTGCGCCCCCAACGCGATGCGCACACCAAGCTCGCGCGTGCGCAGCGTGACGGCGTACGCCATCACGCCATACAATCCGATCGCGCCCAGCAGCAGCGTCACGCCGGCCGCCGAGCCCAGGATCAACATGGTGAACGTGAGCTGCGCCATGGACGCGCTGAACACCGCGCGCATGGAGCGGACGTCGAACGTGGGTAGCGTGGGATCCAGCTCGCGCACCACGCGCTGCACGGCGCGCGTGACCGACGCCGGATCCGCGGCGGATCGCACCACGACCGCCATGGTGCGCGCGGCTTGAGAGAAATTGGGGTTCGCATCCACGGCTTGCGGGAAGTACACCGTCGGCGACGGTGGGGTGGCCAGTGCGGTGTCGCGGGCGTTCCCCACCACGCCGATGATGGTGTAGAGTGGCCCGCCCGGCAGGTCGCGAAAGCGTTTTCCCAGGGCGCGCTGCCCCGTGGAATCCTTCCAGAACTGTTCGGCCGTCTTGCGGCTGATGATCGCCTCGCTGCCGCGCTGCACGCCCAGGCGGTCGAACACGCGCCCCGCGATGAGCGGAATGCCCATCGCCCTGAAGTAGCCACCGTCGGTTGTCGTGAAGATCTGCAGCGGCGGAATCTTGTTCACAAACGACGTCGGGTCGTCTTCAGGATAGAACGGATTCTGGTTCATTCCATTGGACGTCAGCGGCAATCGCGACGTGACGCCGGCGTCCTGCACGCCGGGCAGCGCGGATACCCGATCCATGAGTTGGGCGTAGAAGCGCGCGGTGGCGGAGTCGTTGACGTACCGCGAGCGCGGCAGCGACAGCCAGAGCGTCGACACGTTCTGCGGATCGAAGCCGGGCTTCACCGCGTGCAGCCGTTGGAAAGAGCGCAGCAGCAGCCCCGATCCGGCGAGCACCACCAGCGCCAGCGCAACCTGCGCCGCCACCAGAGCGCCGCGAATGCGTTGACGCGCCCGCCCCGCCGTGCCGCCACGGCCACCTTCACGCAGCGCATTGGATAGCCGCGCGCGTCCGATGCGCAGCGCCGGAATCAGCGCGCACAGCGCCGCTACCAGCACCACGATCGCAACGGTGAAGAGCGCCGCCGCCGCGTCCACACGCACTTCGGCCAGCCGCGGGATCTGCACGGGACCCGCCGCGACGAGTGCGCGTACCGCCAGCCACGCGACACCAAATCCAACAATGCCGGCGACGGCGGTGAGCACCGCGGACTCGGCGAGAAAATGCAGCATCACGCGCGCGCGGCCGGCGCCCAGCGCTTCGCGCACGGCCAGCTCACGCTGGCGGCCGTCGGCCCGCACGAGGATGAGGTTCGTGACATTGGCACAGGCAACCAGGAGCACGAGCGCCGCGGCGGCCGCCACCATCCAGAGCGTCTTGGCGATGCCGCCAGTGACGTCCGTGTGCATCGGCACCAGCACCGGCGTCGGCTTCGCCTGGTCCATGAGCATCTGGGTGGACACGCCCGGCGCAAAGTTGGGGAACAGCTCCACGATGCGCGGCAGCACCGTGGTGAACTCGCGCTGCGCGTCGGTGGCGCTCACCCCGGACCTGAGCCGCGCGACGCCATTGTAGTTGAAGCCACCGGAGAGCGCGGCGGGATCAAGTTGCATCGGCAGCCAGAGCTGCGTCTCCGCGGCCGGAAAGCGGAAGCGCCGCGGCATCACGCCCACGATCTGGCGCGTGAGTCCGCCCACATCCATGGTGCGCCCGATGGCGCGCGGGTCGGCGCCGAAGCGCGACCGCCACATCGATTCGCTGATAAGGACGACATCGGGCGCCTTCGGCCGGTCCTCCTCGTCCGTGAACGCGCGCCCAAGTATCGGTGACACCTGGAGCACGGGGATGACGTCCACGGTGATCCACGACGCGGCAATGCGCTGCGGCTCGCCGTCGCCGCCGATGGCGGCCACGTTCGCCGCGCCTTCAGAGTAGATGCCGATTCCCTCTATCGTGCGCGCGAGCTTCCGGTAGGTGAGATAGGTGGATGCAGTCTGGTTCGCCTTTTTCAGATCGAGCGGCGGCAGATCATGCCAGGCACCCACCAGCCTGTCCGGATTGCCATATGGCAGCGGACGCAGGAGCACGCCGTTCACCACGGCGAAGATCGCGATGGCCGCGCCGAAGCCGATGACGAGCGTCAGTGCCGCGGTGACGGTGAAGACCGGGGTGCGCCGGAGCGAGCGCCAGGCGTGGCGGAGATGCAGTGCGGACATGAACGCCCACTCGATGGGAGGGTATGGGCCGCTCTACGCCTGTTCACTTCACCTGGTTTCGCTTTGCCAGGAAAGCCCAACGCCCAAAGTTCTACCGCTCGCTGGCGAGACGGGGTTCGAACGCCTGCGTGATCACGCGTCCGCTCAGGTTCTCCGGCGCGCTGACGCCCAGCATCCAGAGCGCGGTCACGGCGGTGTCCATCGTTCTGATGCCGGACAGGGTGTCGCCGCGCTGGACCCCCGCGCCCCAGACGATCCATGGAATGGTGGTATCCACGGGATCCGTGCTGCCGTGTCGCTTGCCATGGCCGCCGTGATCCGCCGTGAGTATCACGGTGTACCCGCCCTTGCCGAAGCGTTCGTCCGCCAGTCGTAGGACGCGCGCCACCGCCAGGTCCGTCTCGCGAACCGCCATGCCATACATCCAGCCCATCCAGCCGAAATTGTGCCCCGCGAAATCAGCGTCGGCGAGATGCACGAACAACAGGTTCGGCGTTTCGTTCGCCAGGTATTCACTCAGCTGGTCAACCGTCTTTCGCGCGTTCCACGGAATGACGCCACCGGTGGGAGCGCGCACGTAGTCGATGGTATTGGGCGCGTCGATGTGATGGAACTTGGTCTTGCTGAAGAATGCCGCGGTGGTAAACCCGGCCTCGTGCGCCAGACTGAATACGGTTGGCACGTGCACGTAGCCGAATTCGCCCGTTTTGTCCGAATTCCAGGTGATGCCGTGCTTGTCCGGCTCGACACCCGTGAGCATCGACGTATGTGATGGCAGCGTGTTGCTGATCGAGATGGTCTGGGCGGTGAGCGAATAGCGACCTTCCTGCATCAAGCGCTGCACCGTTTTCGCGTTGTACTTCGCGATCGCATCTGGGCGCAGCCCGTCGATGGAGATCATGACGACATGGTCGCTGATGCGGCCGCGCAGCGGACGCACGGAGCCCTGCTGAACAACGCCGCTCTCGGTCCGGGGATGCAAACGCGCGCACGCGCCAAGGGTGGCGAACGCGAGAATGACAAGGGCGGTGGGGCGCATGTGACTGCCGGGCGGAGGGACAAACATGAAGCGGGCACGAGCGAGCGGGAAGGAGTGCTCTGCTCAAAGGAAAGACGACTTTCTCCTCTCCAGGTCAGCGAGCCCAGCCATCACAAGCCGTGGTCGCCCACCTCACCCCGCAGAACTGAAACGGCGTGTTCCACTATAGGATCCAGCGCCGCCAATGCGTCCTTCACGCCGCCCGGCGATCCCGGCAGATTCACGATCAGCGTGTGGTGTCGCACGCCGGCGCGGCCTCGCGATAGTGCGGCTTTGGGAAACCGTTGCACCGCGCTGACGCGCAGCCACTCGGCGATTCCGGGGGCATCCCGTTCAACGACCGCGCGAGTGGCTTCGGGCGTCACGTCAGTCGGTGAGAGCCCGGTGCCGCCCGTCGTGAGCACCAGGTCCGCGATGGCACCATCGCTCCACTGCAGCAACGCTCGGACGATGGCGTTTACGTCGTCGGAGACGAGCTGGCGATCCGCGACATGATAGCCATGTTCGGCAGCCCACGTCGCGATCGCGTCGCCCGACGTGTCCTTGCGCGCGCCCCTGGCGCCGGCGGTCGAGACTGTAAGAATGGCCAATCGCATCGTACGTGAAATCTGGCTTTTGCCCATAAGTGTGTGCTAGGGCACACACTCTGCGATGGTACTCAGCCATGGAGAGGGGGGATATGGACTGGCGAGTGGCGTTGGACGCAGCCAAACAGGATATCGCGAAGCGGCTACGACGCGTGTGCCTGGGAATCCGTGAGGACGAGTTCGAGGCCTTGATCACGCGCATGGCCGAGATCGACGTCCGCTATCGGTTGAGGGACGACTGGGCGCCGTACCGCGATCCGCTGCGACGCGCCCGTCCGGCCCTCGGCTGACCTATTCGAGCAGTGCGATCTACAGTTGGCGGGCAGAGGCGTTGGGCACGGACTCTGCGGCAGGAGGACCCATTGCAGGTTCATCCACAACATCTGACCGGGATCACGCGATGCTGCGCGGTTTCACCGACTCTACCGGCGTAGAGTGGCGGGTTTGGGAAGTGCTGCCTAGCTCGACTGGACGGGTTGGCGGCGACACATATTCCTTGTCTTCTTTGAAGGCGACGCCCTTCGCCGACGGCTGGCTGTGCTTCGAATCGCTGGAGGAGAAACGGCGACTGGCGCCGATCCCGAGTGGCTGGGAGTTCCGGGACAATCCCCTGCTCGAGGAACTCTGCCACCAAGCGATTCTGGTGCCGGCGCGTCGCCGCGGCCACGCGTCGTCGGAAGCAGCCGCGCCCGTGGCCGCACCCGGAGCCGCTTAGCGGCAGCACGCAGGGGAGCTACACGTACCCCCGCCGCAGCAGCGAGGTGGCGGATTGCTCGAACCCCACTGCGTCCGGAATATCAAACCCGAACGAATCGGCTAGTCGATCGTATACGCTGAACAGCACGCAGACGTGCACGGCGTCCTCGATGGCCGCGTCGCTGAGCCCCGCGTCGCGCAGCGGTTTCGCGTCCGCCCAGGTCATGCTCTCGGGCGACAGGGTCAGCCGCTCGATGAACCCCAGCATCGCCCGAGTGGGTTCGGGAATGGGTGCGGCGCGCCAGTTCTCCAGCGCCGCCTGCACCAGTTTCCGATCTCCGTACGCTCGCGACGCGACCGCGCCGTGGGCGTTGGTTCAGAAGACGCATTGATTGAGCTTCGACGTGAATGCGGCGAACAGTTCGCGCTCGGCAATGCTCCACTCTGACGGCCCGCGCATCACCGCTTGCGTCCACTGGCTCAGCGGTCGACCCAGAAATTCTGGGCGGTAGAACAACGTGCGGATGATGTCCGGCGCGCGGCGCCGCCTGATCAGTCCGATGAGTGCGAGCAGCAGTTTTTGCGGCAGCCGGTGGCCGTGCGTCACGTTGCGCAGTCTCATCGCGTCTCCGTGGTCTCGACGTTCTCGCGCAGCACGCGCATGCCGATCTCCAGGCGCATGAGTGCAGCGCCGAGCGCCGCCGCGCCGGTGGCTTCGAAGATCGCGTCTTCGCTGTAGCCGGCCTGTTTCAGCGCTTCGACGTCCTGGTCGGTCACCCGATACGCGTGCCGCTTCACGGTGTCCACGTACGCGGCAATATCCGAGGGGATGCCCGCCGCCTCTCCCGCGAAGATGGCCTCACGCAGCGCCGGCGCCGTGGCGCCCGGCGACCGCAGAACGGCTTCCTTCACGTTGGTGACGAGCGCGTCATATCTCATTTCATGTACTTCCACATCCGTGGCTTGCCCTCAGCCATCCATTGTACGGCCTGCTCCAGCCGTCGCCCGCGCGTCTGCTCCTGTTTCGCCTCGGTGATCCATTCCAGGTACTCGCGCTTGTGGCTTGGCGAGAACGCGGCGAAGGTGGTCTTCGCCTTCGTGTTCTTCGCCAGCGCGGTGCGAAGATCGGTGGGCATTGGGATAGCCTTCTTCGGCTTCGAGGGTTTCATCGAAGCTTTCACGCCAGTCTCGTTCAGCTGCATCGCCTGCTTGATGTAACCAAGCAGCTTCTTCTTGGGCGGAAGGTCCGCCACGCTCGTGATGCGGCCAAAACTGCCCGCCGCCTCGAGATTCACATTTTCACCAGTATCGATGAGTGAGCCCTTCCAGAACCCGAAGCCGACGTGCTCTTTGAAGCCGGCGAACATGCACAGGGTGCCCTTGTAGTCGAAGAACGGGGCGCCCCACTTGATGGATTCGGTGACCTGCGGGCAGCCCTGGTGAACGACGCCACGCAGATAGCTCAGGATGGGCTTGGCGAAATCGCGCTGTTTGGCGATGTACGCGTCAACCCGTGGATCTCGCTGTCCCATGTATCGCTCGCTACTGGCAGTGTGAGAACGGAACGTCCGCGCTACTTGTGCGAGGCATGCTTGTAGAACGGCGGCTTCACGACCGTCGCCGCGGAGCGCTTGCCACGGATATCGACCTCCAGCTTCGATCCTTCCTTCGCGCCTGCTGGCGGCACGTACGCGGTTCCGATCGGAATGTTGAGCGAGGGACTCATCGTTCCGCTACGCACTTCGCCGCTGGGCATGCCCTCATGGAACACGGAATATCCGTGGCGAGCGATGGATCGCCCGTCGTCGACGGTAAAGCCTATCAGCTTTCGCGGGAGCCCGCGTTCCTTCTGCTGCACGAGCGCGTCGCGTCCCACGAAGTCGCCCTTGTTGAGCTTCGTGAGCCAGGCCAGGTTGGCCTCCAGGGGCGTCACGGTGTCGTCGATGTCACTGCCGTACAGCGCCATCCCCATCTCGAGCCGAAGCGTGTCGCGCGCGCCTAGCCCAGCCGGCGTCACCCTGCCTGTGCCGATGAGCAGATCCCAGATGGGCCGGGCGAATCGCGGGTCAAAATACAACTCGAACCCGTCTTCCCCCGTGTAGCCCGTGCGCGAGATGAGCGCGTGCATGCCGCCCACGTGGCCCCACGAGTGCCAGTAGTACTTGATCTGTGAGAGATCGACGTCAACGTGCGGCTGGAGAATCTCTTCGGCGATGGGACCCTGGAGCGCCAGCAGCGAGATCTCGTCGCTGATGTCGCCGATCTGGACGCCGAACTGTTTGGCGTGTCGTGAAATGTGGGCCAGGTCCTTCTCGCGGCCCGACGCATTCACCACCATGACGATGCGGTCGGCGAACTTGTAGACCAGGCAGTCGTCCACGATGGTGCCGTTGTCGTAGAGGATGGTGGAGTAATGCACCTGTCCGTCCGCCAACTCCGCGACGTCGTTGGTGGTGACGAAGTTCACAAAATCCACCATGCGCTCGCCGCGGATGACGTACTCGCCCATGTGCGAGACGTCGAAGAGTCCGGCTTGCTTGCGCACCGCGTTGTGCTCGGCGGTGATGCCCGCGGGGTAGTTCACGGGCATCTCGTAGCCGGCAAACGGGACGATCTTGGCGTTGAGCGCCTTGTGGATATCGTAAAAGGGCGTGCGCCGGAGCGCGGATGGAGCAGCAGTCATGTGGCTTGTTAGGGAACGGCCGATCGTCAGACGCGGTGCAAATATGGCGGAAGATCGTGGACGCGGGCCAGCCTCACTTCGCTCGTCGCTCCGGGATCTCGTTTGGGCTATTTCCTGTTGATGATCGCGTCGCGCTGCGTGCTGTCCACACGACCAAGGCGCCGATGAGTGCGGTAGCTGCGAATGCCCCGATGACACCGGCACCGGTCTCACTTCGCGAAAATGTTGGATCGCCATAAGCGAACGACGCCACGCTCGCGGCGTACACGACTGCGACTGTCCACGCGATGGCTAGTGTGAGCGACCACGGCCGGCGAAGCGCGAGTCCCGCGCCTCCAGCGATGCCGAAGAGACCGTAGAGAAATACCGCGATAGTTACCGACCGCTGCAGTGCGTTTGTGCCCTGTGTCACTTCCG
>JANNJV010000229.1:0-20208 GCA_031395945.1 Gemmatimonadota bacterium | reverse complement strand
TGATTTTCGCGCACGACTTCGTGCATGCGGACGGCCAGCGCCAGATCGTAGGGCGGATACTCGAACAACGGATACCGACCGACATCGACCTCGTGAAACCAGACGCGAGGAAGGAAGTTGGGAAGGCGGAACGGTTGCTGGTAGGTGATGAAATGCACCTCGTGACCACGCGCCGCGAGCGCGATGCCCAACTCCGTGGCCACTGCACCGGAGCCACCGTACGTGGGATAGCAGGTGATGCCAATTTTCACCGCGGGCGCTCCGACGTTTGCATGCTGGCTTCCACTCCCGTGATCCAACGGTCCACTGTCTCCTGCCATCCGGACGCCTGTGGCACGAGCCGGTGTACCCGGTCCTGTTCCAGCTGGTGGCGAAACCAGGTCCGCTGGCGTTTGGCGTACTGACGCGTCTCGATGATCACGCGCTCACGCGCCGCGGCGCGGTCCATCTCACCACTCACGTGCCGCCGAACGACATCGTACCCCGTCGCCTTCCACGCCGGCGCGTCCGCGGGCACGATCTCCATCAACCGCCGAACCTCGTCTGTCCATCCGGCATCGAACATCGCCGTGGTGCGAGCGGCAATGCGCGCCGCCAGCTCCATGCCCGGATCGACCAAAAGATAGCTCGCCCGGTACTCGCTGGGCCGCGCGTGCGCGACGTGTAATTCGCTGAGCCGCTCGCCCGTGAGCAACGCGACCTCGATGGCGCGGAGAAGTTGCGTGCGCCCCAGGTGCGCACGCGCCGGATCAAGTGCGCTGCACCAGCGACGCAGATCGTCAGTCGTGTGGTCCACGAGCGCCTGATGAATGGCGGCCCTGCGGTCGGGGTCGAGCGTCGGCTCAGCCCACAGTGGCCGGACCAGCGCCGCTATATAGAAGCCGGTACCCCCTACCACCACCGGCAGCCGGCCCGACGCGAACGCGGCGTCGATCTCTCCACGGACCCGCGACGACCACGCAGCGGCAGAATACCGCGCGGTGGGCTCGATCACGTCCACGCCACAATGCGGCACACGCCGCCGCTCCTCGGCGCTGGGCTTGGCCGTGCCGACGTCGAACTGTCGGTAGATCTGCCGCGAGTCCGCGCTGATGACGGTAATCTCGCGCCGCATGGACAGCCACGCGGCCGCCGCGGACTTCCCGGACGCGGTCGGACCGCAGATCACCGGAAGCGTGGTGACCGCGGTCTCAGCGTCGCCCAAAACGGCGTTCGAGCTCATCCCAGGAAAGTTGAACGATGACTTGACGACCGTGCACGTCGTGCGCGGGAAGCGTGCAGTTGCGCAGCGCGATGAACAGCGCGCGCATCTCCGGCGGCGCCAGCGCGTCCCCCGCCTTGATCGCAGCCTTGCACGCCACCGTGGCAGCCAGGCGTTGATGGCGCGCCGCGGACGCCGCCGGCCGGTCTCCCGTCAGCGCGGACAGGGTATCGCGGAGACACCGCTCGGCGTCGAATCGTGCATGCGGCGCGGGCACGGAATGCACGATCACCGTCTGCCCGCCGAAGTCGCCAAGCTCGTACCCCAGCGCCTGCAGCAGATCGCGGTGCGCGTCCAACGCTTCGGCTTCAGCCGGCGAGAGCTGCAAAGTCAACGGAAACAGCAGCCGCTGCGATGGACTCGCGCCGCTCTCCAGCGCGGCCATGAACTGCTCGTAGAGCACCCGTTCGTGCGCC
Organism: Gemmatimonadota bacterium; assembly: GCA_031395945.1. Taxonomy (GTDB): domain Bacteria; phylum Gemmatimonadota; class Gemmatimonadetes; order Gemmatimonadales; family Gemmatimonadaceae; genus DASPMP01. Next base: position 18,531 of record JANNJV010000229.1, on the reverse strand, counting down.
GAGTGCTGATCGATGAGCACGACGCCGGTGTCGGATTCGAACATCATGTAGGTGCGACGAAGCTGCACGAGCGGCGGGACTTCAGAGTCAAACGCAACAGCGTTTGAGGTTGAAAGTTCGATGTTTGAGGTTCGAAGTTCATCGGGGTTTGTAACGTCGAACCTCGAACCTCCGACGTCGAACATCGAACGCAGTTCGCTCTCGCGGGCGCTCGCGCTATCGGTCGGGCTATCGCTCGCGCTGAGTGGGCGGTGCTGCGTCCACATTGCCGCCGAGCCCAGCGACGCCGCCGACTCCATGGTTCCCAGTGCGCGCCGCACCGCGGATTCGATGGCGCGCTCCACCAACCAGCGGTCACGCAAGCGCACCTCGGCTTTGGCCGGGTGGACGTTGATGTCCACGCTGTCGGCCGGAACCACCACATCCAGGAACAGCGACGGGCGCAGGCCGCTGGGCAGCACCGACCGGTACGCTGCCTCCGCGCCGCGAATGAGCCCGTGATCCCTGATGGCGCGCCCGTTCACGGTGAGATGCACCCGCCGCGACGCCATGCCCACATCCGCGGGCCGTTCCGCAAGACCGCTGACGTGGATCACGCCACTCACGTCGTCCACGCTCACAAAGCGCGCGGCGTAATCGGCGCTCCACAGCGCGGCCACGCGCTCGTGCAGCGAATGCGCCGGCGCCAGCGACATCACCTCGCGGCCGTCGTGCGTCAACGCCAGGCGCACGTCACGGCGCATCAGCGCCACCGTGCTCATGACGTCCATCACGCTGCGCCACTCGCTGCGCGCGCTGCGCAGGAACTTCAGTCGCGCGGGCGCATTGTAGAATAGACGGCTGACGTTAACCGTAGTGCCGCGCCGACGAGCGATCTCGTCCACACCCTTCACGGTGCCACCGGCGGCGGTCACTCGAATGCCCGCGCCGTCCGCGAAGGCCGTTTCCAGCTCGAATTGCGACACCGAGCAGATGGCGGGGATTGCTTCGCCGCGAAACCCGTACGTCGGCACACCTACGAGATCTTCCGCTGACCGGATTTTGGACGTCGCGTGGCGCTCGAGGGCCAACAGTGCGTCGTCACGATGCATCCCGACACCGTCGTCGCTCACACGGATGCGTTGGCGCCCCCCGTCCTCGGCCAGCACTTCGATGCTCATGGCGCCGGCGTCCAGCGCATTCTCGATCAACTCCTTCACCACCGATGCCGGCCGTTCCACCACTTCACCCGCCGCAATCTGGTCCGCGACGGCGGACGGCAGAATTGCGATGCGTGGCGTGTGTCGCGCGGTCGAATCGGCCGGGGCCAGCGGGGACATGCCTACAACTTACCCACGCGACCGCCGTCAATCCCCGGGGTCAGTCACGCGGCGGCCGACGATCTGCGATCGGCAGCAGTTGCGACGAGGGAATCCAGCCGGCGCGATCCTCCGTGGCTTCCACGCGTGTCCAGCCACCACGGCGTCCGGAGATGGTCACGATCTCGCCCGTGCCGAGTCCGGGGCCGCGATCCATACCGATGGCAGGCTCCGACGTCAGCGACGTGGCCCGCCGCACCACCGCCAGCCGAGTTCCGGAGGTTACGGTTTCCAACTCGATGGAGCCCAAGCCTACCAGCAGCGCGCACGCCGCCAGCGGCAGCGGCAGACGTCCCACCCACGCGTGGGGGTTTCTCGCGGACCACGCCTGTTGCCGTGTGGACACCCATGCAAATATCCAGGCAGTCCCCCACAGCAGTGCGAACAACCACACCGATGCGTTACGCGGGAGCGGCGGCACCCAACCCGGCGCCGACGGTCCAATGCTGCGCGGCAGTTCCAGGTGCTGATGGACGTCCGACGCGCCGGGTTGCAATGCCAGCGCCTGCCGCCAGCCGAGCACCGCCAGTGCCGTGTCCGACATGGACCACGCTGCCGTTCCATAATTCGCCCACGCGTCGGGCGACGTCGGCGCGGTCCGTGCCGCCATGGCGAAGGACTCCCGCGCCGATGGATACTCCTGCCGCACATACGACGAGACGCCGCGGGCAAAGTGCGTTGCCGCCGAGTCCGCGGCGATGGCCACCGAGACGACGACGCTCATCCCAAGGGCGAGGAGCAGCGCTGGCACCCAGAACGGCAACTCGCTGCGGGACAGCGCCTCCGCGTCCACCGCGTGGGCAAGGACCGCCGCTTCGCGCACCGCGGTGTCGGACGGCACGGGAACCCCAGCGTACGCAGCGATGTCGAGTTGGCGAAGCAGCAGCTCCGCACGCCTCGCCGTGTCGGACGACACGCCTGAGCGACGCAGCGCGCGCTCCAACGCGCCCGGATGAGTGAAATCTTCCGGGTTGCACCCCAGCCGCTGCGCCAGCGCACGCACGAACTGGCGTCGCAGCGCGACTGCGTCACGCGCCGGCGCCGTGGCCAGCGATCGCATGGGATCGTGCGGACGAACTGGGCGCGTGGCAGCCGAGCGGCGACGCGCGCGTCCCACGATCGCGGGAATGGGAATGAGCGCCATGGTCAGCCAGAACACGGGACGCGATTGCAGCGGCGGCCACGCAGGTCCGCCGTATCGCGTCCGGATGGCAAGCACCGGCTCGGCCTGCCCCGTGTCGGCGGTGGCCAACGCGCCCGGCGCAATGTGCACGCGCATGTCTCCCGACACAGCGACGTCGTAGCGCCGCTGCGCGGGATCGAAGTAGCCGTACCGCACGGGCGGGATGTCGAACTCGCCCGCGATGCGTGGCGTCAGCACCCAGTCAAATTCCTTGGAGCCGCCGATCCGCGGATTCGTGGAATCGATGGCAACGCGTTCGTCGGCCGGCACCATCCCCGCCCACGGAACGTTCACCACCGGCCGGGAGAACAGCTTCACATTGCCCGACCCGGTGACGCGCACGGTAAACAGCATCGGGTCGCCCACGCGCGAGCGCAGGGAATCCAATCGCGACTCCAGTCGCACGTCGCCTACGGTGCCCAGGTATTCGCTGGGGCGTCCGCTGGCCGGCGGCTCCACCGCCACGATCGTGACGCTGTCCGTCTGAAGCTCGTGGCTCTCCTCTCGGCTGAACAGGCTGGACGCGGAGAGGCCCGTGCTATACACCAGCTGCGCCGGTGGAATCACCAGGCGCCCCGCGACCAGCGGGAACAGCGCACGACGATAAACCAGCGCGTCAAAACACTGTGAGCCCACCCGCTCGCGTCGACCGCCGCCGGGCGACGGAAGATCGTAGGCGAGCATCGCCTGCATCTCCGGCGGATAAAACGTCGGATTGCGTCGCAGTCGGTCGCGCACCGTCTGATTGAGGAACACCGCGACTTCGTATGTCGCCTGTTGTCCAACGAACACGGTGTCCGGCGCATCGGTGGCCCGGAGATTCAGACTGGGGCTGGTGTCGATGCGCGCGCGCGCGACGACGGTTGGAATGCCGCGGGCGCGCATGGGCAGCACGACCACCTGCAGCGGCCGCGAGCTCACACGATCCGGCCCGACGCGCGCTTCGAAGGCGGGGATGGTGAAGCGGCCGACGCGATCGGTGGTGAGGGTGAAGCGGTGCTCCACGACCATGGACGACCGCGCGCTGGAGTATTGGATGCGGGGCGAGCCGCTACGCAGGACATCGAACGGCTGCAGCAACGGGGCGGCGAGGCGCGGTACGCTGGACCCCTTTGCGGTGATCGCGACAGTGAGGTCAAGGGCGTCGCACGCGAACACGGTGTCCGGAGCGTGCGCGGCGATCGCGAGTTGCGCGGTGACGACGAAGACCGCTAGCACTACCAGTCCTTGCCGCCGGGCGGCGGTTCAACGCGCGTCTGCCGCTGCCGTTTGGATTGCACGTCGCGCTCCTCTCGGGCGGCGCTGCCAAGCAATTGCTCGGCCTGACGCTCACCCAACCCGCCACTTGGTTTTGGCGCCTGGGACTCCGGCGACGGACTGGGATTCGATTCTCCGCCGCCGCCTCCGCCCCCGCCACCCGACTGCTTCTTTCGCAGCGCCAGCTCGTAGTTCCACTTTGCATCCAGATCGCCGGAACGCAAGAGCAGAACTTTCTTGTACGCCGCCAACGCGGCATCCAGCGGCTCGCTGGCCTGTTGCTCCGGCAGCGCGAGCCCCCGCTTCAGATGGGCCAGCCCCAGATTGAACAGCGCGCGATACCGGAGCTCGGAGTCGCGCGTCTCCGCGGCGCGGTCCAGCGCTTCAGCCGCCGAGGTCAGTGAGTCGGCCGCCAGCAACGAGGTGCCGTAGTTGTAAAGCGTGGGGCCCGTGCGGTCACCCGCATTGATCAGGCTGCGGTACATCGCCGCCGCTCGCGGATACTCCTTGCCATGGTAGGCGCGTGCCGCGGCGGCGCTGCCCGTTTGACGGGCGCAGCCCCCCAGGAACAGCAGCAACATCGCGGCGACTGGAGCGGCCTGGGAGGCGGCCGCCCGAATGCGCTTGCGCCGGCCGCGCCGCTCCAGAAGCAAGGTGTCGAGGATCAGCAGCAGCACTGCCGGGAAGAGCACCCATTGAAAGCGGGGCGTTTTGGTCTCGCCGCCCGACGACACCCGCTGCTGGCGGCGCAACGACGCCAGCGCGGCGCGCACCCGCGTCGCCTTGTCCGACTGCGCCGCATCGATGAACGTGCCGTTCGCGGCTTGCGCGGCCGCTTGCAGCAGCTCCGGGTGATACCGGGTTATCACTGCCTGGCCGTTCTCATCGCGCTTGAAGGTGTTCGTGTTCCCCTCCTTCACAGGGATCTGCGATCCCTGCTGCGTGCCAAAGCCCACCGTCACGAGGCTGATGCGCTGCAGTCCCGCTCGACGCGCTTCTGCGACGATGTCCTCCACGGGCTCGAACGCCTCGCCATCACTCATGACGATGAGCGCGCGGTCCGCGCCACTCTTGGTAAGTAGCAGCAGGTCGGTGCCCTGGCGGATGGTCTTCGCCAGCGAGCTGCCCGCCTGTCCCACGACCGATGGGTCGAGGTTGTCGAGGAAGAGGTCCAGTGCGCCGGCGTCGATGGTCAGTGGAGACAGGACGTAGCTGCGCCCCGCGAACGCGATGAGCCCCACGCGATCGCCGCGCGACATGGCCCGCAGCCGCCGCACTTCCTGCTTCATGCGCGTCAGCCGATTGGGACGGTCGTCGGTGGCCATCATGGAAAGCGACGCGTCCAGCGCGAACACCAGGTCGATGCCGCGCGATCGCACGATGGTCTGCTCGGTTCCCCACCGCGGGCCCGCGACGCCAACGCCGATGAGCGCACCCGCCGTCGCGAGCCGCACCGCCTGCCACTTCATGGAGCGCATCGCATTGGGCGGCATCAGCCGGCCCACCACTTCCATCTCGCCCAGCTTGGCCAGGCGCTTCCGCCGGCGCTGGTCCGCGCGGTGCAGCAGCCACACCGTCGCGATGGGCAGCAGGATCGCGAGTGGCAGCAGCCAGATGTAGTCGAAGGTGACAGCCATCATGCGGGCAGCGGACCTCGACGCGCACCCAGCAGCATTTCGCCGGCGAATGCGAGCAACGCCAGCAACAGCGGCCAGCGAAACAGCTCCGTGAACCTGACGTACGTCCGCGTCAACACCGGCACCTTCTCCAGCCGGTCGATCTCGCGCGTGATGCGATCGAGCGCGGCGGCGTCGCGCGCGCGGAAATATCGTCCGCCCGTCATCCGCGCCACTTCGGTGAGCAGGGCGTCGTCGATTTCCACGGGACGCATCTCGTAGCGCAGGCCGAACAGACCGCGGCCCACGGGAACCGGGGCCATGCCCTCGGTGCCAACGCCTATGGCGTAGATGCGAATGCCGACGGCAGCGGCCGCGCGGGCGGCCGTGCGCGGATCGATGGACCCGCGGTTGTTGACGCCGTCGGTGAGCAGCACCATCACGCGCGACGGGCCGGGCGCGTCCTTCAGGCGGTTGGCCGCCGTCGCGATGGCCGTGCCGATGGCGGTGCCGTCCTCGAGCTGACCGGGCTGCATGGCGCTGATCGCCGCTTGCACGACGGGATAGTCGGTGGTGAGCGGCACCTGCGTGAGCGCTTCGCCCGAGAATGCGACGACGCCGATGCGGTCGGCCTTTCGCATGGCGACGAACAGCTTCACCTTCTCGCGCGCGACCTCCAGGCGGTTCTGCGGCTGGAAGTCCTGCGCCAGCATGGAGCTGGAGATATCGAAGGCGATCACGATGTTGATGCCTTCGCTGGTGACATCCTCGGCGCGGGCGCCCGAGCGTGGACGCGCCAGGGCCAACACCCCGCCCAGGAGCGCGAGATTGCGCAGGAGGAACAGCGTGCGCGTGACGCCGCGTCCGGCTCGCGGCCCCTTGGCCAGCGCCGCTACGCGCGAAAAAATGATCGCCGCCGGTTTCCGCCGCCGACGCCAGAGCCACCACAGGGGCAGCGCCAGCAACAGCGGCAGCGCCCACGCGGACGCGAACTGCACGACGCCGAAGTCGAGCATCATGCGGCCGCCTGCGATGGAGCCGCCGCGGTCTTGGCCGCTGCCACCGACGCGGCATGCTCGCGTTCGACGATGCCGCGTGCGTCACGCGCGAGCGTACGCGCCCGGTCTTCGGTGAGACTGAATCCGGCGAACTTGGCAAGATCCGCCTCATGCAGCACGCGCGCGAACTGCTCGGTGGGGATGGCCGGGATGCGCCGCATCGCGGACACCAACTCCCGGCTAGTGAGCGCCAGCGACGCATCCGGGTACCGCGCGGCGAGATAGTCGCGCAGCACTTCCACCGCCAGGGCCACGAAGCGCGTGCGCTCGCCTGCGTCCACCAGCCCCATGGCCTCCAGGCGCGTGAACTCCTTTTGCGCGCGCACGTACGGATCGATCACGATGGCCGGTTTGGGACGACGGCGACGACGCAGCCACCACCAGATGCCCAACCCGATGGCGACGGCCGCCAACAGGGCGGCCAGCAACCACCAGGGAAATACTTTCGTTTCCCACAGCGGTCGTGCGGGTTTGGGCACACGCAACGCCGTGTCCGCCGGCAGCACGCTCTTCACAAATACTTGCACACTCGCCAGCGACACCGGACGCTCCGCGTTGAACGCGCCGCTGTCCCACGCCACGACCACGTTGCCTAGCCGGATGGGTTGCTGGTCCACGTCCCACGCCGCCAGATGGTAGGTCGCGGTCTGATCCAGCGACTGCACGCTGTCGGTGGTGACGATGGTACGCGGATCGCGGGCCTGGACGGTGCCGGTGGTGTCGGGATTGTCCGGGAACCGGATCTCTGAGCCGACAGGCGCGCGCACACGAACGCGGACCTCAAATGGCTCACCGATCGTGACGGTGTCTCGCGATATGGTCACTCCTGCACGAACCGCGGGCGTGGCCTGCGCATGCAGCCCTATCGGCAACAGCACGATCATCATCCAACCTCGAACATCAAACGTCTCACGTCGAACGCAGTGCGTTTGACGTACGAAGCTTGAAGTTGGAAGGTTGAGGTTCATGTGATTACCGGACGCGCTTACGGGTTTCGCGCGCTCGGAAGAAGCGGAACAGGGGCTCCACGATGCTCCCGTCCGTGCGCACCAGCACTTCATCGATGGCCAGGCGGCGCAGCAGATGCTTTCGACGCTCGCGCTCGTCGTTCACGTTCCAGTCGTACGCTTCGCGAACCTTGGGATCACTCGTGTCCACATCGATGGTCTCGCCGGTCTCAGGATCGATGAGGCGCGCGAGGCCGATGTCCGGCAGCTCGATCTCGCTGGGATCTTCCACCGTCACGGCGACGACGTCGTGCCGCTGCGCCAGCAGCTTGAGCGGACGCTCGATGTCCTGCGCCATGAAGTCCGACACCACGAAGATGATGGCCTTGTGCGCCAGCATCTTGTTGAGGTAATCCGTGGCGCCCGCCACGTCCGTGCCTTTCCCTTCGGGCGTGAACGCCAGCAGGTCGCGCATCAGCCGCAGCGCATGCTTCCGTCCTTTTCGGGGCGGCACCACGTGCTCCACTTTCTCCGTGAAGAGCAGCGTGCCGACGCGATCGTTGTTGCGAATGGCCGACATCGCGAGCACGGCCGCCAGCTCGGACGCCAGCTCGCTCTTGAACCGGACGCGCGTCCCGAAGCGCTCGGAGCCCGAGAGGTCCACCGCCAGCATCACCGTGAGCTCGCGCTCCTCGATATAGCGCTTGACGTACGGCCGGCCCATGCGCGCCGTGACGTTCCAGTCGATGCTGCGCACCTCGTCGCCCTGCTGGTACTCGCGCACCTCGGCGAACTCCATCCCCTGGCCCTTGAACACGGAGCGGTACTCGCCGGAGAAGAGCGAGTTGACCAACCCGCGCGTGCGCAGCTCCAGCAGCTTGACCTGGCGCAGGATGTCGGACGGGACGCCCGTCTGCGGGCGCGGGGTGAGCAGCGCCTGGCCGGGGGCTGACGTGGCATGCCCGCGCCACGACGCCGTCCGCATGACCGAGCTGCGCCGGCCAGCCATCTATGCCTTTCCGTTGAACTTCAAACTTCCAACCTCAAACATCAAGCTTCGAACGCACTGCGTTTGAGGTCCGACGTTCGAGGTTGGAAGTTGGAGGTTTTCGTTCATTAGGGGCTCTCGATCTGAGCGAGGATCTTCTGTACGATATCGTCGCTCGTGACTTCCTCGGCTTCCGCCTCGTACGTCGTCAGCACGCGGTGCCGCAGCACGTCCGGCGCGATGGCCTTGATGTCGTCCGGAGTCACGAACGAGCGGCCACGCAGGAAGGCGTGCGCGCGCGACGCCTGCGCCAGTGAGATCGTCGCGCGAGGACTGGCGCCGAACTCTATCAAGGGGACGAGATCGGCGAGTCCGTAGGTCTTGGGCTCGCGCGTGGCGTGCACGATGTCCACGATGTAGTCCACGATGCGGTCGTCCATGTACAGCTCGGCGACGCGCTTGCGCGTCTCCATGATCGCCTTGGGCGACGCGATCCGGTCCACCGCGATGGGAACCCCACTGGCCATGCGGCGCATGATCTCCTTCTCCTCGTCGCGCGTGGGGTAGCCCACCCGCAGCTTGAGCATGAAGCGGTCGACCTGTGCCTCGGGCAGCGGGTACGTGCCCTCCTGCTCGATGGGGTTCTGCGTCGCCAGCACCAGGAACGGCTCCTCGAGTATGTGCGTGGTGCCGCCGATGGTGACCTGCTTTTCCTGCATGGCCTCGAGCAGTGCCGCCTGTACTTTCGCCGGCGCGCGATTGATTTCGTCGGCCAGGATGATGTTGGCGAAGATGGGCCCCTTCTTCACCATGAAGTTGCCGCTGGCCTGGTCGTAGATCTGCGTGCCGATGACGTCGGCGGGCAGCAGGTCCGGCGTAAACTGAATGCGGTTGAACGTGGTGTCGATCGTTTCAGCCAGCGTGCGAACGGTCAGCGTCTTCGCCAGTCCCGGCACGCCCTCCAGCAGCACGTGTCCGCCGGTGAAGAGACTGATGAGCAGACGTTCGACCATGTACTCCTGGCCGACGACGCGCTTGGCCACCTGCCGGCTGATCTCCTGCACGAGCCGGGAGTCGATGGTCCCCTGTGCGGACTGCGTCCTTGTCGCCACGAACACTCCACGTGTTTGAGAGTTTCGTCCTGCGGAAAGCCGGTGAAGCACCTACAAGAATAGGACCGTTTGGCGGCCTGGAGAGTTCCAGATTGCGTTCGTGCGGGCGTCCCTAAACCTTGCCGTCACGCGCCCAGGTGCGCGTCGATTTCCCTCAGCTCCTTGTTCGTCAGCGCGCGGCTCTCGCCAACGGCCAGGTTCCCCAGCTTGATGGGTCCATAACGAACGCGAATCAGCCGCTCCACCGAAAGCCCCAGCGCCTCGCACATTCTGCGCACTTCGCGCTTCTTCCCTTCGGTGATCGTCACCTCGAACTCCGAGCGTCCGTCGCCGATCCGACGGGAGTCCACCGCCACGGGGCGCACCAGCCCGTCCTCCAGCTGTACGCCCTGCCGGGCCTCGCGCACGGCGGCCTCCGCCGGACCCTGAACCACCGCCACGTACGTGCGTTCCACCTCGTACCGCGGATGGGTCAGCTTGTTCGCCGCCGCACCGTCGTTGGTGAGGAGCAGCGCGCCCTCGGTCATGTAGTCCAGACGCCCCACGTAGGTGAGCCCCGGCACGTCCTTCACGAGATCGAACACCGTCTGGCGTCCGTCCGGATCGGAGCGCGTGGTCATCACGCCCGCGGGTTTGTGCAGCAGAATCCAGATCGGCGCTGCCGGCGCTGCGATCTTCTTGCCATCCACGCGGATATCGTCGGCGCCGGGATCCACCGACTGTCCCACCTGGGCAACTTTGCCGTTCACGGTGACGCGGCCGGCGGCAACCAGCTCCTCCGAGCTGCGGCGCGACGCGACACCCGCGCGCGCCAGTGCGCGCTGAATGCGCATTTGCTCCGGCATCAGATCCTCAATCCGCGCAGATGCACGCCGGCCGCCAACCGCGCGTTTTACAGATCATCGCATGTCGGCCCGTGCATCTGCGTTCACAGACGGGGACAGCGGCATGTCGTCTGGCGTCTGCCGAAGCGCGATCGTTAGTTCATCGGCGCGCGGGAGCTCCTCCAAGTGTCGCAGCGCAAAGTGCTCCAGGAATATCGGCGTTGTTCCATACAGCAGCGGGCGGCCCAGGCCCTCGGCGCGACCCACGACATCGATGAGCCCCCGCTCGTGCAGCGACTTGAGCACCCCTCCCACATTCACCCCGCGGATCTCTTCCACTTCCGCGCGCCCGATGGGCTGGCGATACGCGATGATCGCCAGCGTCTCCAGCGCCGCCGCGGACAACCGCTGAGGGCGCGCTGCGAGCTGTGCACGCTCGATGGCTTCGGTGTACTCCGAACGCGTGAGTATCTGAAAGCCGCCGCCAATCTCGACGAGCTCCACGCCATGCCCCTCGGTGTCATAGTGCAGACGCACTTCGTCCAGCGCCGCACTCAACTCGGCCGCGGACGCGTCGGGATCCAGGGCAGCCAGCTCCTCGACCGGAACGGGCCGGGCACTCGCGAAGAGCGCCGCTTCAAGCAGCTTCGCTAGAGGGGTCACGGGAGATCTCCACGTTGCCAAATGGCCGCGCCTGCGCGACGCGCAACTCGCCGAGCCGCGCCAGTTCCAGCAGTCCGAGCAGCGCGGACAGCACCTGCCAGGGTGCCGCGTCCTGAGCCACCACGTCCGTCCAGCGCAGGCTGGCCTTGAGCGCCAGCAGCCCGCGAATCACGGTGATGGCCGCGGGCACATCCAGCGGGCGGGCCACGACGTCGTGCATGTTGGGCTCCCGCACGGCGCGCAGCACGCGATCCACCGCCGAGAGCAGCTCTGAGAGCGACAGTGCCAGCGGCGCCTGCGGCGGCGTTGGCTGGTCGGGGAGGAACGCACGCGCGAAATGCCGACGCCGCTCGTCCGCGCGCTGCTCCAGCACGTCCACGATCTCGCGCATCTGTTGGTACTCCAGCAGGCGACGCACCAGCTCCGCGCGCGGATCTTCCCACGCTTCGTTTTCGCCCCGTGGCAGCAGGAGCTGTGCCTTGATGCGCAACAGACGCGCGGCCATCTCGAGATAGTCCGCCGCTTCGTTCAGCCCCAGCGTGCGAATGCGGATGAGGAATTGCTCGGCGATGCGCGCGATGGGAATGTCGTAGATGTCGACCTTCTCATCGCGGATCAGAGTCAGGAGGAGATCGAGCGGGCCCGCAAAACCGGTCACGTCCACCATGAACGTGGCGTCGTCCGCTGTGGGCTGTGGGCTGTAGGCTCTGGGCATGTAGCCAGCGCTGTCAGCCGACATCTCCGGCGGGACGGCGTGCGTCACGAGTTGAACCACTCCAACGCCTTGGGCAGCATCAGCGATTGAACCGACGCCAGCAGGCTGCCGCTCGCCAGATACGCGGGCTTCATCCACATGTCCAGCAGTCCGCGGCCGAAGCTCAACAGCAGGATGAGGATGAGAAAACCGAAGCGCGCCATCTCCTGGTACTTCAGCGACCACGCTGGCGGCAGCAGGTACTTCATCACGTGCGAGCCGTCGAGCGGGGGAATGGGGATCAGGTTGAACGCGATGAGTCCCAGGTTGATGAGCACACCGTAGATCATCATCACCTGAAGAATCGCGATGGTGTCGCTGGCGCCCGGCACTGCCCTGGCGACGTACCCCAGCACGGCGATGAGACCCGTGCACCCCAGCGCGATCACCGCGTTGGTGGCGACGCCGGCGAGCGAGACGATGATGTCGCCCCGCTTGTAGTTGCGGTAATTCCGTGGATTGACGGGCACCGGCTTGGCGCCACCCAGCATCACCTTCCAGTTCGACATCATCCCCATCATGAGCGGCATGAGGATGGTGAGGAACGGGTCGATGTGCTTGACGGGATTCCACGTGAGACGGCCGAGTTCGAGTGCCGTCGTGTCCCCCTGTTTGAGCGCTGCGTATCCGTGCGCGTATTCGTGCGCGATGACCGAAAAGAGCAGAACCGGCGCGACGAAGAGTATATTTTGCAGGGTATCCACGTGCGGAAAATAGTAGCGCTGGGAGTGAGCGAAGTCAAAGCCCTGCCTTGACATCCGTGGTGTCAAGCTCTAGGTTCCTGCGCTCGTATTTCGACTGAAAATCCGGAGATAGTTCGTGCCAAATATCGCGTCCGCCAAGAAGAACCTTCGTAAGTCCCGCTCGGCGGAAATCCGCAATCGTGCGCAGCGTTCTGAGCTTCGCACCGCGCTCAAGAAGGCCAGGTCGACGGAAGCGGACGATGCCACACGGCAAGCGGCGACGAGACTGCTCGATCGCGCGGCCCGCAAGGGATTGATCCACCCGAACAACGCGGCAAGGCACAAGAGCCAGATCGCTCGGGCGGGCGCGAAGTAGAGCAACTCCGGTCTCTGCTCGAAGGGAGGATCAATGCGATCCTCCCTTCCTTTTTTGGGGAAGAACTGTTCTCGGTTCTCAGAAACGACAGGACCGGCAAAGGTCTCTGGTGGAGAGGACTCAGTCCTCGTCCCTAAATGGCCGCTAGTTCGGCCCCGCATCGCTCGCAGTACCACTCGCTGGAGTAGTTCATCGTTCCGCACTCGGGGCACTTGAGCGTCTTTGGTTGCTCAACCGCATCCGAGCTGCGGATCCCCAATGCGTTTTCGCTCTGCGATGATGTATTCAGCGACTGCTGCTTGGCCGCGGGTGCGGCGGGTGCGGCGGGCGGAGCCGCCGCGGCGGGCACCTCCAGTTTCTCGGCCAGCCTCTGGACCGGAGTGGCTGCCGGCGTTGGTTCGCGCTTCGGCGGGTAGGCGGTACCGCCCGGAGGGGTTTGTGGCCGAGGGGTTCCGCCCGAAGGGGTCGGCGGCCGCTTCACGGGAGTGGGCGTCGCCTGCGGCGTGTTGGGCCCCACCACCGACTTCAGGAACTCCATCTCGTCGAAATCCGCGGATGTTCGCGGCGATTCTTCGTCGTCGTCCCCCTCGCGGTCGTCGTCGCTGAGGATGTCGCGAATCTTGATGAGGTCATCGGCGATAACCTCTTGATTTTCCTTGAGCTTAGCGCGCTCCCTCTGAGACTTTCTGGAGGTCGCTTCCCACTCGGCTTCGGTGATCTCACCCACCTGCGCACGCAGCTCGGACTCGGCCAGTTCGTCGGTGTTTCCCTGCTCGATTGCCTCGAGCTCGCGGAGCTTGGCCACCAGGTTGGCAGCGTGCTCCTTGAGCGCTGTGGTGTGCTCCTTCAGCTGATCCATTACGGCCTGAAGCCGGGTCAGGTAGTCCTTGCGGACACGATCGAAAACCTTCTCCGGCGTCGAGTCCTTTTTCTCCTCGAGCTCGTCGATCCACTGCTCATACTTCGCCCTCTCCTCGATGAGACGGGAGACGGCGTCGAGCGGTGAGCTGCGATCGCTACTCGGTGTGCGGGATCTGCGGGTACCCGTAGAAGCTCCGGTCTAAGAACTGTGAGAAGTGGAGAGTGAGAAGTGGGACGACCAGCCCGACGGCGACGTCCCATTCCACGCCCAAGATAATGCTAGATCATTCCGCGGTGAACGACCTTGCCATGGACCACGGTGTAATGCACCCGACCGGTAAGGGTCATACCCTGGTAGGGAGTATTGCGTCCCTTCGTCCTGAAACGGCTGGCGTTCACTTCCCATTCCGCTGAAGGGTCGAACACCGTGACGTCTGCCGGAGTCCCCATCCGCAGCGACCCGCCGGGAAGCTTGAAGATTTTCGCCGGAGCGCAGGACATCCGTTCTATAAGGAGGGGAAGGCCCACGATTCCGGGCTTCACCAGCCAGGTGACGTTCACCGCCAGCGCGGTCTCCAGCCCGATGATTCCATTCGGGGCGTCGGCGAACTCGCGCTCCTTCTCGTCGTAATGGTGCGGTGCGTGGTCCGTGGCGATGACGTCGATGATGCCATCCTTCACCGCCTGCTGCAGCGCGGCGACATCGTCTGCCGTGCGCAGGGGCGGGTTCATCTTGGCATTGGTGTCGTACTCGCCAATCGCTTCCTCGGTGAGCGACAAGTGGTGCGGGCACACTTCGGCGGTGACCCGGATACCGCGCTCCTTGCCCCACTCGATCAACTCGACACTGCCGCGGGTGCTCATGTGGCACAGATGGACATGCCCGCCCGTGCGACGCGCCAGCAGGATGTCGCGAATAGCCATGATCTCTTCCGCTTCTGACGGAATGCCCTTGAGGCCCAGCCGCATGCTCTTGGCGCCCTCGTTCATCGCACCGCCCTTCGCCAGCGTGGGCTCCTCACAGTGGTCGGCCACCGGGATGCCGAAGGTGCGTGCGTACTCCAGCGCTGTGCGCATGAGATGCGCGCTCGCCACGGGCTTTCCGTCGTCGCTCACGGCGACGGCGCCGGCCGCGATCATCTCTCCGAACTCGGCCAGCGACTCGCCGCGTTGACCCACGGAAATGGCGCCGATGGGATAGACCCGTGCCATCCCAGCACGCTGCGATTGCCGCACAACGAAACCCACTGCGGCCTGATTGTCAGTGACCGGGTCGGTGTTGGGCATCGCGCACACCGCGGTAAAGCCACCCGCCGCGGCGGCGGCGGCGCCGGTTGCGATTGTCTCGACGTCCTCACGGCCTGGCTCTCTTAGATGGCAGTGGACATCGATGAATCCTGGGCTCACCACCAGGCCCGTGCAGTCAAGGATTTCGACCTCCGACTTCGAACCTCCAGCGTCAGACTTCGAACGCTGTTCTTTCACGGCGTTGGATGCTCGATGCTCGAGGTTCGAAGTTGGAGGTTCCTTCAGGCCTCGCCCTAACGCATCGATTTTGCCATCGACGATCGCGACATCCGTGACTTCATCCAGGTTCTGCGAGGGGTCGATCACTCGCCCGCCGCGCAGGATGATGGTGCTCATGCCGGGCCCCCCTTGGCCTTCTCGGCGAGCTCCGGCTTACCGCCCGAAAGCAGGTACAGCACGGCCATGCGGACGGCGACACCGTTAGTCACTTGATCGAGAATCACGCTATGGGGTCCGTCGGCGACGTCGGAATCGATCTCGACGCCGCGGTTCATGGGGCCCGGGTGGAGGATGAGGATGTCGCGCCCCGCACGGTCCAGCCGCTCGCGCGTGACGCCGAAGACGCGGTTGTACTCGCGCACCGATGGGATGTAGCCGGCTTCCATGCGTTCCAGTTGCAGGCGCAGGATGTTGAGCGCGTCGGCCCACTCGATGGCCGCCTCGATGCGGTCAAACACTTTCACCTCGAACTCGTCGATCGCGTTGGGCAGCAGCGAGCGCGGGCCGCACACGGCCACTTCGGCGCCCATTTTTCGCAGCCCCCAGATGTTGCTGCGAGCCACGCGCGAGTGCAGCACGTCGCCCACAATACAGACTTTCACGCCCTCGAGCGTCTTGAAGTGATCCCGCAGGGTGAGCATGTCGAGCAGCCCCTGCGTGGGGTGCTCGTGCGTGCCGTCGCCAGCGTTGATCACGTTGCTCTCGATCCGGTCGGCCAGGAAGCTGGCCGCGCCCGACGCGCCGTGGCGGATGACCACCATGTCGATGCGCATGGCCTCGAGATTCCGCGCCGTGTCCACGAGCGTCTCTCCCTTGGCGACACTGGAGCCCGACGACGCGACGTTGACCGTGTCTGCTGAGAGCCGTTTCTCGGCGAACTCGAAGGAGATACGCGTGCGGGTGGAGGCCTCGAAGAAAAGATTGACGATCGTCGCGCCGCGGAGCGTGGGCACCTTCTTGATGGCGCGCTCGCTGATCTCTTTGAACGGCTCAGCGGTGTCGAGGATCAGCTTGATCTGAGCGGGGGAGAGCGGCTCAAGCGCCAGCAGATCCTTGCCGAGGGGTGCGGCGAGTGCGGGGATCATGCGCGGGAACCGCGCTGAAAGCGCGAACAGCGTGGGAAGTTGGAAGTGGAGAGTGGGAGGTTTGACGTGAAACCTCCAACTTCAAGCTTCCAACCTCCAACGCCGTTCATGTCTCGGTCTGCCTGGAGGCGAGAATGACCGCATCCTTCCCGTCCAGCTCCTGCACGAACACGTCCACCCTCTGCCCCCGCAGCACCTCAATCACCTTGCCGACGACGTCCGGCGCGATGGGCAGCTCGCGGCCCCCGCGGTCGATGACCACGGCGAGCGCGATGCGGCGTGGGCGGCCGAAGTCCGCCAGCTCGTCGAGCGCCGCGCGCACGGTGCGGCCCGTGTACAGCACGTCGTCCACGATCACCACATGCTTGCCGTCGATGTCCACGGGAATGCTGGTGGGTCCCACAACGGGGCGTGGGCCAACGGTCTGGAGATCGTCGCGGTAAAGCGTGATGTCCAGCGCGCCCTGCGGCACGTTGACCTTCTCACGCTCGGCAATCAGGGCCACGATGCGCTCGGCCAGCTGCACACCGCGCCGCTGGATTCCCACGATGACGAGCCCGTCCGTGCCGTCATTAAGCTCGACGATCTCGTCGGCCATGCGGCGGAGGGTGCGGCCCAGGGCTCGAGCGTCGAAAATGGTGCTGCTCCCCGCAGGGGGTGTAGAGGAGCTGGAAGCGGGGGGTGGCACCATCGGCGGAGGAATATAAGGTACAGGCCCGTCAATCGGCGAAGACTCCCGCGCGGGGCCGGAAGAGTCCCTCACGATTTACATAGGCTTTGCCGCTTTCGAGGCGGGCCGAGCGTATGATTCTCGCGGTGGGGGCGCTCCGACTCTGCCCGGTAATCTTGTCGCCTAACGAAATAGTCAATGATGATTCGCTCGGGCACCCGAATCGCTTTTTCAGCCGTGATAGGGCTCGGCATTTTTCCTGTCGGCTGCCACAAGAGTGCCCGCGTCCAGAGAAATCCTGACGTTAGTCCAGCGATCAAAGACACAGCCCGCCGCGTCGCCCCTATCACGGACACGAGCGTCGTCGGGCTCTTCAAGGACACCGGCGTTGTCAGCGTCCTCTCTGGAGACGGACAAACCTTCAAGCTGACAACCCCCGGGCAACGCCAATCCCTGCGCGCGACGCTCCAAAAGGAGCGCGCGCTATGGCAAGCTAGAAAGCCGCGTAACTATGAATTCCTGCTCCGATCGGCTTGTTTCTGTCCCGGAAATCGGGGTTGGCTGTTGATGGAGGTTCGGAGCGGCCAGCCCCTGCGAGCGTGGGACAAGACTGGCAAATCTGTTGCCCTCACCGATTGGAACACGTTCAGCATTGACGGCCTGTACGACCATCTCGAACGAACAGCCGAAATCAATGGTGAGGTCAAGATCGCTTTCGACCAGCGCTGGCATTTACCTAAGTACGTGTCTACCGTCGTGCTGCCAGGCCCGGACCGTTGGTCTGTTATTGAAGTGCGAGCATTGCGGCCACGTTGACACAAGGAGTGGGGCCCGCCCTATCGCGGCTCATGACTTGGCACCCTCGTCGTACTCCTCCTTCTTCACCATCTGGTCGACCACAGCGATGTCTTGCCGCTCTGAGGTAATGGCCAGTCGCAGCCGTCCGAAAAGACTCATGTAGATGTTTGCGATCCAAACAAACGACAAGCCGGCGATGAGGTAGCCGCGCCAGTCCTCAAACACCAGCGTGAACCGGGTCAGGAACAGCATGCCGATCGCCACATAGTGGCTGAAGCAGTATTCGCACGTGAAGAGGTAGAAGAACTTGCGCGACAGTATGTTCCGGCTGCCTTGGCTCCGGGCGGTGAGCCACTCACGGAGCTCGCTGAAGATATCCTCGTGGGTGACCGTCCAGCTCACGCACGCGACCGGAATCGCAAAGAGGAACAGCAGGAGGACTTGGTCACCGATCGGCACGGACGAACTTTATTGCTCACCGCGCCAAACGCCACCCGGTGCTTTGGTATCTCTGTCTTAACTCCGGCGCTTGGGCAAGACACACAGTTCACGGCGGGATGGGTATCGATGGCCGACGAACAGGTGCAGCTCGGAACAAACGAGCATATCGGGAGCACAGCCGTGCCAGAGGTACTGGCCAAGCCCAGCGATGTCATGGTCGGGGTTCGCGATCTGCGCTCATCGCCTGGCGCACGTATCTTGGACTGCGCGCTCGGCCGGCTCCCGCACGCACAGTGATCACGGGACGGTGGGGCAAGCCCTCCGAAGTGC
>JANNJV010000223.1:0-28560 GCA_031395945.1 Gemmatimonadota bacterium | reverse complement strand
CGCATTCGGTCCAAGCGTCGGTCCACGGCAGTCTTTCCCCTGCGGGGACAGTCCTGTGCGCACTGTGATACAGCGATTCCGGTGCAGCGCCGCAATACCATGGTCGCGACCGGAGCCACGGAGTTGTGCGAGGGATGCGGCGTTCTGCTGTACGCGGCGAGTGAATGATTGTCGCCGGACGGTCCCGCTCCTAACTTGGAGAGCGTGACCGCCACGGCTGTTCGGCCTCAATCGCGCTGGGTTTTTCCGGACGTTCCCAATGCGTCTGACGTCGCCCGGCTGAGCGCGGAGCTGAACCTGCCGGAGATCGTTTGCCGGCTGCTGGTCGCGCGCGGCTACGGTGATGTCGCAGTCGCGAAGCAGTTCCTGCGCCCTCGGCTGGACCATTTGCACGACCCAGCCGCGCTGAGCGCCGTGGATCGCGCGGTCGAACGGATCGTGCGGGCCATCCGTGGGGGAGAGCAAATCATGATTCACGGCGACTACGACGTGGACGGGATCTGCTCCACCACGATTCTCACGAGAACGTTTCGCGGACTCGGCGGGTCCGTGACGCCCTTCATTCCGCACCGCACCGATGGCTACGATCTGACCAACGCCGGTGTCAGGGCCGCCAAAGGCATGGGAGCGACACTGGTGGTGACCTGCGACTGCGGCACGAGCGCACTCGGTCCCATCGCCGACCTCAAAGCCGCGGGGATCGATACTATCGTCACCGATCACCATCTGCCCGGCGGGCCGCTGCCCGAGGCGTTCGCGGTACTCAACCCGCGCAAGCCCGACTGCACGTCGCCCGACAAGGACTTGTGCGCCGCCGGCGTGGTATTCAAGCTCGCGATGGCTGTCACCACGACGATGGGAGGCAATCCCAACCCCGTCTACAACATGCTGGACCTTGTGGCGCTGGCGACCATCGCGGACGTGGCGCCACTCCGAGGCGAGAACCGCGTGCTCGCCATCTACGGACTGCGGCTGCTGAATGCAACGAAGAATGTGGGTCTGCGCGCGATGATCCGCGCAGCCGGCCTGGACAAGAAACCGATCACGTCGGGCCGGGTTGGGTTCATCCTCGCGCCGCGGCTGAACGCCGCCGGCAGAGTGGGCAGCGCCATGCGAGGCGTCGAGCTCCTGCTCGCGGCCAACGACGCGGAAGCGAACCCCATCGCCCGCGAACTCGAAGAACTCAACGGGCAGCGACAGCAGCTCGACCGGGAGGTCCTCGAACAAGCACGCGAAATGGTCCGCGCGCTGGATCTCGAACGCACTTTCGGCATCGTGCTGGCCGCTGAAGGGTGGCATCCGGGCGTGATTGGGATCGTCGCATCGCGCATCGTCGAGGAATTCGGCCGGCCCACCATCCTTGTCGCGCTCGAAGGCACTGAGGGCAAGGGATCGGGCCGCTCAATCTCGCGTTTCGATCTCCACGCCGGCATCAGCGAGTGCCGCGATCTGCTGCTCCGTTTTGGCGGACATCGATCGGCCGCCGGCG
Source organism: Gemmatimonadota bacterium (assembly GCA_031395945.1). Lineage (GTDB taxonomy): Bacteria > Gemmatimonadota > Gemmatimonadetes > Gemmatimonadales > Gemmatimonadaceae > DASPMP01. The sequence continues at coordinate 27,071 of JANNJV010000223.1, read as the reverse complement.
TGTCGATCGCCCGCGATCAGGTGGATGAGTTCGCGCGTCGCTTCAACGAAGTGGCGCAGGCGAAACTCACGCTGGACGACCTCGTGCCGGAAGTGCGCGTGGATCTCGAAGTGCAGCTGCAGGACGTGAACGAGGGCCTCGAGTCTCTGCTGCGCCATGTCGAGCCGTGCGGCATCGGTAACCCTTCGCCGGTGCTGGTTGCGCGCGGCGTACGTCTGGTCTCGGCGCCAAAGAACGTGGGCAAGGATGGCGTGCGGCTGCGACTGGAACAGCACGGCACCGAACTGACCGCGGTGGGTTGGGGAATGGCGGCTCGGGCGACGGAGCTTTCGGCAGGAGCCATCATCGATGTCGCATTTCGTCTGGAACGAGACGAGTGGAATGGTGAGTCGCGCCTGCAGGCGCGACTCGCGGACTTCAGGGCCTAGCGCCCGGAATGCGTGGGGCTGCGCATCGTAGCCGGTAAGTGGAAAGGTCGGAGGCTCACGGCGCCTTCCGATGCGCGGGTGCGGCCCACGGCGGACCGCGTCCGCGAGGCGTGGATGAGCATCGTGCACGCGGACCTCGTGGATGCGCGTGTGCTCGATCTCTTTGCGGGATCGGGAGCGCTTGGGCTGGAGGCGCTCTCCCGTGCGGCTCGATCTGTGGACTTCGTCGAGCTCGGGGCCCGGAGCATCACCGCGCTGCGGGACAACATCACGCTCGTGGGCGCGGACGCGGAATGCACGGTGCATCGCGGTGACGCCGTGCGTTTTGCCTCGAAACTGGCGGCCGCGGACTTCGACCTGGCATTTGCGGACCCACCGTACCGGCTTGGCCTGGCGGCACAGATCGCACGACGGTGGCTGGAGACCCCGTTCGCGCGCGTCCTGGGCATCGAGCACGAGAAGACGGTCCACCTTCCTGACTCCACCGACCGACGGGTCTACGGCGACACCGTAGTCACGTTCTACCGAACCTCGTAGCTTCAGCCCCCATGCGCATCGCCATTTACGCCGGATCGTTCGATCCCGTCACGCGGGGTCATGAGGATCTCATGACTCGCAGTCTCGCCTTCGTGGACCGGCTCATCGTGGCCGTCGCGCGAAACGCCAGCAAGACGCCGGTGTTCACCGCGGATGAGCGCGTGGCGCTCATCACATCGGCCATTGCGGACGAGCAACGCATCGACGTGAGAAGCTTCGACGGCCTGTTGGTGGACTTCGCGCGGTCCGTGAACGCAAAGCTCCTGATCCGCGGCTTACGGGCCGTGAGCGATTTTGAGTACGAGTATCAGATGGCGCTCATGAACCGGCATCTCGCGCCGTCACTCGAGACCGTCTTCATGGTCCCCTCGCTCGACACCACCTACATCAGCGCCAGCCTCGTTCGCGAGGTCGCACGCTTTGGCGGTGACGTGTCCGGCCTGGTGCATCCCTCCGTCGCCAAAGCGTTGCGGGGGAAGTTCAGCGCAACGTGACCGCTTTCATCGAAGATGTGCGCAGGCGCGCGTCAGCCGTTAAGCGCCGCATCGTCTTCCCTGAATCGGCGGACCCCCGCACGCTCGAGGCCGTCGCCGAGCTCCGTGAAAAATGCATCGCCGAGCCGGTGCTCGTGCTGGATCCGGCAGCACCAGACAGCCAGTCTCGTGCGAAGTCCGTCGGGGTCGAATGGGTGGACCCCGCTACGGATCCCAGGCGGACCGCGGTCGCGGAGACACTCTTGGCGATACGCAGCCGCAAGGGACTGACTGCCGACGCAGCCGACGGCCTGTCCCGACAGCCGCTGTACTTTGCCGACTGGATGGTGCGAACCGGCGCGGCCGACGGCTGCGTTGCGGGTGCCGTGCACACAACCGCTGAGGTCATCCGTGCTGCGCTATGGCTGGTCGGCCCGCTCGACGGTGTCCGGACCATCTCGAGCGCGTTCTATATGGTCATGGCGCCGTTCCGCGGTACAAGTGAACCAGAAGTGCTCACCTTTACTGACTGCGCGGTGGTCCCGGCACCCAACGCATCCCAGCTTGCCGATATCACCCTGGCTGCTGCCCTTGACCGGCGGCGCATCGTGGGCGATGTGCCAGTTGTGGCCATGCTGTCCTACAGCACGTACGGTAGCGCCGAAGGCGATTCGGTCGCCCTGGTTCGCGAGGCCCTGGCAGAAGTTCGACGACGCGCACCCGATCTCGTGGTGGACGGAGAATTGCAAGGAGACGCCGCGCTGGTGCCCGCCATCGCCGCTCGAAAGGCGGCGGGAAGCGGCGTCGCCGGACGAGCCAACGTGCTGGTCTTTCCCTCGCTGGATGCAGGGAACATCGCGTACAAGCTCGTCGAACGGCTCGGAGGCGCTTCCGCCATCGGGCCGATCGTGCAAGGGCTACGTCGGCCGTGCAGTGACCTTTCGCGGGGCGCGACGACCAATGACATTATCACCGTGGCGGCCATCACGGCGCTTCAATCCGGGGACCAAGCCGTCAGAAGCCTCGACCGCTGAGGAGAGCACCACATGAGCTTCTCGATCAAGAAACAGGATGACGTGGTTGTTGTTGATGTCGAAGGTCAGCTGATCGTCGGGAACCGCCAGGAGCTGAAGCAAAAGGTCCTGGACGAACTGGAGAAGGGTGAGCGCAAGTTTCTCATCGACTTCTCGCAGACGGGCTACATCGACAGCTCGGGCCTGGGGGTCCTCGTGTCGCTCTCGAAGAAGATTCGAGAGCAAGGCGGGGAACTGCGCCTGGCCAATCTGAACGACGATCTCAAGACGCTGTTTGAGCTGACCAAGCTGGACACGTTGTTCCAAATCGCCGACACGCGCGAGCGCGCGCTGCAGAGCTTCTGACGCCACGGCCCCCACGACGACAGGCTGAATCCGCCGACGGCGGCGGCGCACGGAACGTCCGTACCATCGCCCTCGAGATCCCGAACGACGTGCGGGAGATCGAGCGCGTGGTGGATCTTGTGCGCCAGGAGTGCGCGCTGATGCACTTCGCTACCCGGCAACTCATGCTCAACGTGCCGGTCGCCCTCACTGAAGCACTGTCCAACGCGATCCTGCGGGGCAACCGGGACGATCCCGCCAAGCGGGTGCGCATCAACGCGCGCGTGGACCAGGCGACACTCGTCATCGAGGTCATCGACGAGGGCAACGGGTTCGACATGGACGCGTGCATCATCGACCCCACCACGCCCGAGCGATTGGAGAACGAGGACGGCCGGGGCTTGTTTCTGATGCGCAAGCTCATGGATCGCGTCGAACGGTTCGCCGGCCGCCCGGGCAATGTTGTCCGCCTCACGCTTCGACGTGCGTCATGACGGACCTGGCGTCGGTGCTTGCTGCCTTCAAGGCGGCCAGCGGATGTGACTCGGCGGTCTGGTCCCAACCGTCCAGCGGACCATTGACCTGGGAGGCCGCGACGAACAGGGCACCGCCGCCCATCGATCTCCCATCCGTCTCCGACGGAGCCAAGCCGCTCGACACCCCCGAAGGTCCCGCCCTCATCGCGGCAATTCCAGGCCCCCGACGCGCCTGGCTCGTCATCGGCCCAGCGTCGAGCGCCGCAACCCACCTCGATCTCCAACTGCAGTTCCTCCTGCCGGTCGTTGCCCAGTTCATGCAAGCGGCGCTGGAAGTGGAGCACGCCGCCAACGAACTCGCGGAGCGCTACGAAGAGATCAACCTGCTCTACACCATCTCCGAGATCCTCGGGCGCACCGTTGCGCTCGAGGAAGCGACGAGCCGCATCTTGATCGAGATTTCTGAGACTGTCGGTGCCCGCAAGGCGGCGGTCTTCGTGTATGACGCCACCGCCAAATCCCTGATCGCGGTTGCTGCGCTCGGAGTGGCCCCGGACAAGGTCCCCGCGATTCTGGTGGATGACCAGGCGAGCGTCTCGGCCAAGGTGTTCCGGACCTGCCATCCGACGATCGTGGATCCCGATCAGATGACCTGGGATGGAGAGAATTCCTTCCGAAAAGGCGCGATGCTCTCCGTTCCCATCATGTGGACGTCGCCGCGCGGGGGCTCGGAGCCGCTCGGCGTCGTGAATCTCTCCGACCGCCGCTCAGGCCAGGCATTTACTGCCGGCGACCAGAAACTGATTTCCGCAATCGCGACCCAGATCGGCACCGCCATTCAGAACGCACGCCTGGTGCGCGAGTCACTCAGCCAGCAGCGCCTGCGCCAGGAAATGCAGCACGCCCACGATCTGCAGATGCGGTTGCTGCCGAACGTCGAGACGGTGTCGCCCAACGCCACCGTTGCCGCGCGCGTGGTGCCGGCCGAGAGCGTCGGCGGCGACCTGTATAACCTCTTCCGGCTTGGCCCGGGCAAAACCGGCGTCATGATCGGCGACGTGTCTGGTCATGGGTACCAGGCGGCGCTCATCATGGCGCTCGCGATGAGCGCGTCCGCCATTCACGCCCAGACCACCGCTGAACCCGGTGAAACCCTCAGTGCGTTGCTCTCCTCCATGCGCGACGAGCTGGAGGCCACCGAGATGTTCATCTCGATGTTCTATGGCGTGGTGGATCGCAACTCGGGCCGGCTCCGCTACGCAAATGCCGGGCATCCCCACGCCTTCGTCGTGCCCAAGAGCGGAAAGGTCGAGCGGCTGCCCGCGCTCAATCCACCGCTCGGCATGGGGACCGCCAATCCCACCGGCACGAGCCGACCGTGGACCACCGGCGACATGCTGCTCCTGTTCACCGATGGCGTGAGTGACGCCCGCAACAGGCAGGGAGAACGTCTTGGCGAGGAGAAGGTCGTCGAGATGGCACGGCGGCATCGCGATGAAGCCCCGGCCAGGATTCTCGACCGCATTTTCGAACTGCTCGATCAGCACACGGGCGACACGCGCCGCCGAGACGACCTTACGATCGTCGCGCTGAGAAGCTGACGTGTCGCCGCGCGATGCCAGCGCGCATCCGCCGATTCGGAAAAGCCTCGGCCAGCATTTCCTGTCCGATCGGAACATTCTCACGCGAATCGTGGACGCCCTCGCACCCACGCGCGAGGAGACGGTCATCGAGATTGGACCCGGACGCGGCTCGCTCACCGATATTCTGCGCGAACGCGCCGGTCAGGTGATCGCGATCGAATATGATCGCGCGCTGGCTGCAACTCTGCGGTCCAGGTATGCCGACTCGAACGTGCGCGTCGTGGAAGCCGACGTCCTCGCGACCAACCTGGGCGATATCGCCGGCGGCAGGTACGCGCTGATCGGAAACGTCCCGTATTACATCACCACTCCGATTTTGTTTCACGCGCTCCAACGTCCGCGCGCGGAGCGGGCGGTGTACTTGATACAGCGCGAGGTGGCCGACCGGATGAGCGCGGCCGCCGGCGAGAAAGCATACGGCGCGCTCTCGGTCAATCTCCAGGCCCTGGCCGTCGCCGAGACGGTGTTTCGTGTGCCTGCGGGCGCTTTCAACCCGCCGCCCAAGGTGGAGAGCGCGGTCGTTCGTATTACTCCGCGCGCGGATCCTGTCATCGCCCCATCCGAAGAGCAGGGATTTCGGGAATTCGTGCAGGGCGCGTTCGGCATGCGGCGCAAGCAGATGCGGCGCGTCCTGCGCGGTTTGAGACAAATCAGCGCCGAGACGGCCGAAGCGCTGCTTCGCACGGCTGGCATTGAACCGGACGTGCGACCTGAGACCATTTCACCGGAGCGCTTCGCGATTCTTTATCGCTTGGTGACGGCGGAAGATTAGCCGCGATTCGTGAGCGCGAACGAAAGGCTCTCGAGTTCCATCGCCATGTTCACTGTCTTCACCGTGACGTCTGCCGGAACCTGCAGCTGGACGGGGGCAAAGTTCAGCACAGCCTTGATACCGGCTCGCACCAGGCGATCAGCAACCGCCTGGGCATTTTCGGCAGGCACGGTGAGGACCGCGATATCGGGTGCGTCCTTGTGCACGTCCTTTTCGAGGTGCCCGATGTCGCGCACGGGGATGCCCTCGAGGGGGTGTCCTACCTTCTCCGGATTCGAGTCGTACGCCGCGAGAATGTGGAAGCCGCGCTGACGGAATCCGCGATATGCCACCAGGGCAGCGCCGATCTTGCCGGCGCCGATGATGATGACCTTCCACTCCTTCTCGAGGCCGAGAATTTCGCGAAGGCGGCCTGCCAATTCGGGAACCGAATAGCCAAGTCCTCGCTTTCCGAACGACCCGAAAAACGACAAGTCCTTGCGGACCTGGGCGGACGTCGTGCCGCCCCGGGCGGCCAGTTCATCTGACGAGATCGTCGCCAGCCCGCGACCCTCGAAGTCCTCGAGAAACCTCAGGTACGCCGAAAGACGGCGAACTGTAGAATCGGCAATGTGTTTCAAGGCAGGTGATGCTTGTGAATTGATTCACAAGTTAAGGAGGGCGCCTCGGGGTGACTAGCGGCTCCACCGGCCATTTGCTTCAGGTTATCTTCGGGTATGAAAGTCCAAGTCACCTCGGAGATTGGGCACTTAAATGCTGTCCTCGTCCACACGCCCGGGCCGGAGCTGTTCGCGGTCACTCCCAGGACACGCGAGGACTTTCTTTACGACGACATCATCGAGGCCGAAACCGCGCGCCGCGAGCACCAGCGCTTTATCGCCATCCTCGAGCGTTTCACCAAGGTGTACCAGGTGCGGGACCTGCTGGAGGATGTCCTTACGCAGGCGGAGGTACGCGAGCTCTTTGTCCGGGAAACGATGGACATCGTGCCATCCGAACCGCTGGCGAAAGAGATCGCCGAGATGGAGCCCTCAGAGCTCACCAGCATGTTGATCGAGGGCAAGGAAGAGCAACCGGGCCTCCTGTCCAAGGCGCTCAACGAATCCGGCTACGAATTGCCGCCGCTGCCCAACCTGTTCTTTACGCGCGACAGCTGCATCCCGGTGGGAGACCATGTGCTCATCGGGTCCATGCGATACGGCATTCGATGGCCGGAAGAGCTGATCATGAAGGCGATTTTCATGCATCATCCGGATTTCCAAAGCCGAGGGCTGCTGTACGACGGGTCGGTGGAGCGCCGGCACCATTACACCATCGAGGGCGGGGATGTGCACCCGATTCGCGACGACCTCGTGGTGATCGGGTTCTCTGAGCGCTCCAGCCCGGCCGCCATCGATGGCCTGGCGTCGCTGTTGTTCGAGAAGACGAAAGTGACCGACGTGATCATCGTGGTGATGCCCGAGCACAAGACCGCAATCCATCTCGACATGATCTTCACGCAGCTGGATCGCGAGCTGTGCATCGTGTATCCACCTCACTTTATTGGTCCCGAGCGGCTTCGCGTGTTGCACTGGCGCAAGGGTGAGCAATCGTTGCGCGAGCCGGCCAGCTTTTTTGACGCGCTCAAGAATGTGGATCTGCCACTGGAGCCCGTTCTCTGTGGCGGTAACAAGCGGACGCTCCAGGACCGGGAGCAATGGGCATCCGGATGCAATTTCGCGGCGATGAAGCCCGGCGTCGTGCTGTCCTATGCCCGAAACGAAGCGACGCTCCGCGAGATGGAGCGCGCCGGGTACCACGTCGTTCCGGCCGTCGCATTTCTCACCGGCGAGGCCCGGTTCAAGAACGGCGACAAGGCGGTCATCACGTTCGAGGGATCGGAACTCGTTCGCGGCGGTGGAGGGCCGCGGTGCATGACGTGTCCGGTTCAGCGCGACGATCCGTGGAGCTGAGTGCGTTGCGGTATGCCGTCGTCGACGTGGAGACGACGGGCAGCAGCTCGTACGGCGGCGATCGCATCATGGAGATCGCCGTGGTGCACGTGCGTGACGGCGAGGCGGTGACCGCCGCCGACTATCTGGTGAATCCACAGCGCCCCGTTTCTCCCTATGTCTCCCGACTGACCGGCATCACCTGGGACATGCTGCAGGAGGCGCCGACGTTCGGCGACATCGCCGAGCGCATTCGAGAGGCCGTTGACGGGCACGTGTTCGTCGCGCACAACGCGCGCTTCGACTGGCGCTTCCTGAACATGGAATTGCAGCGCGTCACCGGGACGGCGTTGCGCGGGCAGCAGCTGTGCACCGTGAAATTCGCGCGCAAGCTTCTCTCGCATCTGCGTCGGCGCAATCTCGATGCTCTGGCCTGGCATTACGAAGTGCCAATCATCGGACGGCATCGCGCCGGCGGCGACGCCCGGGCTACTGCGCAGATCCTGCTCCGCATGCTGGCGGACGCGCGCCGACAGGACGTCGACACGTGGGACCAGCTCCAGGTGCTTCTCAGAAAGCCACGACTCCCTGCCGTCCGATCGTATCTGCCTCAGCCGGCCAGCGGCTACGAGGCCATCGCATGACGGCACCCGCAGGGTCGCCGCTGGTCGAGAGCCGGCGGATCGGCGGATGGCAGGTGCACGCGATTCAGGCGGGGGGGCAAAAGCTCGACGGCGGCGCAATGTTCGGAGTGGTCCCGAAGCCGTTGTGGGAGAAGCGGCTTCCACCCGATGACCGCAATCGCATCCAGCTCGGCATGCGGTGTCTACTGATCGAGCATGCATCCGGACTCGTGCTGATCGACACCGGCGCGGGCAACAAGGAAAACGCGAAGTTCCATGAGATCTACGGCGTCGAAAACGCCGGCGCGCAAGGCGACACGCAGCTGGAGGACGGACTCCGCCAGCTGGGCGTGCGCCCGGACGACATCGGGCTCGTCATCAACACCCACTTGCATTTCGATCACGCGGGAGGGAATACGCGGCGCGACGAGAACGGGAGCATCGTCCCGACGTTTCCCAAGGCAAAGTATGTGCTGCAGGCCGGTGAGTACGAGTTCGCCACGCACACCAACGAGCGGACGGCCGCGAGCTATTTCCCAAATAACTTTGTCCCCGTGCGGGACGCCGGCCTGTTCATGCTGATTCGCGGCGAGCAGGAGATCGTGCCCGGCATTTCTGTTGTTCCGACCCCGGGCCACGTTCCCCATCATCAGGGCGTGCGACTCGAGAGCGATGGTGAGGTGGCCTTCTACGTGGCGGACCTCGTTCCCACCACCTGGCATCTGCCGCTGCCCTGGATCATGGGCTACGATGTCGAACCGCTGGTTTCGCTCGAGACCAAGCGTCGGATCCTGAAGCAGGCCCGCGACGAACGATGGCTGCTCGTGTTCGAGCACGATTCGGTGTTGCCATGGAGCCGCATCGAGCACGACGGCAAGGCGTATGCGCTGTCCGCTTGACCTAAGCGGCCATCAGGCCTAGGTTTAAGGCACAATTCGTCAAGTGAATCAGCCAACGCTGATTCCACCCTTCGGCCCTCACGACGTCGTGAGGCGTGCTGCTGGAGTCTCTTCGATCAGTCGATGCACGCACCGCGTGTGCGTCGGCGTCACGCGGACTCCTTCTGCACAGAACGGGTCCGCATTTTTTTTCTTCATTCGAGGATTACCGCATCCAGGACACTACCAAGCGCGTGCGGGTCAACCGCCAGATCCGCATCTCCCCGGTTCGCGTCATCGGCGCCGACGGCGCACAGCTCGGCATCATGGACGTGGATACGGCACTCCGACAGGCGGAGGAACTGGGTCTCGATCTCGTCGAAGTTGCTCCAACGGCTCGGCCACCTGTGGTCCGCATCATGGACTACGGCAAGTACAAGTTCGAGATGGCCAAGCAGGCACGCCAAGCCAAAAAGAAGCAGCATGTCATCGAGCTCAAGGAAGTGAAATTCCGGCCGGGCATTGGCGACCACGACTTTGAGACGAAGACCGGGCACGCACGACGGTTCCTGGAAGAAAAGAACAAGGTGAAGGTGACCATGATGTTTCGTGGTCGACAGGTCGCGCATCCCGAGCTCGGTGCTGCCGTGCTAGATCGTGTGGCGAAAGCGCTGGCCGACGTTGGAAAAGTCGAAACGGCGGGCAGGCTGGAAGGAAAACTCATGACGATGATCGTCGCGCCCAAGTGATTGGCGCGCGCTACCGAGATTGACACATGCCGAAAATGAAATCCCACAAGGGCGCGCGGAAACGCTTCAAGGTCACCGCCAGCGGTGAAGTGAAGCGCGGCCGGGCGTTCAAGAGCCACATCCTCACCAAGAAGACGTCGAAGCGGAAACGCCGCTTGCGCCGCAGCGCGTTGATCGCCACGCGCGGCGAAGTCAAGCGCATCAAGCGACTTCTCCAGGCATAAGGGGGAATAGACCATGCCTCGCGCTAGATCAAACGTTCCGCGCCTCAAGCGGAAGAAGCAAATCATGAAGGCGGCCCGCGGTGCGTTCGGCGGCCGCAGCAAATTGTGGAAGGCGGCAAAGGAGACCGTCGAACGCGGTTGGCGTTATGCCTACCGCGACCGGAAGAACAAGAAGCGTGACTTCCGGCGGCTCTGGATCACCCGCATCAACGCGGGTGCCCGTCAGAATGACCTGAGCTACAGCGCGTTCATGAACGGGCTGCACAAGGCGGGAATCGAGATCGACCGCAAGATCCTCGCGGACCTCGCGATCCATGATCCCTCTGCGTTTACCGCGCTTGCCGACAAGGCGCGCTCCGCGCTGAACGCCGCGTAAGTAGTCGTCCCATTCGTTGAAGCCACGCGGCGGCAGTGCAAGATTCCAGCACTGCCGCCGCTCGTCTTTTCTTTTCACGAAATGTCCACGACCCTCGAACAGTTCGTCACTGACGCCGGGAAGCTGATCGTTGACGCGATCGCCGCCTTCGAGCGCGCTGACACGCCCGAAGCACTCGAGGCCGCGCGCATCCAGTTCCTCGGCGATCGCAGCGGCAAGCTGAAACTCATACAGCAAGCCCTGAGCGGGCTGTCCAAGACCGACAAGCCGGCTGCTGGGCGCGCGTTCAACGACGTGAAGACGAGCATCACCGCCGCGTTCGAGGAGCGCCAGCGTCAGGTGCGTAGCAGCCCCGACGATGCCGTCACCGTCGACCTGACGATGCCGGCACGCACCACCTGGCGTGGCGCCAAGCATCCCGTCACGCTCGTGATCGAGGAGATCGCCGAGATCTTCCGGGAATTGGGCTTCACCATCGCGCTGGGCCCGCAGGTCGAAGACGAGTGGTACAACTTTGGTGCGCTGAACTTTCCGCCGGATCATCCGGCGCTGGACGCGCACGACACCCTGTACTTGAAGGACGACGTACTGCTGCGCACGCACACGTCTCCGGTGCAGATCCGGACGCTGCAGAAGTTTCCCCCGCCCATTCGGATCCTCGCGCCTGGCGACGTCTTCCGCCGGGATTTCTTCGACGCGTCGCATGCGCCCATGTTCGCGCAAATCGAGGGACTCTGCGTCGACGAAGGTATCAGCTTTGTCGACCTGAAGGCGATGCTCAACAACTTTGCCCGACGGTTCTTCGGCGCGGCGCGCACGCGCTTTCGCCCGAGCTACTTCCCATTCACCGAGCCGTCCGCCGAGATGGACGTCGAGTGCCAGCTCTGCAAGGGCAGCGGGTGCCCGGTGTGCAAGGGCACCGGGTGGACCGAGATCCTCGGGTCGGGAATGGTGCACCCCGCGGTGCTTGAAGCCGCGGGCGTGGACGGGGAGAAGTACACGGGCTGGGCGTTTGGTATGGGCCCAGCCAGGATCGCGTTGCAGCGCTACGACATCCCGGACATCCGCGTACTGTATGACTCGGACGTGCGGTTCCTGGAGCACGTCGCCCGATGAACGCATCCTACGAATGGCTGCGCGCGTTCGTCCCGGTACAAGCGACGCCGGCGGAGCTGCGCGATCTCATCACGGCGCACACGGCGACGGTGGAAGACCTCGTTCCGTTGCGCGCGGATCTGGCGCCGATTGTCGTGGGGCGCGTCGTCGAGGCGGAACGGCATCCCGACTCCGATCATCTGTGGGTGACCAAAGTGGACGCGGGCGGAGCGGATCTCCTCGAAGTGATCTGCGGCGCGCCGAACGTAACGGCCGGGAAGCGATATCCATTCGCGCCGGTGGGCACCACGATGCCGAACGGCGTGAAGATCGAACGCCGCAAAATTCGTGGTGTTGTCTCGAATGGCATGCTGTGCTCGGCGCGGGAGCTGGGGCTCGGGGACGAGCATGAAGGAATTCTCGAACTCACCACCGATGCCGCGCCGGGCACTCCATTCCTGTCCATCATGCCGGCCGGCGACACCCGCCTGGTCATCGACGTGGGAGCCAACCGCCCGGATCTGCTCTCGCACCTGGGCCTCGCGCGCGAGCTGTCCGCCGTCACGGGAAAAGCCTGGCAGTTGCCGAACCTGCCGAACACCGGCGGCATCGTGGCGAAGGCGAAAAGCGTGCAAGGGAAAGGGTCGGTGGCCGGCATCGATGTATCGGTGGAATCGGACACGGCGGCCCGCCGCTACATCGGCGCCGTGCTGCGCGGCGTGAAAATCGGCCCAAGTCCGGAATGGCTGGTTCGGCGACTGGACGCGGTTGGGGTGCGTTCCATCAGCAATGTCGTTGACGCGACGAACTACGTACTGCATGAGATGGGACAGCCCATCCACGCATTCGATCTGCGAAAGCTCGCTGGCAAGGCCGTCGTCGTGCGCAAGGCACGCCCCAATGAACGACTCACGACCCTCGATGGCATCGCACGTTCGCTCCCCACGGACGCTGTGGTGATCGCCGATGGCGTTCAGGCACAGGCCGTCGCGGGGGTGATGGGCGGCCGAGACAGCGAGGTGACCGCCGAAACGACGGAGCTCTTCATCGAGGTCGCGAGCTTCGATCCCAAGGCCACGCGCAGGACCCGACGCGCGCTCGGACTCTCCACCGACGCGAGCTACCGCTTCGAGCGCGGCGTGGACCCCGAGCTTGGACCTCTGGCCATGGATCGCGTCCTGCGGCTCATCATGTCCATTGCCGGCGGTGCACTCGCCGATACGCCGCTGGACGTAGTGGCGGCGGCGCCAGCGCCGCTCGAGATAACGCTGCGGTCCAAGCGCGTCTTGCAGGTTCTTGGGACCGACGTCCCGCTCCCAGACGCTCGACGTTACCTCGAGGCCGTTGGCTTTGAGGTGGTGCTGAAGACGGATCGCGAGCTGAAAGTGAGGGTGCCTACCTGGCGCGGCGATGTGAGCGCCGAAATCGACCTCGTCGAAGAAGTCGCCCGATTCTACGGTTACGACAAGTTCCCCGACGACATTCGGCCGTTCCGACCCTCGACGACGTGCGATGACCCGCTGTGGACGGCCGCGAACCGGATGCGTGAGGCTCTGATCGGGCTGGGGCTGCTCGAGACCCGTCCCATGCCATTCGTGCATGGTACGGATGAATCGCATGTGCGCGTGAGCAATCCGCTGTCGGCGAATGAAGCCTATCTGCGGACTACCCTGTTGGAGACGCTCGCGCGACGGGCCGAATTCAACTTGTCGCATCGCTCTGGCGACGTGCGCATCTTCGAAATTGGGTCGGTCTTCTCGAGCGGAAGCTCTGCGCTGCCGCGGGAACAGGTCCGCGCGGGGGTGCTTGTGATGGGCCGCAGACGGCCTGCGCATTTCACGGAACCGCAGCCTCCGGCGTTCGATGAGTGGGACGCGAAGGGGATCGGCGAGGTCGCGGCCGCGGTGGTCTATCCCGGACGCCAGGCCGAGCTCCACGCGGGCAGCGGCAACGTGCTTTGGCAAATCCAGCTCGACGGAAAGACCAAGGGCCATGTGGTTCGCGTCCAGCTGGACGCGCCTGTCTGGGCCGCGCCCGCATTCGGCGTCGAGCTCATTCTCGGCGAAGTGGACACCACCGCCCCGGCTGAACGCGGACAGCACGCGTATCTCGGTTCTATGGAAAGCGGCCGCCCGCAATCACGAATCTCGAGGTACCAGGCGCTGCCCACGATGCCATCGGCGGACATCGACCTCGCGCTGCTCGTTCCCCACGGCACGTCAGTGGCGGACGTCGAACGCGTAATCCGCGCAGCCGGTGGGGAAATGCTGGAACGACTCGAGCTCTTCGATCAATACGTGGGAGAAGGCGTTCCAGCGGACCAGCGGAGCCTCGCGTGGCGATTGACGTTCCGTCATCCCGAACGCACTCTACGCGAGAAGGAAATCGATGGTCGGCGCGGGAAGATTCTCGGCGCACTCGAACAGGAGCTTCATGTCCGCCAACGATAGACCCGAACTGCGCGCGTATCGCGAGCTCGAGACACTGGTTCGACATCTGGGCGAGGAGCTCGCCACGTTCCGCCGCCGGGCCATCTCCGCCGAGGCGCAGCTGAAGGACGCGGGACACGCCCCGATCAGCGGGCGTGGGCCCTCCACCGGTGAGCAGTCCTCCGACCTGGCGTCCGAAAACGAGGCGTTGCGGAAGCGGCTGGCAGCCGCCGAGGACCGCGTTCGCCAGATGATGGATCGCGTGCGGTTTCTGCGGCAGCAACTGCAGACGCAGGCGCCAACGGTAGGGGCCGGACGTTCGTGAGTACGAAAAAGCATCTCGTTCGCGTGTCCATTCTGAATGAGGAATACTCCATCCGGAGTGACGCAACGCCTGAGGAAACCAGGGCCGTGGCATCCTATCTGGAGAGCGCCATCCGGCGCGTGCTCGACAGCGGATCGGTCGTGGAGACCAACCGCGCGACAATCCTCGCGGCGCTGCAGATCACCGGCGAGTTGTTTGAGGCGCGTGAAGGGTCCGACATGACGCAGCACTTGCAGACGCTGAGTGCGGAAGTTCGACGCCTCCTTCCTCCCGCCAAACGAGGCGAGCCCGCGGCCTGACGGTTTGCCTTTTGGTACGCCGGGAAATACCTTAGCCGTTGACTAGCCAGGCGGGTCCGTACCTCAGATCGCGCTCAAGGCACCCTCCCATCCGCGGCCCTGCGTCGGCCTCGGACCGGATGTGGAAGCCGCGCGATCAGTACGGATTTCGAGCGGTTTCTACCCGTCTCTGCGGTGTTCCCGCAGTGGAGTATAGATCCATATGAGCGTTACCGTGCTTCTAGCCGCGCTTGGCGTTGCGTTTGTCGCCTTGCCGGCTCTGTTCGTTTTAGGGCGGCGGTTGGGCGTCGCCGCTGAGCATCGTCGCCAGGCTGCCGCGAAAGCCACCGCGGAGGAGACCGGCTCGCGCATCGTGTCGGAAGCGGAGCGCGAGGCCGACAACCTGCGCAAGAGTGCCGTCGTCACGGGCAAGGAAGAGCTCATCAAGCTCCGCGAGACCTTCGAGAGTGAACTGCGCGGCCGGCGCGGCGAGGTGGAAAAGGAAGAGAAGCGGCTGAACGAGCGCGAAACGACGCTCGACCGCAAATTCGACGTGCTCGATCAGCGCGACAAGGACGTGAGCCGCCGCGCCAGCGATTTCGGGCGCCGCGAAAAGATCGTTACCGATCGCGAGGAGGAGCTCAAGCGGCTGGTCGCCGAGGAGCGGCAGCGGCTTGAACACCTGGCGGGCTTGTCCGCTCAGGACGCCAAGGCAGAGCTGATCCGGCGCCTGGAAGAAGAGGCCCACGCGGACGCGGCGAACCGGCTCCGGGAAATCCGCGAGCGAGCCCGTCGCGACGCCGAGCGCGAGGCGAAAAAGATCGTCGCGCTGGCCATTCAGCGTATCGCTGCCGAACACACCGCCGAGTCCACTGTCTCGGCCGTCTCGCTCCCGAGCGACGAGATGAAAGGGCGGATCATCGGTCGCGAGGGCCGGAACATTCGTGCGTTTGAGCTCGCGACGGGCGTCGACGTCATCATCGACGATACACCGGATACCGTCGTGGTCTCCTGTTTTGATCCCATTCGCCGCGAGATCGCGCGCCTGGCGCTCGAGAAACTCGTCTCCGACGGGCGCATCCATCCCGGCCGCATCGAAGAGGTCGTGAGCAAGTCACGGCGCGAGATCGACCAGCAGATCGTCGAGCTGGGCGAAACGTCCGCGTACGAAGTCGGCGTGCACGGGCTGCATCCGGAGATTATCAAGCTCATCGGCCGGATGCATTGGCGCACGAGCTATGGCCAGAACATCCTGCAGCACTCCAAGGAAGTGGCCTGGCTGGCCGGCATTATGGCATCCGAGCTCGGACTCGATACCGCGATGGCGAAGCGCGGCGCGTTGTTGCACGACATCGGCAAAGTGCTCACCCATGAGCACGAAGGCACGCACGTGCAGCTGGGCGTGGAGGTGTGCACCAAGTACGGGGAGAATCCGCTGGTCGTGAACTGCGTCGCCGCGCATCACGACGACGTCCCCCACGAAACTGAAGTGTCGGTGTTGGTGCAGGCGGCCGATGCGATTTCCGGATCGCGTCCGGGGGCACGCCGCGAAGCGTTCGAGACTTACGTGAAGCGCCTTGAGGGGCTCGAGAAGATTGCGTCGAGCTATAAAGGCGTGGAGAAGGTGTTCGCCATCCAGGCGGGGCGCGAAGTGCGTGTGATCGTCACCCCGGAGGACGTAGACGATGCTCGCATGGGAACGCTGACCGAGGAGATCGCACGGCGCATCGAAGCGGAGTTGCAGTACCCGGGACAAATCAAGGTCGTGGCGATTCGCGAGACGCGCGCGGTGGATTTTGCGCGCTGAAGTCGTCGGAGCGCCCGTGCAGCGTGGGTCCATCATGGACGGGAAGGCGGTAGCGGCTCGCATTCGGACACGTGTGGCCGCAGATGTCGGACAGCTTGCGCGCCGCGGCGTAACCCCAGGGCTCGCCGTCGTGCTCGTGGGCGACGACGCCGCCAGCGCGATCTACGTCCGCGCGAAGGGCAAGGCGTGTGAGGAAGTGGGAATGCGCGCCGAGACCATTCGGATGCCGGCCCATACCGCGCAGGCCGAACTGCTCGCCGTGGTCGATCGGTTGAACGGCGACAACGCGGTGCATGGCATCCTCGTACAGATGCCCCTGCCAAAGCAGATCGACGCGGACGCCGTGCTGCGCCGCATCGACCCGAGAAAAGATGTGGATGGGTTTCATCCCATAAACGTCGGCAAGATGCTGATTGGCGATCGCGACGGGTTCGTACCCTGCACGCCCGCGGGAGTGATGGTGTTATTGCGGGAGTACAAGGTGCAGACCGCAGGCGCCGAGTGCGTCGTGATCGGCAGGAGCAACATCGTGGGGAAGCCAATGATGGCGCTGCTGGTGCAGCCCGGGACGGATGCGACGGTCACCTTGTGTCATAGCCGCAGCAAACGCCTGTCCGATCACACGCGGCGCGCCGACATCGTGATCGCGGCCGCAGGACGGGCGAGATTATTGACCGGAGACATGATCAAGCCTGGAGCGGTAGTCATCGACGTGGGGATCAATCGCGTGAATGATTCCAGCGTTCCCAAGGGATACCGGCTGGTGGGTGACGTGGACTACGCGTCGGCACGCGAGGTCGCCGGACTCATCTCGCCGGTTCCGGGCGGCGTAGGCCCGATGACCATTGCGATGCTGCTCGAGAACACGGTTCAGGCGGCGCGGCGCAGTGTCGCGCCTCACGCCGCATGACGCTGCAGCGTGGCTTCAATTTCGCCGATCCCGAAAAGTCGGCACCGGGCATGGACCCGACCTCGGCAATCGCGGTGTCGTCGCTGACAACCATCGCCCGCGACATCCTCGAAGGCGCCTTTCGTCCCATCTGGGTGCGTGGGGAGGTCACCAACTTCAAGGCGCACCGAAACGGCCACTGGTATTTCACACTTCGCGACCGTATGGCGCAGATACGCGGCGTCGTGTGGTCCAAGGATACTCGGGCCATTCCCGCGCCCCCCGACGAGGGCATGCTGATCTCTGCATTCGGGAACCTGAGCGTGTATCCGCAGAAGGGCGAGATGCAGTTCGTGGTTCGCCGCATGGAGGCGGAGGGCGATGGCCTCTGGCGCAAGGCGCTGGAGAAGACGCGTGCCAAACTGGAAGCCGAAGGGTTGCTGCGTCTGGATCGCAAGCGCCCCTTGCCGCGATACCCGCGACGGGTGGCAGTCGTGACCAGCCCCGATGGCGCCGCGCTGCGTGACATCGTCGCGGTCATGCAACGCCGGTCGCCCGGCGTTGAGATCGTCGTGGTGCCCGCGGCGGTCCAGGGTGATTCAGCCATCCTGGACTTGTGTCGCGCACTGGATCGCGTATCCCGTTGGGGTGAAGCCGACGTCGTGATCATCGGTCGTGGCGGCGGCTCGCGCGAGGACCTGTGGGCGTTCAATGACGAGCGCGTTGCGCGCGCCGTCGCGGCGTGCCCGCTGCCCGTGGTCTCCGCCGTGGGCCACGAAGTGGATATCACCATCTGCGACCTCGTGGCCGACGCTCGCGCTGCGACCCCGTCCGCGGCTGCCGAAACAGTCGTGCGCGATGACGCCGAGTTGGCCGCGGAGCTTCGGGGCATTCAGAAGCGGCTGGGCCGAGCGCTCACCAAGCGCGTGGATGGCGCGAAAGCCGAGCTCCAGTGGTGCGCGTCAGCACTGCAGCGACGCCTCGTCCGGGCCACGGAGCGGCGTCGCGCGATGATGGCGGAGCTGGGCGGCCGACTACATGCGCTCAGTCCGCTCGCGACATTGAAGCGTGGATTTGCCGTGGCGCGCGATGCTGAGGGCCGAGCATTGACTTCGGTGAAGCGATTCGACACCGACATGCCGTTCACCCTCGTGCTCCGCGATGGCACCGTCGCGGCGCGCGCGACGTCCGTGCAGGAGTCGCGGTGAGCTTCGAGCACCGGCTGCGTCGCCTCGAGGAGATCGTCGGTGAGCTGGAGTCCGAGCAGATCGAGCTCGAGCGCGCACTCGCGCTTTTCGAGGAGGGCGTCGTCTGTCTGCGCTCGGCCGCTGAAGAACTTGGCAAGGTTGAAGCGAGGGTACAGCGGTTGGTGGAACGCGCCGACGGAACGTTCGAGGTGACGGACCTGCGTGAGTAACGGTACTGACGACGCGATCAATCGGTGGCGCGAGCGCATCGACGCCGAGTTGGCCGGTGTTGTCTCCGCGTCTCACGGGCTTCCCGCCCGCCTGGGCGATGCCATCCACTACAGTCTGACCGGCGAAGGAAAGCGCCTGCGAGGACTCCTGCTGATGGCCTGCTACTCGACGCTGGGCGGCCAGGGAGACGCCAGTGGCGTCGCCGCCGCGGTGGAGGTCGTTCACGCCTACTCGCTGGTTCACGACGACTTGCCCTGCATGGATAACGACAACCTTCGTCGCGGGAGAGCCACCACCCACCGCGCCTTCGATGTGCCCACTGCGACGGTAGCCGGCGTCGCCATGGTGCCACTGGCAGTGATGCAGGCCGTGAAAGGCGCGCGTCGGCTTCGTCTCGACGTCGCTGCCGCCCGGCGCGTCGTTCAGGTGCTGATGCAGGCGTCCGGCGCCTCGGGCATGGTAGGCGGACAGCTCCTGGACCTCGCGGGCGAACGGCGATCCCTCAGCGTGCTGGAACTCGAGTCGGTGCACCGCGCGAAGACGGGGGCGCTCATCGCGGCGGCTTTTACCATGGGGGGGATTGCCGCCGGCGGGAGCACTGACCTGGTGGCCGCCCTGACGTCCGCCGGAGACTCACTGGGGCTGGCCTTTCAGATCGCTGACGACGTCCTGGACGCCACCGCGTCGTCCGAGACCCTCGGGAAGACCGCTGGGGCGGACGCGGCGTTGGCCAAGAGCACCTATGCTTCAGTGTTGGGCGTGACGTCAGCAAGGCAGCGCAGCGAGATGCTGGTGGCCGATGTCATGACGCACCTGGAGGGAGCGGGGCTCAAGACTCCCGTTTTGGAGCGATTGGCACATTTCGTGGCCGCGCGTCGTTCATAGTTTACGGATCCATGTCTCTACTGAATCGAATCGAAAACCCCGCCGACCTGCGTGCGATGTCGCGCGATGAACTTCCCGTGGTGGCGCAGGAGGTGCGCGACCGCCTTGTGGACGTGTGCTCGCGCACGGGCGGACACATTGGTGCAGGCCTGGGCGTCGTCGAGCTGACCATCGCCCTCCACTACGTCTTCGACACACCGCGGGATCAGCTGGTTTGGGATGTCGGTCACCAGGGCTACCCCCATAAGCTGCTCACCGGGCGAAGCGCGAGGATGGAAACCCTGCGGCAGGAAGATGGCGTCTCGGGGTTCCTGAAGCGCAGCGAAAGCGAGTACGACACGTTCGGCGCCGGTCACGCCGCCACGGCCATATCGGCGGCGCTGGGCATGGCCGTGGGTCGCGACATCAAGGGCGAGGACTACAAGGTCGTCGCGATCCTGGGCGACGGCGCCCTGACATCAGGACTGGCGTACGAAGGGCTGAACAACGCTGGGCATTCCGATCGCGATGTGATCGTGGTGCTCAACGACAACGAGATGTCCATCGCTCCCAATGTCGGCGCGATGTCGAAGTATCTGACCTCCATCCAGCGCAACCCGATGTACAACCGGGTGCGCAGCAAGATCGGAGAGATCGCGGACAGCGCGCCCGGTCCGCTGTCAGCCATGGGCCAGCTCGTGCGGAAGTGGGAGGAAAGCGTGAAGGCATTCCTGACGCCGGGCGTGCTCTTCGAGGAATTGGGCTTTCGGTACTTCGGACCCATCGACGGGCACGACATCGGCTCGATGATCGATACGTTCCAGGCCATCCGACTCATGAAGGGCCCGCGCCTGGTGCACGTCATTACCCAGAAAGGAAAGGGCTTCCCAGCGGGCGAGCATTCGGCGGGCGAGAAATGGCACGCGCTGCCGCCCGGGTATGAACCGTCCACAGGCAAACCGACGAAATCGAGCACCGCGAAGCCCGCCTATACGAAAGTCTTCGGGAAGGGCCTTGCCGAGCTGGCAAGCGAAGACGAGCGCGTTGTCACGATTACCGCGGCCATGCCGAGCGGTACCGGCACCGATGCCGTTGCGCGTGCGCATCCGGGGCGGTTCTTCGACGTTGGAATCGCGGAAGGACATGCGGTGACCTTCGCGGCCGGCATCGCCACCCGCGGTCTGCGGCCGGTGGTGGCCATCTATTCCACGTTCCTCCAGCGGGCGTACGACAACATCATTCACGACGTCGCCATTCAGTCACTGCCGGTCACGCTCTGTCTCGATCGGGCAGGGCTCGTGGGCGAGGACGGCGAAACACATATGGGGTTGTACGACATCGCCTATCTGCTGGCGGTGCCGAATTTCACCATCACCGCCCCCAAGGATGGGCGTGAGATGCTCGCCCTGTTGCGGTCGGCAATGGACCACGACGGCGGGCCATGGTCCATCCGGTACCCGCGCGACGCGTCACCCGACGAGCCACCACACATGCGCGAGATCGAGCGCGTCCCATACGGCACCTGGGAAGTGCTGCGGAAGGGCAGGGAGGTGGCGATCCTCGCCGTGGGCACCATGGTGTACCCTTCGCTCGAAGCGGCGCAACAGCTGTCGAACGAGGGCCTGGACGTGACCGTGGTGAACTGCCGGTACCTCAAGCCCTACGACGAGGTGACGCTCGCCGCAGTGCTGGCGGATCATCACCGGGTGCTCGTGGTTGAGGAAGGCACCATGGTCAACGGATTCGGTGCCTTCATGTCCACGGTGATCGAGCGGCACGACGAGTCTGTTCGTGTGCTCACGCTCGGCGTGCCGGATCGCGTCATCGTGTCGGCCTCGCGCGCGCGACAGCTGCAGCAGTGTGGACTCACTGCGCAAGGCATTGCGGACCGCGTGCGCGCGATGCTGGAATCCGAGGCGATCGCCGGGTGAGGGATACCGCCCGGCCAATCCGCTTGGGTGTCGTCGGTCATACGGCTTATCCTGGCCTCACGACGGCGCTGCAAACGCTCGAGAAACTGGCGCCTGGCCTGAACCTCGAGTTGAAATTCGAAAGCGCCTTGCCCGCCGGCGGCAACGGGATTCTGGACTCGCCGGAGCAGATTGACGCGCTCCTCACGCTCGGTGGTGACGGAACGTTGCTGCGCGGCGCCCGGCTGCTTGCCGGCCATGAAGTGCCGATTCTTGGCGTGAACATGGGACGGCTGGGGTTCCTCACGTGTTGCCCGGCCGATCAGCTGGAGACGTCCCTCATGCGCTTCGCGCGCGGGGACTTCACGGTCGAGTCGCGCATGGTTCTGCGCGCCGCAGTCATGGAAAGCAATCGCCGGGAACGAGGCAGCTGGATGGCGCTCAATGACGTGGTCATCCACAAGGGCGGGTTCGCGCGCGTCGTGTCGCTGCGCGTCGCCGTCGATGACGAAATGATTGCCTACTATTCGGCCGACGGCGTGGTCATCTCGACACCCACCGGATCCACAGCCTACAGTCTGTCCGCCGGCGGCCCAGTGGTCGTTCCGACGCTCGAGACCCTCATTGTCACGCCTGTTTCGCCGCACACGCTCGCCATCCGGCCCGTGGTGCTCGCGGCGACGTCACGAATTACCGTGCAAGCGGAGGGTGCGCCCGAAGAGCTTATGATTACGGTGGACGGGCAGGTGGGTACGACATTTCTGGCGGGCGAGACACTGAGCGTGAGCCGCGCCGAGAAGCACATCAAGATCGTCCGGTTCTCGGGCTCGAGTTTCTTCACCACACTGCGCCAGAAGTTGGGCTGGGGCGGAATCCCGGAACGAGACCAATCCAGGAATGCTGACCGAGCTGCGAATTAGGAATTTCGCGATCATCGAATCGCTGACGCTTCCACTCGGGACCGGATTCAACGTTCTCACCGGAGAGACGGGCGCCGGAAAATCGATCATCGTGGGTGCGCTGGGGCTGCTGCTGGGCGAGCGCGGCGCTGCGGACGTGGTACGCACGGGCAGTGACCGTGCCACGGTCGAGGGGGTGTTCGATGTCGCCGGCAACACCGGGCTGCTGCAGCTGCTGGACGAGCGGGGCATCGACACGGACGAGCCGCTCGTGGTGCTCAGGCGAGAAGTGACGGCCGCCGGGCGGTCGCGCGCTTGGGTCAACGGCACGACCGTCACCGCGTCGGCGCTCGCGGACATCGGCCGGGTGCTCATCGACCTGCACGGACAACACGAGGCACAGTCGCTGCTGGACGGAGAGTCGCAGCGTGCGGTGCTGGACGCCTTCGCCGGCGCGCGCGACGACGCGGCGGCCGTGCGAACTGCCTACGACACGTTGTCGGATGTGCGGCGAGAGATGGCGGACCTGTCCAAGCGCCGGGCAGACGCCGAGAAGCGGGCCGATTATCTCACGCACGTCGCCCGCGAGATCGAAGAGGCCAGGCTCGTCGTTGGTGAGGACGTAAAGCTCGAGGACGAGGCGCGGCGGCTGGAGAACGCCGCCGAGATTCGTGAATCGGCAGCGGCCTTCAACGCGCTCCTGGAAGATGAAGAGAACGGCGTCCTGCCGCGGCTGTCCCAGGCGGCGCGCACGCTGCAGCAATTGCAGCGCTTCGACCCGACCCTGTCTCGGATTCAGGAGGCATTCGACGCGGGCTTCTATTCGTTGGAAGCCTTGGCGCGCGAAATGGCCGACTACGCCGGGAGCGTGGATCTCGACCCGTCGCGACTGAGCGACGTGCGCCGGCGACGCGATCTCCTCTACCGGTTGACGAAGAAGTATGGTCCGGGGCTCGACGAGGTCATCGCCGCGGGACGCGACGCGAGGCGCGAGCTGGAGCTCCTCGACACCGCGGCGCTCGACTTACGCGGCCTGCAGGCGCGCGCGAGCGAAGCGGACGCGACGCTGGCTTCCGCAAGCGGCAAACTCACCGCCAGGCGATCCGACGCCGCCGTCCGACTGTCGAAGGCGGTGGGCGATGTGCTGCCCGAGCTTGGCATGGCGGATGGCCGATTCTTCGCGCAGCTCGCTCCCCTACAGGCCGTGGGGCCGAACGGCGCCGAGGACGTGGAGTTCCGTATCACGCTCAACGTGGGGCACGAAATGCGACCGCTCGCGCGTGTGGCGTCCGGGGGCGAGCTCTCCCGCGTAATGCTTGCGCTCAAGACCATTCTCGCGCGCATCGACCAGGTCCCGACGCTCGTCTTCGACGAGGTCGATGCGGGGATTGGAGGGAAGGTGGGACAGCAGGTCGGTGAGATGCTGCGAAAGGTGGCGATGTCGCATCAGGTCTTCGTCATCACGCACCTGCCGCAGATCGCAGCACGGGCGCATCGGCATATCCTCGTCACCAAGGGTGCCAAGGCCGGCGTAACGACCGCGGACGTAACCGCGCTGTCCGACGCCGCTCGTATAGAGGAAGTCGCGCGAATGCTTGGAGGCGATCCGGAAAGCGCGACCAGCCGCGCGCACGCCACCGAGTTGTTGACGGTCGCGCGGGACGCTGAGGTGCCAGCGACTCCTGCGCGTCGACGGCGGGCCGAGGGGCACCCGCGCGCATAGCCGCCTCAGCGCCGCAACAGTCGGTAGTAGATGCGAAGCTCCAGCTGATCGCGGAACACTTTGGGGCGGCCCGCATCTCCGCTGATGGATTGGAGGTGCGTGTAACGCATCTCGATGGGCAGCGCCGCGGCGGTGTACGAGGACAAGGTCGAGAAACTCACGCCGGCTCCGGCAAGCTGGTCACTCCCGAGCGTCCCGGTCGCGCGCAGCGAGTAGGCGGCATGGAGAGCGAGCGGCTCTGACAGGTGCCACCGCGGCGCCGCTTGTATCTCCAGCCAGTAGTCGTTGTCGCGTGCAAGCGCCGCGGCACCAACAAGGGTTCCGATCGTGTCGGGGCGATCGAGTGCCATGGCGTATTGGGCCGTGCCCTGAAAACCGAGACGGCCGGCGCGATAATCCATGATCGCGCGCGAATCCAGAATGAAGCGTCCGTCGCCCAATCGCAGGTCGACGACGCTGCTTGGCGATTGCGTCGAGCCCGTCGGAAGCCGCAGTGAGCTTGCCAGCGCGAGCTGCGTGCTCCTGCGCTGTCCCACACGACGAGCAGCGCCAAGCACGCGGACCTTGATCCCGATCTCGACGTCACCGATGCCGACGCGCTCCTGCATGCGCAGCGAGTCGCCACCAGCCTCCTCCACCAGATACCGCTCGAACGCGGCTGATCCAGCCGGTCCACCGGCGGCGGACGGGGTCGCTGAGAGAAGATTGGCGCTCGACGAGAGCAGGTCCCGGTACTGCGTGTTGAAGGCGGCAATGCGTGCCTGGATCGCCGCCTGGGCCGCGCTCTGACTCGTGGGAACGAACGCCATCCCAAGGGTCGTGGCTGTGCCATACAGCGCACCGACACTGGAGGCGAAAGACTGCGACGACGCGATGAGCTGCAGCGCCTCCGCCTCACGGGCGAGCAACGCTGGACACCCCGCGTTTCCCGGGTTTGCCTGGCAACTCGACAAGCGCTGCTGGAGTTGCTGGGCAGCGCTAGCGAATTCGGCCTGTACGACCGCGTTGGTTTGTGCAGCGACTGCGTTTGTCCGGTGGACATTCGGACCGACGTTCGCCGCAAAGCCGCCTGCGGTATCCAACCGAAAGAGCATGGCGGCGCGTTTCCGAACGATTGGCACGGTCACTCCGATCGCCACACGGCTCGTGAGCCCGTACTCGAGTCCCAACGGGAGAATCTCTGTTCGCGCGGTTGCGTCCAGGCGCGACCGACCGAGTGTGAGCGTGAAGGGAAGACCGGTCGCGGACTGCACTTCCGATTCGATCGCGGACAACGCCGGTAGCTGGCGGACGCCGAGCGAGTCGGCCGTCAGGCGCGCGCCCAACGGCTCCACGCCAGTCGGGCCGTACTGTGAATCGTACCGCGTCCAGGCTGTGATGGCTCGCAGGCGAAGCATGCCCCTCGGCGCAAGCGAAACATCTTCGAGATGCCCAAGCCCGCCCTGCGCCCCAGCGGGCGGCGCAAATATCAGAGACGCGAACAACGTCGCCGCGAAAAGTCGCGGACGGCGATCACGCATCGTTGACGGGCATCATGGCCTTGGTCATTGTTCGCGCCACTCCACTAACATAACCGCACCCATCGTGTCGTTTCGCCAACCGCCCCGCGTCCCGTGGCAGGTCACAGGGAATCACTGGCTCTCGCTGCCCTGTATTCACCCCGCTGACGGCGCGGTGTTCGCCGTCGGATTTCTGCACCGGGGAACGCGGTCGGCTATCGAGTTCGCTGGGGCCGCCGGCTTCGTGGAAGGCGAAGGTCCGCCACTGCTGCGTCCGCGACTGCGGATTGGCACGCGCGAGTACTCCCTGGCCGATGCTCCCATGGCCTGGGAACGCGCGCTGGGTTGGCTGCCGACCTTCACGTGGACGCTGGACGAGGTTGCGGTGCGCGGCACTGTCTTCGCGCCGTTCGGCCGGGACTCCGACGTGGCGGGTGCCGTGTACGCCCTCTCGCTGGAGAACCGGAGCAACGCGGACGTCCAGGCCACCTTCGTCATGGAGGGCACGCTCGGCCATCGCCAACTGCGCGTCAGAACACCGCGATCGTTCGAGGACAGCCATCTCGTGCAGGAGGTTGAAGGCGACGTGATTCTCGGAGGGCGGGCGGCCGCGGGCATGGTGTCCATTGCTATCGGCGCGGACGAGTCGTCGCGCGTGAGCGTCCGGGGAGGAGAAGCGCCGCAGTATGTCATCGAGCGAGCCGTCACCGCGCCGGCCGGAGGGCGCGCGCAGTTCGCCTTCTATCTGGCGGCGGGACCCGAGCCCGACGGCGCCCGCGCGTCCATGGCCGTCCTCCGCCGTCGTGGATGGAAGGACCTGCTACGCGACACGCGCGACGCGTTGCAGGCGCTGGAGCAGTCGACCGGGCACGAGACGCTCGACCCTTTCATCAATCGCAACCTGCAGTTCGCGTACTTCTACAGTGTGGGGCGCGCGCTGGACGACGCCCACTATTACCTGGTACGTAGCCGTGCGCCGTGGAACGGCCGAGGCGTTACCGTCCGCGATTGGGAAGCGCTGATGTGGACGCTGCCCGCAGTGCAACTCGCCGACCCGGCCCTCGCGCGCGAGCTGCTGCTTCGCACCTGCGAGTTGCACGGGTACGCGCCCGGTCGCGGTGAGCACTACTTCGATGGGACGATGTTCGCCCCGGGGTTCTGTCTGGAAGGCGCCGCGGGGTACGCCGTCGCGGTAGATCGTTACATCCGCGACACGAACGACGAGCACATCGTCGACGAACCGATCATCGCCGACACGCTGTATCTCTCCTCGGAAGATCTCGCCGCGCGAAGGGATCGCAACGTACCTCTCTACTCCACCGAAGTGCTGCCGGGAGGGGCGCCAGCCCCATTTCCGTTCACCCTGCACGCGAACGCCGTGGTGGCGCAGTCCCTGGAGGTCCTGCGCCGCACCCTCGACGAGGAGACTGCGCGCGGCCTCGAAGATCCAGCGGCCGTGCGCGCGGC
>JANNJV010000177.1:0-10999 GCA_031395945.1 Gemmatimonadota bacterium | reverse complement strand
CAATGACTTCAACGCCGGCGTGCGCTCCAGGAACGCCTCGCGCATCGGCTCCACGATTCTGCTCATCTGTCCCCCCAACGGGTGTCCGCGGTGAGACCCACGCCGGTCGTCTTCGCGCTTACCGCCATCGTCACGCTGGCGCCGTTCGTGGCTGTGGGCGCGCAGGTGCGCTTCGATCGCACCGGTTACCGTCTGACCAGTATCGGCCAGCGGGTCACGGCGTCCGCGCGCGCCACGAGCGGCCAGGGGCAGGCGGCGCGCATCCGCTGGCACGTCGCCGACCCAACGATCGCGACCGTCACGCCAGCGGGCGTGGTCGTTTCCCGCAAGCCGGGCTACACCCGGCTGTGGGCGGTCTCGGGCAAGGACTCGGCGTCCGCGCTCATTCTCGTGGACCAGTGGGCCGCGAGATACGACTTCTTCCCTTCCGTGGTCCGGCTCGAAGCCGTGGGTGCCACGGCGCCGCTTCGCATTCAGGCGCGTGACGCCGCGGGGCACCCCATCGCCAGCGCCAGCCGCAGACCCACCGCGTGCCGCAGTCTGAATGACCGCGTCGCGGTCCTCGCGACCACGGGCGTTGTGAGCGCTCGCGCCAACGGCGTGACGTATGTGCGGTGCACGGACCGTGGGATCGCGGACAGTGTGCGCATCGAAGTACGTCAGCGCGCCGCGAAGGCAACGATCGAGAACAAGCTGGGCTTCGCCAACAAGGTCGTCGGCGACACGTTCCGCATTCGGCTGAGCGCTCAGGATCCGTCGGGCGATCCTATTCGCGACCCGCAGGGAACCTGGGCGTCGCTGAATCCGTCCATCGTCAGCGTGGATCCGCTGAGCGGCATGGCTCGCTCCCTGAGCGCCGGGACCGTGAAGGTGGTCGCGCAGGTTGGCGATGCCACCGACACCGTGAGCGTGCAGGTGCTGCCGGGTCTCGGCATGGCGCCCGTGGTTTCCGCGGGAGACATCATCGGAGTACTGCCATCGCTGGACGAGCCTCGCGCACCGACGTTGCGACTCCAGTCGTTGTTTCTCTCGGTGGGCGATACGGCGCGTGTCACGCCGCGCGATGCCACCGGGGCGGCCATCAGCAATGCCGAGTTCCGCATTACGTCGAACGACACGAGCATGGTACGCACCATCAGCGGCCAGCGGGTGCTCGCGCGCAAGACCGGCAGCACGTACGTGGTGGCGCAGTTCGGCGGCATTCGCGATTCACTGCTGGTCAGCGTTCGCGACAAGGCGGATTTGAGTGTAGCCGCCGAGGCGCGGGCCGCGGCCGCGGTCTTCGTCCGGCCGTCGTTCAACCTGGATTCGGCGCGCGAGCGCAACAAGGCACGTTTGGACAGCGCGGCGCGAGAGATCCAGCGTCAGAGCGTCGTCGCCGTCTATTCCGGACGCATGCTGTCCCTCTCTGCGGTCGTGATGCACGCGGCCCACTCAACGCGGGACACAAACTTTGTCGACCGGCGCACTGGCCTGCTGTATGGCGGGACCCTGGAGGTCGCGCCGTACCGCGGCATCAAGCTCACCGGCGATTTCCGCACCGGCCAGCTGTCGCCGACGCGCGGCACGGGCGAAGACCTGAAGGTGACCGAGGTCGCTGGTGACCTGACGTTGCAGCCGACGGCCTGGTTCGGGCTGCGCGGCGGGTACGTCATGCGCAGCACAACCACCGCGCTTGCGACGCAACGCTGGTCGTTCCCGCGGGCGTCGGCGGTGACGCGATTCTCGTTCGTGGGCGGGGCGATCACCACGATTACTGGCGTCTCCCTGCTGCCCGGCGCGGCGTACACGGGCTACGTGGACGCCCAGGGCAAGCAGGTGAACCCCGATCCGTTCAGTCTCGCGGGTGAGGCGGGACTCGAGGTGAACAGCGGGCTGCTCTCGGCGGCGCTGGTGTACTACGCGGAGCGGTTCACCTTCCCCAAGGTGAATAACAACGCCACTGGACGCACCGATCAGTTCTCGGCGCTTCGCGTGCGGGTCGGGTTCCAGGTCGGTCGATAGTCCGTACGCGAACTATCGCTGCCTCAGGTTCACGATCTCCGGCGCGGTCGCGGGAAAGAACGGCAACCGCAACTCCAGTCGTGTGTAGGGATGGAACAGCCGGACGCCGATGCGGCCAGGCCGCTGCGCCAAACGGAACGCGCCCCACGCGCCGCCGTGCGACAGGAGCGTACGCGCCATCGAAGTGTCGTACGGAGTGAGGATGACGCTCACTGAGTCACCGGACCGCCACAGGGCGGTCTCGGGCTCTTCGGACACAAAGACAGCGCGACCGCCCACTCGCAGCTCGACCTGCGCCAGGGCGACGCTGTCCGGCTGTGGACCGGCAATCACCAGCAGGTTGTACCGCGGCACGCCGCCGGCCTCGGTATCATCCGCCAGCGGCGCCAGGAAGCCGCGCGCCGCCGCGAACTGGTCGAGAAATCCGAATGCTGCCCTGGCTGTCTGCGCCATCCGCGGATCGCTGCGGAGCGTGAACTCATTCGCGCTCGCGAAGGCGTCGTACTGTCGCACGAAGTCGCGCACGTCCGACGCCACTGCGTCCACGCGTGCTACGACACTCGTATCCGCGAACGGATAGCGGCCGGCGACGCGCGTCTGGAAATAGGCGCGGAGCCGCTGATAGGCCGCCGCGGCGTCGGCGCTGCCTGAGGGCGAACAGCGGCCGACCAACGCGGCGCGGAACTGCCTCCGCCGCGATACGAAAATGTCGGTGGAGGGACGCAGCGTATCGGGCTGCGCCGCCGCCAAGCGACAGCCGTCCATGGTGGTGATGGACAGCGCGTCACGCAAATAGCGATGCAGCATGCCCATCGAGCTGGTGAGATCGCCCCGCTCATACTTGAAGACCGACGCGGTGATCTCTTCCCATTCGGTCAGGAGTCCCGGCACGCGCACCGAATCCCCTACCGATCGCAGCCGCAGGTAGCGCAGTGAAGGCGCGATATCGTGCGCCAAAGTGCGTATCTCGGTCTCGTGACGCAGCAGCGTCGTCCCGAACGGCAGCGAGTCGGTGGTGCCCAACGCAACGAAGTTGAACGGAATGACGCCCTGCCACACCGCGATGCTCGCGGTGACGGGCTGCAGGTAGCGATTGCCGTCGAAGACAGCCTGCGCCAGCGCCAGTGCCTGCTCTGCCTGGCGCGCGCCGGCCGCCACGAGCTTGGTACCCTCATCCCGTGCCTTCAGCGAATCGAGCAGCGCGGCAAGGCGCAGGATGCGGCCGGCCGCGCCCTCCAGGTTCATGCCCAGCGCCTTTACTTCAGCGAATGGATCGAGCTCCGCCTCGAGCGGGATGAACCGCTGCGCGCTGGCGGCAACGTCTATCACGCGATCCCGCAGTTGCACTTCCAGCGCGCGACGCAAGCGCTCCGGATTCTGATCGGGGAACGCGCCCGCGATGGTAACCACCGCCTGAAGGAATTCGCTCTGGAGCGCCAGTCCCAGCTCGAGGCTGCCCACGTCCCAGCGCAGCCGCTCATGCGGGCGAATCTCGCCGACGATCTCGCGGTGCTCCACGGGCCGCATGAGCCGGAATTGATAGAGCTGCGAGACCACATTGCGCAGCCGCTTCGCCGATGAGTCAGGCGACAGCGTGTCCGGCGCAATCCGTACGGCGGCCAGGCGTAGGTGTGCCGCGATGGAGTCCTCAACCATCCGGGCGAGCCTGACGCCGAGGATCGCTGAATCCGATACCGTCGCCACGATGCCCTTCTTTGGGTCTACGAGGTCCACCAGCGCCGCCAGCCCGTCCAGGGCGGCGAGATCATCCTCTGGCCTGACCGCGCGCTCTGCCGCCGGCGTCGTCCGGGGCGAGAGTTGGCTGGACGCCGATCCCGCTGCCGCGGATACCAACGAAACCGAACGGCGCACCACGGTGCTGGCGAGGTCGGGCGACACAGGAATGGCCGCGCCCCGTGCGCGCCTGAGCGCCTCCTCGAAGTCGGGCGTCGAGATGGCGCTATCCGTGGAGATCTGCTCGCCAAATAGGTAGTCCAGCAACGCCGAAAGTTCCGCGACACTGCCGGAGGTCGAATCCGCCAGCGAGTTGTAGCGCGCAAGGTTCCTGCTCAGCGCGCGGACTTCATTCAGGTAGGCGGGAATCGAGCGCGGGTCATCTGGATTGAGCTCTTCCAGTACGACCGAGACGGTGGCATCACGGACGCCCAACAATCGGTCGGTGCGCTCGGCCAGGCGCTGTCGAGTGACCGGGAGAATGATGTTTTCCACCCCCGACATCAGCGACAGCTTGATCTCACCCGTGAGCGGCGAGAACCACGAACTGGGGATGAACGGCGACCGCACGCGAATGGACGGCACGTCACGCATCCGCCCGACCAGCTCGATCACCGCGGCGTCGCGCGTGCGCCGGCTATGGGGCGTGCCGCTACCCAGCCGCTCTGTTCGGCGCATCTCGTCGAGATCGATGGCGACCCCCGACAGGACGCGGGTAAGCGTGGTGGCGTCCGCACTGAGTCCCGCTCGATACACGCGATCGTCCCGCCGGAAGCCCTTCACGGCGGTCCAGAGACCGAACCCACCACCAATGGTCAGGAGGAGCGCTGCGGCCTGGGCCAGCACCACCCGGCGGTCGCGGGCCAGCCGAATCGTAGCGGGGGCGCGTGCCAGGCCCGCCTCCTTGAAAATCTTGTCGGCAAAGAGCGACTTGAGGAAGACGAGATTGTGCGGCTCGTCGGCAATCTCCGTCGAATTGCGCGCGGCCGCTCCCTTTCTGCTCTCACCCTGCTTGGCGGTGGCCTGTCGCCTGTTCTCGGATGCCAGCGTGTCGCCGGTGAAGTAAAAGCCCCGGAAGAACAGCGACGGCCGCCGCTCGCCGATGGGCATCAGTCGCGCGATGAAAACCTTGAGCGGCTCCTGCAAGTCCGAAAATTCTGAATCGAATACGAACACTCCCACCGAATCCCGGACATGCTCGGGGGCGGCCAGCACTTCGTCGCGCAGGTTGGCCAGCTGTTGCTCCAGGTCCGTGAAGCCCGCGTCCACCCACGTCGGCTCGAACCGTGCCTCCAACTCGTGCGGGTTTGCCCACCCAAAGATGTCGTCGCGCCGCATGGCCGGGAGCGCGTCCGCGAATCCGCGGAACCCCGGCAGCGTGTCGCATTTGGTGACCAGCACGTGAATGGGCAAACGCACGCCCAGGAACTTTCGCGTGCGCTCCAGGAAGTTGCGGATACGGTCCGCCTGCTCTTCCAGTTTCCCCGCGTCCAGCCGCGCGCCGATCAAGTCCGAGCACGCGATGGTGACGATGATGCCGTTCAACGGAGAATCGGGCCGCTCCCGACGCAGCATGTGGAGCAGCGTACTCCAGCCCACCGACGCATCCGCCACGGTCTGGTCCGGCGGCAGCGTCGCCGTTCCCACGGTCGTGCCCGGCGATGCCGGCGGCGCCTCGAGCACCACCGCCTCGTCGAACAACCACCACTTCCCTGCATCCTTGCGCTGGGAGTCCACCTCGATAGGAGGTCCCCAGGGTAGGGCCAGACCGGTGTTACCGAGTATGGTCTTCTTGCCGGAACCGTCGGCGCCGACCAGCATGAACCACGGCATGACCATGCGGTCTTTCGTGGATCCGCGTGCGACGCCTTCGCGCGAATCGAGCGAACGCTCCAGCGATGCCTTGAGCGCGATCATCCGGCTTTTGCGCGCCGATCCGCGGTACTCCTCGGTGGTCGTCGCGAGCGGATCCTTGAGATGATCCTCGGCGGCGGTGATCGAGAACGCGTCGGTACCACCGCGTTGTGCCGTCTCGTCCTCTTCGTCTTCGCCGCCGGCGATCAAGTACCACAGCAGACCACCGCCGACGATCAGCGTGGCGGCCACGAGCAGGTAGGGAAGCCAGACTGGCATCAGCTACCGCGTCCCTGATGAGTCACTGGCGATGATCCTGGTGGTGACGTCCTTGAGGTCGGCGGACACACGGCTCCAGGTCACGTGCGCCACGACGGAATAACTCACGATCACGACCGCGAGAATGGCCGCCCATCGCTGCGCGGCGGTGAAGCGTGACACCGCCTGGCCCGCCAGCGTTCGCGAGGCCGCGTCCGGGAAAAGTCGGCGCTCGGGTGCATACAGGAGCAGCGCGTCGTCACGATAAATGAACTCGTACAAACGCTGGCGATACTCGGCCAGCGCGCGGGGCAGACCGAACGGGCGATACTTTCCGGTAAAGCCGGCGGCCAGGACCAACAGGTAGACTCGCGCCAGATCGCGAGCCACGGGCGAATTCGGGGCATCCTTCAACAGCTTGTCGATCCGCCGGAATAGCTCGATCTCCGCAGAGCGCGACCGATAGAGCTGGACCTCGAGCAGATGATTCGGCCACGAGGTCTGGCCTTCCCACTCCAGGTGCGTAAAGGTTTCGTCGGCCAGCGCCGCCATGGCGTATTGCGCTTCCGGATAACGCTTGCCCATCTCGCCGCCCATCCATTTGGCTTCGGCGGCTTGCAGCTCGAGCAGCTCCAACAGCTTTTTGCTCAGCCCCTCCGCCGCGGCGTCCGGTCCGCCTTGGGACGCGGTGCTGTCCATGATGGCGGTTGAGAATCCCGCGATGAATTCGGACTTCTGATGTTTGAAGCGAATGATCTCGTTGTAGAACGCGCGGAATTTCGAGTACAGAAAAACCGGATTCCCCTCGACCACGGTGGCGGCCGCGGCGACTGGCGGTGCCGTGGCCGGCTCGGCCCTCCTTGGCAAGAGCGCGCGGAGGCGCTGGAACCATGACGCTTTCTTCGTCCGCTCTTCGTCGAGCTCTTCCGTCGGCTCGTCGCTTTGGGGCCTAACGGACTCGAATTCGTCTGTCGCGCCACTGAGGTCGAAGAAATCCGGAGCGGGAGCGAAGGGCTCACCGCCAGCGACTTCCAGGGCGTTTGCCGCCGCGTCGATGCGGTCCTGGTGAATCTCGATCTCGATGGACGTGCGCCGCGGCGGTTCGACGAGTTTCGCGGCGGGCAACGCTTCATCGACGGACGCGAACGGCTGGGCGTCGGCGCTTTCGCGCGTCCAGGGAAACTTGAAATCTTCAGGCGGTGCAACGGCACCCTCTGGCGTGACAGTCGCCTCGGCGGTTGCGGCGTCCGGAGGCGTGGCGTCGGGGCGGCGAACGAAGAGATTGGCGAGGCTGTTCCGCACCTTGCCAATCACAGAGGGGGCTGTCTTCTCCTCTTTTACGGGCGCCCAGCTGCGAAAGGGACGTCGGGGGATAGCATCATCCGCCGCCGATTGGTCGGCGGGATTGAGCGGGGATCGTTCACCGGCTCCTCCGACTTCGTCCTCGGAATGGCCGCTCAACGCAGTCGGATGGCCTGAGGTCCACCGACTCGCAGTGGAGAGCTGATTATTGATCGCAAGATCGGCGTGTCCAGAGGTCTGAAAGGCAGGGGTGAGGCGGGTGGGAAAAGCCCGGATGTCCTTTCAGCACAACGATTAGCGACTGTTAGATAGCCCCTCTGGTAACATGAACCAACCCGTCATTGTGACGGGGTCTGATCCATCCCAAGGAAACCCCGAATCGCGGCCGTCAGGGCGCGACAGCAAACGTGTTTGTGGTCGCGGCGGTGAGCCCAGACGCTGATGCGGTGAGCCGGTATCCCGTGCCGGCGAGACTAATACGAAGGTTATTGAAGCTGGCCACCCCGTTCACGGCGTTCACGATGAACTGGCCGGAAAGGACAGCACCGGCGGTACCAGTGCCTGGAGTTATCGACATCGTCACCGGCACGCTGGAGTTGGTCATGGTCAGACCATTCGCGTTCTGCACAGCGACCTGTACCGGTGGCGCAATTGCCGCCAAGACAACGACATCGCTTGGCTGGACGGACACGGCCAACCTGGACGCCGGAAGTGGAGCTGGGATGAACCCGGACAGCCCGGCGCCATCTTCACATCCAACGGCGACAACGAGGGCCGAAATGAGAGCAAGACGACGCATCGTGTTGAGAGATGAAAGGTGGGGTAACGTGGGTGCGCGTGTTATGGCTGGCAAGCTTCACCAATCGACAACTTCCTCATCTGAGGACGACGCGCCGTCGCGATCGCATCGTCCTGCGTCACCCGGGTGATTCCGTTGGCGATCTGCGGCATGTCAGGAACGATGCAGGAGCAGCGATATCAGGCGTGGGGGCGCGTCGGGCGGCGCCTCGTCCTCCGTCCATTCGCCGACCGAGCGCAGCTCGAACCCAGCCTCGATGGCACCGTTCACGTACTCGCTCACCGTGTGCACATGCGCGGTCAGATGGACCGTCTCGCCGGTGTTCGGATCCGTGAAATGCGCCTTGCTGCCGATGAGCTGACGGTAAGGATGCAGCTCACAGATGAAGAACTGGCCGCCGGGACGCAGCACCCGTGCCGCCTCGAAGTACACGGGCGCAAGATCGTGCACGTGCTCGAGGATGAGATTCGCGACCACGACGTCGACCGACGCCGGCGGAACCGGCCACGCGTCACGCACGTCGTGGCGGATGAACTTCACATTCGAGGTGGCGATCCGTTCGTGCGCACGCGCGATCATGCCCTCGGAGAAATCCATCGCCGTCACAGCGCTGGCATGTTCGGCGAGGAACACCGTGTTCTTCCCTGTACCGCACCCCACCTCCAGCACCTCGCGGCCCTCGATGACCAGCATCGCCTTGCGTACGACTGCGGCGTCGAGGTCACGCGTCGTGTTCTTGTCAGCGTCGTAACTGGCCGCCCAGCGGTTGTACGCGCTGGCGACGTCGGATTTCTCGTTCATGAACGGGGCATTCGCGATGGGCGCATGTCATCCTGGAGTCAAACGCAAATCTACCGACCCTGCCAAGCGGCTCGGTCGCTCAGCATGTCGGTTTTCTCGTATTATTCGATGTGACCGATCCCACCTTCACCGGCTCTGCCACCCGCGGCATCACCATTCCGCCCACGCTCCTGGCCACGCGTTTCGTGCTGGAACGCGAGTTGGGGCGCGGCGGCATGGCGACGGTCTTCCTGGCTCGGGAGACGAAGCACGAGCGCCAGGTCGCCATCAAGGTCCTGCACCCGGAGGTCAGCGCCGCGTTCGGTGCCGAGCGATTCATCCGGGAAATCGGCATCGCCGCTCGGCTGTCGCATCCACATCTGGTGCCGCTCATCGATTCCGGCGAAGCGGACGGCCTCCTGTACTACATCTCCGCGTTCGTGCCCGGCGGCAGCCTGCGCGACCGGCTGGCGCGTGAGCGCCAGCTCCCGATCCAGGACGCCATCCGAATCGCGGAGGAAGTCGGCGCGGGACTCGATTTCGCGCACCGCGCTGGATTCGTCCATCGGGACGTCAAGCCGGAGAACATTCTCTTCGCTGACGGGCACGCGCTGCTGGCCGACTTTGGCATTGCCCGCGCATTTGGCGCCGAGCATGCCGGCAGCGGAGTCACGGAACCCGGCATTGCCGTCGGCACGCCCGCGTACATGAGTCCGGAGCAGGCGTCAGGAGAGGTGCAGCTCGACATCCGGAGCGACGTGTACAGTCTGGCCTGCGTGCTGTATGAGATGCTGGCTGGCGAACCACCGTTCACGGCGCGAACGTCGCGACAGCTGATGGCCAAACACGTGACGGAGAAGCCCAGACGGCTGCGTACGCTGCGGCCCGAGATTCCGGCGGGTCTCGAAGACGCCGTGCATCACGCACTGGAGAAGGAGCCGTCGCGCCGGTACCGGAACATCACCGAGTTCTGCGCAGGGCTGCGTTCGGAACGGACGCTGCGTCCGCGCGTGGTGGCCGGCGGCCTGCGCGGAGTGGCAGTGCTGCCGTTCGTCAACTCCAGCTCGGACGCGGAGAACGAGTATCTCAGCGAAGGTATCACGGATGTGCTGATCAACGCGCTGGCCTATCTTCAGGGCGTGCGGGTGGCGTCCCGGACCTCGGTCTTCGCGCTCAAAGGCAAGGCCCAGGACGTGCGCGCCATCGGCGCGCTGCTCGACTCGGCGTACGTCCTTGAAGGCACGGTGCGCCGTGCGGGTCAGCAGCTCCGTGTCACCGCGCAGCTCACGTCCACGGATGACGGCCGGTTGCTGTGGTCGCAGCGCTACGACCGGCAGCTCGACGACGTGTTCGCCATTCAGGACGAGTTGGCGCAGACCATTGTGTCAACGTTGCGCAGTGGGCAGCTGGCGGAGGCGCTCACACCCGCCGCTGAACGGCATACGTCGAACGTAAAGGCGTACAGTCTCTACCTGAAGGGACGCTACGAGTGGAATCAACGGACGCAGACGGGCATCGCGAGCGCCATCACGTATTTCGAGCAGGCAATCGCCGAAGATCCCGGCTACGCACTGGCGTACACCGGTTTGGCGGATGCGTATTCGACATTCCTGGACTATCGCAGCGTTCCCGTGCAGGAAGGGTTCGCGCTCGCGAAGAAGTACGCCATCAAGGCCATCGAGCTGGACGACTCCCTGGCCGAAGCCCACGCGTCGCTGGCGTGGACGCACTTCATTTACGATTGGGACTGGCGCCTGGCGGACAGCGAGTTTCGGAGAGCCATCGGCTGCGATCCGCGCTATGCGGCCGCGCATCAGTGGTACCAGTTCCTCCTGGCATCGCGTGGGGCGGTGGATCAGGCGCTCGTCGAAGGCCTCACGGCCGTCGAATTGGATCCCGGATCGGTCTCCGCGCGGCGGTCGCTGGGATGGGGATACATCTATGCCCGGCGCTACGACCAGGCACGCTTTCACCTGGACCGCGCCATCGCGATGAACCCCAACGCCGAAGAGTCGTATCGCATCCTCGGCGTGGCACTCGCGCTCGAGGGAGAATATCAGGAGTCGGAGCGTGTCTTGCGCGAAGCCGCTGAGATGCCGGAAGCGGGGAGCTACACGCTTGCCTCGCTGGGGTATTCACTGGCGCGCGCGGGCAAGACCGGCGAGGCCCGTGCGATCTTGAAATCCCTGGAAGCCCAGCGACAACTGGGCTACGTCTCGCCCGTGGCCTTCGGCACGATTTTCCTGGGCTTGGGCGAGGCGGAGCAGG
>JANNJV010000166.1:0-11089 GCA_031395945.1 Gemmatimonadota bacterium | reverse complement strand
TTCGCCTCAACCCCACCGTTGGTCTCGACTTTAAGCTCGGAGCCGGTCGATGAACACCGTGACTATCGCGAACCCCCGCGGCGCCGCGCGCGTCGGTGGGTGGTCCCTGATCGCAGCCGCCGTTGGGTTCATGGCAGTATTCAGTTACCTGGCGGCACGCTTCAACTATCCCGACGTGCTCGATGGAGCGGCCGCGGACGTCCTGCCGCGGTTGCTAGCCCTGGGTGAGTCGGGCCGAGCGGTATGGGTGGTGTACGCGTTCCTTCCCCTGCTGCTGATTCCCGGGGGCGTCGGCGCGTATGCGGCGCTGCGAGATTCGGCGCCGAGCGTGATGCGAGCGGCGCTGGTGTTCAGCGTGATCGCCGCCATGAGCATGCTGCTTGGTCTCGCGCGCTGGCCCAGCGTGCATTGGGAGCTGGCACGCGCATACGAGATTGCATCGCCCGACGCGAATCTGGCGATGAGCGCCGTCTTCACTGGGCTGAACGTGTACCTGGGCAATTTCATTGGCGAGTTCCTGGGAGAGCTTGCGCTGAACTCTTTCTTCATCCTCTCTGCTGTTGCCCTACTGCGCGCTGGCCGACGTTGGGTTGGCTACGGCGGGCTGGTCGCGGGCGCGCTCGGCGTGATCGCTGCATTCCGCAATGTGACGCCCGCAGTGGGGCTGATTGCCGACGTCGACAACTATGTGCTTCCGCTCTGGCTCATCGTGCTGGGCGTCGTGCTGCTCCGCGAGCGAACGCCCGCGACA
The DNA here is from genome assembly GCA_031395945.1 of Gemmatimonadota bacterium. Taxonomy (GTDB): domain Bacteria; phylum Gemmatimonadota; class Gemmatimonadetes; order Gemmatimonadales; family Gemmatimonadaceae; genus DASPMP01. The sequence goes on along the minus strand of JANNJV010000166.1, from coordinate 10,338 downwards.
CCCCGCAGCTAGAGGTTGCGCCGATTCAGTTCCTGCACCGCGTGCTCGGCCGCGCGCGCGGTGAGCGCCATGTAGGTGAGCGACGGATTCTGGCACGCTGTGGACGCCATGCAGGAACCGTCGGTGACGAACACGTTGGGTGCGTCCCACACCTGGTTGTTCCGATTGAGCACGGAAGTTTTCGGATCCTTTCCCATGCGCGCGGTCCCCATCTCGTGGATGCCCATCCCCGGGAAGTAGCCGCCGTCGAACGTCTCGACATCCTTCACACCGGACGCCGTGAGCATCTCCGCCATGTCCGTCATCATGTCGCGACGCATCAGCCGCTCGTTCTCGCCGGTGGCGCAGTCGATCTTGAGGACCGGTAGCCCCCACTTGTCCTTCTTGGTGAGATCCAGAGACACCTTGTTCTCATGGTTCGGCAGCATCTCGCCGAACGCCGTCGCGCCGATGGTCCACGCGCCCGGCTGTGCCATGGCGTCCTTGAACGCTCCGCCGACGCCAAGTTCGGCCACTGCGCGCGACCAACTCGTGCGACCGGCGCCTCCCTCGTAGCCAAAGCCACGCAGGTAAGGGCGCTTGTCGCCGAAGAGATTCCGGTACCGCGGAACGTACGACGGATTCGGCCGCCGGCCATACATGTTCTTGTCTTCGAGCCCCTCGATGCGTCCCTCCGCTCCAGCGCGGAAATGGTGGTCCATGAGGTTGTGCCCCAGCTCTCCGGAACTGCTGCCCAGTCCACCGGGCCAGATGTCGGTGGCGGAGCGCAGCAGCAGCCAGGTGGAGTTCAACGTCGAGGCGCAAAGAAAGACGACCTTTGATTCGTAGTCGGTCACCTGGTTCGTGACCGCGTCGAGCACTCGCACGCCCGTGACCCGCTTGCGCTCCTTGTCGTACAACAACTCGTTGGCGATCGCGAAGATCTTGAGCGTCAGTCGGCCGGTGGCCATCGCCGCGGGAAGCGTGGACGACTGAGTGCTGAAGTACGCCCCGTACGGACATCCCAGCCAACAGGCGTCGCGATACTGGCACGGGCTGCGTCCGGGGAGAGGTCGCGTGAGATTCGCCGTCCTGCTGGAGATCAGTCGCCGGCGGCCGTCGAACAACTTCGTGAGCCGTTCGGCGAACAATGACTCGGCACAATTCAGCGGCATCGCGGGCTGGAATTCGCCGTCCGGCAGCTGCGGCATGTGTTCCGTGGACCCAGCGATGCCCGCGAAGCGCTCCACGTGGCTGTACCACGGTGCGATCTCCGCGTACCGAATGGGCCAGTCCGCGGCGATGCCGTCCTTGGCGTTCGCCTCGAAATCGAAATCGCTCCAGCGAAAACTGCAGCGCCCCCACATCAGCGAACGCCCGCCCACCTGGTAACCGCGATACCAGTCGAATCGCTTCACCTCGGTGTACGGCGAGTCCTGGTCCGAGGCCCACCAATCGAGGTTCTTCTCGTTGAGGGGAAAGTCGCGACTGAGTACAGGATACCGGCGCACCATGTCTTCCGTACGTCCGCCGCGATGAGGGTAGTCCCACGGCGCTTTCGTGGCGTTCACGTAATCCTTGATGTGCTCCACGTTCTTGCCGCGCTCCAGCAGCAGCACGCGGAGCCCTCGCTCGGTGAGCTCTTTCGCTGCCCACCCTCCGGAGATTCCGGAGCCCACCACGATCGCGTCGTAGGTTTCTGCCGTCATGCGCCGAATATGCAGAGCGGCGCCGTGTTGCGCGACCGGCCCGGCGATGAGACTATTGCCGGTCATGAACGCCAACGACAAAGTTCCGGCGCTGCACCTGGGCTCCATCCTCCGCGACGTCCAGTTCTGGATCCCCGTGTTCGTGCTGGTCGGTGGAATCGTCGTGCTCTGGTGGATCAAGTGACGGAACCCGGAGCCGCAGACGCCGGCGATGCCACGCGGCTGCGACGGTTGCAGGTACTGGGCGTCGTCTGCGGGTTGTCCGCGGGCGTCTGGCTTGGTGCGGCTGAGGCGCCGACCAAGCTCGTCACCCTTGGCCTTTCGCCCGTGGTCGTGTCGCTCGCGATGGTGTTCGGCGTTTTCCTGGCGCGCTGGAGCTTGCCGGCGTTGATCCAGGGGACGTCGTACATCCGGGCCGACCTGCGACAGGCGCCGCACCTGATGGTCTGGGCGGTGCTCGCCGGTGCCCTGTGGGCCGTGGCAAACACGCTCACGATCTTCGCCATCCGAGACGTGGGACTCAGCATCGCGTTTCCGCTGTGGAACAGCAACAGCCTGCTGGGGATTCTCTGGGGAGTGGTGCTGTTCAAGGAGCTGCACGACGCCGATTGGAAGCGATGGGTGGGCGTGATCGGCGGCGCGCTGTTGATGTTCGCCGGCGCGACCGCGCTAGCCGTCGCGTCGTCGGCGCATGCCACGCCGGGTAATGCGATGCGCGGCGTCATCGCGGCGTTGTCCGCGGGCGTGTTGTGGGGGACGATGTACATCCCGTATCGCAAGGCGTATCTCACCGGCATGAGCCCTTTGGCGTTCATCACCTTCTTCACGGTCGGGGAGTTGGTGACCATGACGACGATCGCCACGATCTTTTCTGGCGGCGTGGCTCCGCTGTGGGGCGAGCTGCGCGCCGCGCTGCCGGTGATGTTCTGGCTGCTCCTGGGGGGGTTCGTCTGGGTGATTGGTGACCTGTTTCAGCAGTACGCCGTGAAATACGCCGGCATCACCCGCGGCATTCCGCTGTCCAACACGAATCAGCTGTGGGGATTGGCGTGGGGCGTGCTGGTCTTCGCGGAACTGCGGAGTGGATCCAGTGCTCTGCTCTGGCAGGTGATCGCGGCCTCGCTGGTCATGGCGCTGGGCGCGGGTGTGATCGCGCTGTCATCGGTGAGCCGGCGCGAGCATCAGCGTTGGCAGGAGACGGCGGCTTCGGAGGCCAGGAAGTACGGTGTGGACGCGGAGTTCTCGCGCGCGCGCGTGTTGGGACGGGACGCACACGCGACGACGCGCCGCACCTGGCTGGATTGGGTCATCGTCATCGGGGCAACGGCCGTGCTCGTCGCGTTCGCGAGCGTCGCGCGCGCGCCTCAGATCGCCGCGAACTGGAGTTGGGCGGCCGGTCTCGCGGTGGTGATGGTCGGCGTCGCGGCCGTGTGTGGCACGGCGCTCTGGAGAACTACAAGGTTTAGCTGAGTAACTGCGTCCTCGGCCCGCTTGAATACGCTCTCGGCCCGCCGCCGTGATGTAGACATTCGGCGGCGGGGCGAGAACGCTTTTCCTCTACCGCGACAACAGGAGCTCCGATCGCACGTACACATAGCGGCCGTTGTAGCCGAACGGCGACGACCCCGGCCAGATGAACGTGCCGTTGTTCGTGTTCGCCGAGACCTGCACCTGATCGGGGTACGTATTGAACAGGTTGTTCGATCCTAATGAGATCCCAACCCGATCGAAGCGATAGCCGATCTCGGTGTCGAACAACATTTTTGCGCCGAAGTCCTCGATCCCGTCCAAGCTTCCGTCGCGGAAGCTACCGTAATCGGAGATGCGTCCCATCGCATGCAGACGTCCGGCCGTGTAGTTGCTGGTCAGTGACGACCGCCGGCTGGGACGATTGCGCTCAATTGCGTTGATGATCACCGCGTCCAGGGCGCTGGTGTAGATGCTGCCAGTTCCTACGAGGATCTGTGGGAGCGGATCCACGCGGGTGATCTTGTTCTTCGTGAAATTGACGGCGGCGGTGAAGTCCAGCGCGCCCTTGCCGGCCGGCATCCGCCAATTCGCGGCGATGTCCACGCCGTCGGTCTTCGTGTCGAGCGCGTTCGTGGGGAACTGCACTCCCGCGATGAGGCTCAACCCGGAGTCGGCCAGGATCTGCGCAACCACCGGATCGGACGTGCCGTCGAACGTGGCGCCCAGGAGAATGCGGTTCTTCAGCGCGATGTGATAGACGTCCGTCGTGATGTTGAAGTTGCGATGCGGTGAGAAGGCGAACCCGCCGCTGAAGTTCGTGGATGTCTCTTCCTTGAGCGGCTTGGCGCCAAAGATGCGCGATGCGCGATTGGTGACCGGGAAGTTGCCGATCTCAACGAGCACCCCGTTCTGGATCGCTGTGGTGGTGTGGCTATACCAGCTCTGCTGGAGACCAGGCGCCCGGAAGCCGGTGCTGGCCGCGCCGCGCAACACGAGCTGCGGCGTCGCCTGGAAGCGCATCGCCGCCTTGCCCGTCACGCGCTGACCGAAGTCGCTGTAGTTCTCAAAGCGCGCGGCGGTGTTGACCAGCAACTTTGGCGACAGGTTCGTCTCGAGGTCGAGATACCCGCCGATGTTGGTGCGGTTGTTCTTGCTTGCGTCACTGGGGGCGAACCCCTGGAACACCGACGAGCCGGCCTGCGCGATTCCCGAGCTGTCGCTGGTCAGGTGATAGCCGTTGATCCACGAAGCACGTTCGCCCGCCACCACTTCGTACGACTCCCGTCGGAACGATGCGCCGATGGCGACGTTGACTTCGGCGGGCAATCCGAGATCCATCAGCCGCGAGAAGCTTGCAGACGTGGTGAATTCGCCTTTCTTCAAGCCGCCGGCGTCGAACGCCGTCTGGTTGGGAATGCCGGGATCGTCCGCCGTGCCGAGTACGCCGTCCGGGCCGGGCGCCGTGGCAATCGACAGGCTGGGCCCGAGCGACGAGTTCAGGGTGTTGCGAAGATTGAAGTCGAAGCTGTTGAAGCCGTACGAGGAGTTGAAGTCCATCGCCCAGCCACCGCGGTTCGCGCGCAGGCCGCCCACTGCGGAGTAATCGATGACGTCCGGACGAAACTCCGGCAGGAACCCCAGCGGGTAAATCTCGGACCAGTTGCGCGAGTTCTGCGGCTTGCGGAAGAACCCGTTCCCGGTGCCTTCGCGGTCAGAGTAGCCGCCGAACCCGTACAACTCCGTCGTGCCATCATCGTTGAGCGGGAGCTTGAGGTTCGCGAACGCATGGACGTCGTGCTCCAGCCCGTCGCCCCAATGCACGTTCGGCTGCTCGACGTTCGCGCGCTTGATCACGACCTGGCAATTGGCGACGGAGTCAGCGATCCCGTTGAGATCGGGGAAACTGCCGTCGGGGCAGGCGCGGTTCGTCGCTTTGCGATCCAGGATCTGCCCGAAAAGGCTGATCGAGCCGCGTCCCAATCCCAGGCCCACGCCGCCGTTGATGTCCGTCGCGGTACCGTCGTTTGCGTAATTCTTGCCGGGACGGTATTGCCCCACGCTGGCGTTGATGAAGGGCGAGAACGTGCCCTCTTTGAGTACGAGGTTCACCACTCCCGCGATGGCATCGGAACCGTACTGGGTGGACGCGCCGTCCCGCAGCACTTCGATGCGCTCGATGGCGCTGGACGGGAATGCATTGAGGTCCACGCCGCTCGAGCCGGGCGCGGTTCCGTTGGAGAACACGTTGAGCAGCGACGTTTGGTGGCGCCGCACGCCGTTGATGAGGACGAGCGAATGGTCGGGCGACAACCCGCGCAACGTGAACGGACGCACGATCTCCGTGGCGTCAGTCACGGCCTGCTTGGGGAAATTGACCGAGGGGGAGAGATTCGCCAGCACCTGCCCGGTCTCGGTGGATCCCGCCTGCACGATGTCGGTGGTGGTGTACACGTCCACTGGGACTGCCAGCTCTTCGGCCGCCGTGTGGCGGGCGCGCGAGCCGGTCAGGACGACGACCGCGGCCAGCCGGGTGGCTGCATTGCGCAGCGTGACATCGAGCTTGGTGATTTCGCCTGCGACGACCATGACCGTAAGCGACTCAGGCACCATGCCCAGCGACCGGACACGAAGAATGCGCTGGCCCGCCGGAACCCCATTGAGGGTGTACGCTCCTCGCGCCGACGGCCTGGCCCGAAGCGGGGTGTTGTCTACCGTGACCACGGCGCCGACGACAACCGCTCCGGTGGTGTCGGTGACCCTGCCCTGCACCGAGCCGGTCTGCGCCGCCAGCGGGCGCGATGACACTACCGTGAACAACAAGCCAAGCGCGAACAAACAGCTACGAACCCGTGGTAGAACACGCATGCGCTGTCCTCACTGGGTGAAAGTGACATCGTGCAATCCTGACTTTCGCACCAGATCGTCGGCGATCGGCGTGTGACAACATGAAGCGCGGACCGGAAACGCACCAGACCGGCCAGCCATACGACCCTATTTGTACGCCCGAAGTACAGAGGTGCGACCGGGCACCTATTGTCCGTCGTCACCCGGTTTGCAGGTTCGCTCTACCTGCGCACCCCAATCGTAGTACTCGTGGGCGCGACGGATGGGGGGCTGGCCAGGAACAATGCTCCAGATGGTGAAGTGCTCGCCTTCGTCTGCCGCACACCGGTGTGCTTCTTCGGGAACATCGCCATCGAGATCGGCAACCACGCGCCCGTCCTTCCGAGTCCATCGCGACGCGCTGACCACCGCGAGCGCAACGCTGCTGACGTCGCCATCGGGCACTGGCTGAATGAGCGTGAGGTCGTATGCGCTGTAACCATCCCAACGTGGCTGTGGAAACTCGGCATGGCACTGCGCCGATCGCCGTGCGCCGATGCGCGCGTACAGTGCGGGCGGACTTTCGACGGCGCCGAACACGATCGCCACAGTGTCACCAGCGGCGGGCTGCCGGGCCATGGAGTCGGGCGGGAACCCCGCGCACCAGGCGGACGACGTATCACGTACGGCGATCCCGACGATTGGGAATGCGTGAAGGGACTCTATGTCATGGGCTGGGGGCTTCGCCACGACGGTGGTGCTGTCGGTTCGCGTCGCGTCGCGCGCCTTGGAACATGCGCCGGAGAACAGGACACCGACGAGTACCACCCCGATCGCCCCTCCAATCGTGTGGTGCTTCACCGCGTCAGGTGGCGAGAACCGCCGCCACAGCCGGAGACGCCTCGCGGGTATCCGCCCCCGGTCGCGCGCCCGCCTCGAGTAGCAGTCTCGCCACGCCCGCGTGATCGTGGCTGGTGTTGCCGAACTGGGACCCGTGGCAGCACCAGCCCAGCGGCGTCGCGCTGTAGTGCGCATCCTTGATCGCGACCAGCGCGCGCGCATCGGGATGACGCAATAGCGCCGCCACGGTCTCCGCCGAGCCCTCCCATGCCGCGCAGTGCAGCGCCGTGCCGGAGTCGTGGCCGGGCGTTCGCGGATCGAATCCGAGCTCGATCATCAGCGCCACGGCCCGCGCGTCGCCGTTCCATGCCGCATCGGTGATTGCGCGATGATCGCGCGGCGTCAGAGACGCGATGATTCTGGGCTGCTCCCGCACCACCGCTCTCGCCTGCAACTCGTCGCCGCGCCGACACGCCAGCAGGAGACGCTGCAGCGGAGACGCGCGCTGCAGCATTGCGTCGAGCGTCTCCGGCTGATCGAACTGGTCCGCGACGTCCAGCGGCGAGCGACTGTCGCCGATCGTCCAGAAGAAGATGTGATAGCTGCTGGGCTTCTTCTCCGCGTAAGCGCCCTGTCCCGTGCGCAGGTCCAGCAAGCCGGGATCCGCCTGCAGCAGTGTGGACACCCTATCGGTGAGCCCGAGCGCGGCCGAGAGAAAAATGTCCGCCGACGCTCCTCGCTCGACGAGGTAGCGCGCCAGGTCATATCGCCCCGCACCGCGTTGACGGTCGAGCATCCACTCGGCCGCCGTCGACCGATGATCCACGTCACGCGCGTCGATGTCCGCACCCGCGTCGAGAAGCAGGTCGACGACGGCGCGCGACTTCGCGAAATGGAGTGGCGTCTGACCGTCCCCGCCGCGCTCGTGCACCCGCGCGGGATCATCCGCGATCATTTTCGCCAGCAGGTCCGGCCGGTCGAGATGCGCCGCCGCGCATGCGTCAGGGACAGCTCCGGCCGCGATCAACCGATCCGCGGTGGCTTCAGTCGCGGCATGGAGCGCGTGAAATGGGCCCGCCCACCAGTCGCTGCGCCGATTGGGATCTGCGCCGAAGTCCAGGAGGACGTTGACCATCGCGAGATCATCGGCATAGGCCACAATGGCCGGCGAATGGAAGCCAAACACGGGCGTGTTTATCCGCTCGCGAAACTCCGAGTGGCGCTCGAGCAGCAGTCGCACCGCGCCGGCGTCGCGCCGCTCGAACGCGTCGTGTATCTGCTTCTCGGCCGGCCGGCTCGCCTCAACGCCCTCGCTCACCGCTGCCCGCCTAGAACTCGAGCGCCGAGATGTATGCGTAGTCGCGTCGCACGCTATCCAGCGGAGCGCCCGGATACGACTCCTGTTCCACGAACAGATGCTTGTCGTCGATGCGATCGATGCCCGCCAGCAAACGCCGGAAATCGATTATCCCCTTGCCCAACTCGGTGTCACTCGTGGGACCCAGCTTCGGTACGTCCTTGATGTGAAAGAGCCAATAGCGCGCGCCGTAACGCTGCAGATACTCCAGGGGATCGTGGCCGCCCATGGCGGCATTCCCGGTGTCGAGCTGTAGATACACCAGCGAAGGATCGGTGCGCTCCACGAGCAGGGCGTAGGGCTCGGCACCGTCTATGGGTGTATGGTCATTCGCGTGGTTGTGAAATCCAATGCGGATACCGCTGCTCTGCGCGCGCCGGCCCGCCTCATTGAGCTTGTCGGCCCAAAGGCGATAGTCGTCGAGCTTCCGCTGCCCTTCGATGGGCAGACTCGCGACCACGAGGTATTGATGGCCCAGCGTCGCGGCCACGTCGAGGTTGCGCTGTAGATCGTCCAGCGCGTTGCCGCCAACATGGGTGGACGTCGCGCGCAGCCCGTTGCGATCCAGCACCTGTCGCAGGCGCGCCGGTGGCATATTGAAGTTATTGAATGAACCCAGCATCTCGACGCTGCGGTACCCGACGGCGGCGATGTCGCCGAGCGTCTTCTCGAGATCCAGGCGCGCGGCGTCGCGCAGGCTGTAGAGCTGCACACCGACACTGGCCAGCCGGCGGCGTCCGCCGCCGCTGGCCAGTGCACCCGATGCGCAGCCTAGCTGAGTGGCCGCCAGTGCGACGCTCGCCGCCCCAGCACTCGAGATGAATTCGCGACGGTTCATCGTCATGTGCCTTCCCGTAAGAGCTCGTTTATAATTCGTTTCGCTTCATGGCCGCAACGGCGTGTGATGCCGCGCGCGCCGTGAGCGCCATGTAGGTGATGCTGGGGTTCTGACACGCCGTGCTGGCCATGCACGAACCGTCGGTGACGAACAGGTTCTTGACGTCCCACGCCTGATTCCACCGATTCAGCACTCCTTCCTTCGCCGTGCGGCTCATGCGCGCACCGCCCATCTCGTGGATGCAGTGCCCGGGTGGATTCATCCCGTTGTCCTGCCGGACATTGGTCAGGCCAGCGGCGTCGAGCATTTCCGCCATGGTCTTTGCCATGTCTTTTTCCATGTTGCGCTCGTTATCGCTCCAGCGGACTTCGATACGCGCGGCGGGAATCCCCCATTTGTCCTTCACATCGGGATCGAGAGTCACGCGATTCTCCTCGCGCGGCAGCGACTCACCGAACCCGGTGCCTCCGAAGTACCAGCCACCCAGCTCGTCGATGAGCGAATGCTTGAACGAGGCGCCGTAACCCGGCATCCACGACCCGCGGTCCCAGCCCGAGCGGCCGGACCATCCCTGGAAGCCGTATCCCCGCAGGAAATCAGGATGCTGGTCTTTGACATTACGGAAGCGCGCGATGTAGATGCCGTTGGGACGGTTGCCGGTCGTGCGCTTGTCCGTGAAGCCGGAATGCGAACCGAACGCGCCCGCGCCGAAGTTGTGATCCATGACGTACTTGCCCAGCGTGCCACTGGAGTTGCCAAGGCCGTTTGGGAATTGCGCGTTCTTCGAGTTGAGCAGCAAACGCACACTCTCGATGGCGGACGCGCAAAGAAACACGATTCGCGAGGTAAACTCCGTCTCGTGCCGCGTGACCGCGTTGATCACGCGCACGCCGCTCGCACGGCTCTTCTTGGAGTCGTAGAGCACCTCCGCGACGACGCTGTGCGGCAGCAGAGTGAGATTGCCCGTGGCGCGCGCGGCGGGAAGCGTCGACGCGATGCTGCTGAAATACGAATGCGTCACGCATCCCTTCTCGCACGGACCGCAATAGTGGCACGCCTGCCGCCCGTTGTGATTCTGCGTGAGGATCGCCACTCGGCCGATCGTCATCACCCGTTCACCGCCGAACGCCTTGAGAATCTTGGGACGCGCGTCCGCCTCCACGGCGGTCATCTGCATCGGCGGCAGGAACACGCCGTCGGGAAGTTGTGGCAACCCCTCGAGCGAGCCGCTGACGCCAATGAACCGTTCGACATGCGCGTACCAGGGCGCGATGTCGCGATACCGGATGGGCCAGTCGTTCCCGTGGCCGTCCTTGAGATTC
>JANNJV010000161.1:0-1704 GCA_031395945.1 Gemmatimonadota bacterium | reverse complement strand
ACCAGCTGGCCTTGCGGACGCCCGGGATGTATCCCGACAGCGCCATCTCTCTGAAACAGATTCTGCAGAGCCCGAACTTCCTCAGGAAAGCGCGCGATCTCCCGCAGCGCCCGCAGCGATTGTGCTGCCGCACTGGGAACTTCGGCTTCCGCTTGCTCTTCTCTACCATGGCCTTTCTCGCCATTACCCGTCTCTCTGTCTAGGAATTGATTCGCAGTCCGTGTCGTTGGACACGTTCTGCTACTGCTGCGTGATGATCGGCTTGTCGTCGCCGCGGAACGGCATCCCCAGCTCGCGCAGGAGCGCGAACGCCTGGTCGTCGCGCGTGGACGTCGTCACGAACGTGACATCCATGCCGTGGATCTGCTCGACCATGTCGTAGTTGATCTCCGGAAAGATCATCTGCTCCTTGACGCCCAGCGAATAGTTGCCACGACCATCGAAGGAGCGCGTGCTCAGCCCTCGGAAGTCGCGGATTCGCGGCACCGCCACCGAGATGAATCGGTCGAGGAACTCCCACATCCGGGCACCGCGGAGCGTCACGGCCGCGCCGATCTCTTGTCCTTCCCGCAGGCCAAAATTGGCAATGGACTTCTTGGCTCGCTTGCGTGTCGGACGCTGGCCGGTGATCAGGCCGAGCTCCTCCACGGCGGCGTCGAGCAGCTTCGGCTGCTTGATCGCCTCGCCCACGCCGACGTTGACCACGATCTTCTCGAGGTTCGGAATCTGGTGCGGATTCTCGAGCTCGAACTGCTGCGCGAGCTTGGGCCGAACCGATTGCCAATAGTAGTCCTTCAGCCGCGGCACGGGCGCCGGCAGTCCCGCGCCGGCGTGTGCGGCACGCTTGGGAGCCGCCTCGCCCTTCTTCCCGCGGGACTTTTCCTTGCCGCCCTGTTGCTTGGCGGGCTTTCCCTGTGGCGGCTGCGGCGCGCCGCCCTTCGTCTTGGTTGCCATGTCTCAGTCCTCGCTCAGCGGCTCGTGGGGATCGCGTCCCCGCTCTTGACGCTGATGCGCTCCTTCGTACCGTCGGCGTCGATGCGTCGCTTGGTTCGCGTCGGCGCTCCCGACTTGGGATCGAGCAGCATCACGTTGGAGGAGTGGATCGGCGCCGGCATGTCGAAAATACCGCTCTGCTCTTCCGGCCTCCGCGCCTTACGGTGGCGCTTCACGATGTTGACGCCATCGACCGTGATCCGTCCGGTCTTGGTGAAGACGCGGATCACCTTCCCATCCTTGCCCTTGTCCTCGCCGCGCAGCACGCGCACCGTGTCGCCCTTCGTCACGTGAAGCTTGATGCGCTCCGCGTTGATGATGTGACGCTTCCGGTTCTTGTCGCCAGCGGTCTTTCGCTGCTTGAGAATGCGCATGCTACAGCACCTCGGGCGCCAGCGAGACGATCTTCATGTACTTCTTCTCGCGAAGCTCTCGGGCCACCGGGCCGAAGATGCGCGTCGCCCGCGGCTCGCCTTGCTCGTTGACGATCACGACCGCGTTCTCGTCGAAGCGGATGTAGCTGCCATCCTTGCGGCGCGTCTCCTTCGCCGTGCGAACGACCACCGCGCGCGCGACGTCGGACTTCTTCACCGTCCCGTTCGGGAGGGCATTCTTGACGGCAACGATCACGGTGTCGCCAAGACCGGCGTAGCGACGCCGCGTCCCGCCGAGCACGCGGATGACGAGCGCGGTCTTCGCGCCCGAGTTGTC
>JANNJV010000147.1:0-2798 GCA_031395945.1 Gemmatimonadota bacterium | reverse complement strand
GCCGCAGTCCACCGGGATCTCCGGCGTCTACGGGCTTCTGACCCCCAGCGAGAACGCGTCCACTGGGCCAGGCCAATGGCAGACCTATGATATCACGCTAGTGGGGCGGCGCCTCACAGTGGTGTTCAACGGAAAGACGGTGATCGCGGACCAGGTGATCCCGGGGATCACCGGTGGTGCGCTGGACAGCGACGAAGGCGCGCCGGGACCGATTCTGCTTCAGGGCGATCACACCGCGGTCGAGTATCGGAACATCGTTTTGACAGCTGCGCGCAATTGAGACTTGTCCCTGTCTGGCTTTAGCGTGGGAAGATTTCAGGATTGTGCATCGTGCCGGTCCACGGGCGCAGGTAGACGTGGCCGTTCCACACGTATGCCAGCGTCCTGTTGATCGCGTCCATCTCCAGCTGCGTATACTGAGTACGATGACACGCGAACTCCTCTCGACCCGCAACGAGATCCTGATCGTCGAAGGGCACGCGCACCGTCAACAGCTCCTCGGCCATGCCGTTCACCGTCGGCGATGAGCGGGGCGCCGTGCGCAGACGCTCCGTTGGCAGCGACGCATACAGCAGGTCCACCGTTCGGTGTCGGGCGTCGCTCTGTATGATCTGGGTCGTCACGTTCCCCACTAGCCGGTGGTCGGGATGGCCGGTTCCACCTTCGGGCCCAAAGGTGATGATCGCCGCGGGCTGAACTTTCTCGATGATGTCCGCGAGCGCCGATCGCAGGCGTCCCAGGTTGTCGAACGAGGCGAGCGCACCGTCCTCGAGGCCGAGCAAGTGCAGCTGATGCACGCCCAGGCGTTTCGCAGCGCAATTCGACTCCAGCGCGCGTGCCGCGGCGAGCTGCGGCCCCGCCGGAATGCCCGCATGGTCGCGAATGCCCTTGGAGCCATCAGTCGCGATGACCAGGTGCACCTGCCGCCCTTCGCGCGACAGTCGTGACAGCAATGGCCCGATCACCCGTTCGTCATCGGGATGCGCGAAGACGGCGAGCACCGTGCGGCCGACCCTATCCTCCGGGCTCCCCAGGATCGCTGGCGGAGCGCAGGCCATGGTTGCCGCGACCAGAAGTGCGGCTGGGACGACGAGTGAGTGGAGCGATGGACGCATGCGAACTGAGATGTGGGTATCGAAGTGTGAGGTCCGCCTGGTTCTCTGTTGTCAGACCTCGGTAATCCAGATAGCGAAACAGGTTGAGGCTATTCACGTTCAATCAACGATCGGCACTTCCCGATTCGCCAGATCGACAACCAGCGCGGCGTGATAGGAACGTGCGGCGTCCGTTCCGGCCAGCACTACGCCACCGAGCGTTTCGACGTACTCGGCGTTCGTGATCCGGAAATGCGGGCTGATCAGCGCATGATCGATCGCGACAGGTTTTCCTTTCTTCCCCTTGAAGCTCCAGCCTCCTGACGGAGTAGCCAACTGCCAACCACCAGCGACCGCGTGCATCAGCGGACGGTAGTGCGACCCTACGTTAAAGTCGCCCAAAAGCACAGAGGGCTTTTCCTTGAGCTGTGGCAGGGCCGCACTCAGCAACCACTGCCAGTACTCCGCGCGTCCTCCCGCCTTGGAGATCATCGGCACGCGGAAGCCCACGACGTCCACTCCACTCGCGGTGCGGACGTGCAGCCAGTTGGGCCGCGTCGCCGCGGTGAGGTCGGAGCCCTCAACCTCGCCCAGCTCGAGCGGCTCGCGGGCGGCGATGAGCACCTGCCGTTGACCATCCACGGCCGGTGTCGTCTTGCGATGCTTGAGCCCCGCGGCGTGGAGTGCGGAGCGAAAGGTCGCGTGTGGCTCGTCGACGTAGTCCGTCAGCACGAGTACGTCCGCGCCGGTGGCTGCCAGCGTGCTGCCCATCGCGGGCGTCAACGGCGCCCGTGTCTTCTTGTAACCAACGTTCCAAGTGACAAGTCGCAGTGTGGCTGGTAGGTCCATCCTTAAAGATGAACTGATTCTGGCTGCAACGTTGGGGTTCGGCTGAGCTTAAGGCGCTCTCAGGTCATCTTTCTTCTGACGGCGCCGCTCCTCATCCCAATTGCGCTTCGCTGCCCCCCACAGCGGCTTCCCCTCGGCGTCGAGCGGCGCGTCGAGCACGGCTCCTTCGGAACGACAGCCGCGGCGGAGGATCGCGGAGGACACGTGGTACGATCGCTTCGCGTCGTCCTCGAGCACGGCGAGCTTGTTGTCCACGCTGGTCACCACCACGCGCAGCGGCTTGGGAGCTGGCATTTACTCAAGCTAGTTCGCTGCACGGCGCTCTGATGGCGATCGCCGTTTGCCCGCCGCGCCCAGAACGCACTTAGGAACTTCGCTCGGCGTACGCAACATAGATCTCACCACCGTAGTCGGACGGACGCCTGGCGGTAGTGCTGGGACGCGAGAGTCCGGCCGCTTCGCACAGACGCAGGAGCATGGCTGCATCGATGGGATATGGCACCCAGAGACTTGCGCGCCGGCGATCGTACTCGATAATGACGACCCTTCCGCCGGGACGAAGCCACTTCACCAGACGAGTGAGCACGACGGCTGCGTCGCTCACGTAGTGGAGCGAGTTGGCGAAGAGAAGCCCGTCGAGCCCGGAAGTGCCGCTGCCGGGAGAATCGACGAGCGTCGTGAAGTCGCCGACGACCGACGAGATGTTCAGTTCCTGCTTCGAGGCGCGTTCTTCGAGCGTTCGCAACACTCGCGCGTCGCGGTCTACGGCGTAGATGTGGCTACCCGCACCAAGCACATGTGCCAGAGCGAGCGTGAATGTTCCATCACCAGCGCCAAGGTCGGCCCACGTGGCGG
>JANNJV010000140.1:0-1525 GCA_031395945.1 Gemmatimonadota bacterium | reverse complement strand
GCTGCTCGACGCGCGCAATTGCCAGATCGGCGCGGTGATGAAGCCGGTCTCGCCCCAGCTCGATTCCATCAAGAAGGCCGCGCACCAGCAGGTGCTGCAGATCCTCACACCGCCACAGCGCGAGACATTCGAGCTGCGCCGAGCGGAGATGCAGCGGCGCGACAGCCTGGAGAAGGCCCGTCGTGACAGCGCGCGCGCGGCGTCCGCCAAATCCACCAACACGTGCAGGTAGTTCCGATGTTCAAGCTTCTTGTTCTCTCCGCCCTGCTGCCGCTGACCGTTGGCGCTCAGACGCCAACAGTGCAGGACTCGTTGCGTCCCATCTCGCTCGACGAGGCGGTCTCACTGTCACGCCGCAATGCGCCGGCGGCCGTTCAGGCGCGCGGTCAACTTCGCACGGCGGCTTCCGGCGTCCGCTCGGCCTATGGGGCATTTCTCCCCAGCCTGTCGGGCAGCATTGGACAGAGCAAACAGGGCGGACAGCGGTTCGACCCACTCCGTGGGCCCGTGGCAGCGCCGGGCTCCGCGTGGCAGTACTCCGTGGGCCTCAATTCGAGCTTGGAGCTCTTCGACGGCGGTCGCCGCTTTGCGGAGCTCCGCGCGGCACGGGCTGACGTGGACGCCGCTGAAGCCAACGAGGTCACGCAGGAATTCAGCATCGCGCTTCAGGTGAAGCGCGAGTACGCCAACATCCTCGCTGCGCGAGAGTCGGAGGCCGCCGCACGCGCGCAGTTGGGGCAGGCGGAGGCGCAACTCCGGGCGGCCGTTGCTCGCGTGCAAGCCGGCGCGGCGACGATGTCGGACTCGCTGCGCTCGCTAATCCAGGTGGGAAACGCGCGTCTGGCGCTGCTCACCGCGCAGAACAACGTACGCGTCGGCAGCGCGTCCCTGACGCGCCTGGTCGGCACGCCATTTCTCGTGACGGCCAATCCAGCGGACACGCTGGAGCGGATCGTCTTCGACATCGACAGCGCCTTGCTGACGAGCCTTGCCCAGCGCGGACCCGCGGTGGTGCAGGCGGAGAAGCAAGCCGCTGCTGCTCGCGCCGGGGAGTGGACCGCGAAATCGACCTATCTGCCAACGATCTCGGCGTCCTTCCGGTACAACGGCAATAGGCAAGACAGCACGTATCAGCTCAGCTTCGGCCCGTATGCCTACGGCAGGACCTTGAGCATCAACTTGAGTATTCCGATCTTCAACAACTTCAATCGTGAGGATCAGGTGTTGCGGGCTCGCGTCGGGCGTGACAACGCCGAGGCACAGCTGCGCGACGCGCGCCTCGCGGCCCAGCAGAGCATGGTGCAGCAGCTCGGCGGCTTGCGCACGGCCGGTCTTCCGTGTGGCGCTCGCGGCGTACCAGGTCCTTCGCCTCCAGGCGGTCCAGGAGGCGGGTCACCCCGGGCGCCTGCTCGATCATGCGCGCCGCGATCTCCAGGGTGGGAAGCCCGAGCGCACCCGCCCCGCGGAGGATGCGCAGGACGTTGTACTGTTGAAGCGTGATGCCGTGGGTCTCCAACTCGGCGGT
>JANNJV010000340.1:0-6173 GCA_031395945.1 Gemmatimonadota bacterium | reverse complement strand
CGCTTGCGACGCACGGTAGAGTGCGTCGATGAGCTCCACGTCCGACAAACCATTGAGCTTGAGACGGATGCCGGCAGGCCGGCCCGCGGCCGCGTGCCCGATTTCGCGTTCCACCAGGGCGAGAAACGCGGGCAGCATCGCGTGCGGTGCAACCAGCAGGCGGCGATACACGCCCCGCGGCCACCGCGACGACCCGATCAATTCGTTGAACAGGTCGTTGGCGTCGGCCGCCAACGCGGGGTCGGCAGAGAAGAGGCCGAGGTCCGTGTAAACGCGCGCGGTGCCGGCGTTGTAGTTCCCGGTGCCGATATGGACGTAGCGCCGCAGCGCATCCGACTCGCGGCGAACTACCAGCGCCATCTTTGCGTGATTCTTGAGCCCCACCAGGCCGTACACCACGTGCACGCCAGCCTCGGCCAGTCGCCGCGCCCACACCACGTTGCGCGCCTCATCGAACCGTGCCTTGAGCTCCACGAACGCGTTGACATCCTTGCCCGCGAGCGCGGCACGCATGAGCGCGTCCACGATCGGCGACCGTTCGCCGGCGCGGTACAGCGTCGCCCTGATGGTCGTGACATCCGGGTCGTCGGCCGCTTCCTCGAGAAACCGTTGCACGGACGACGCGAAATCCTCGTACGGGTGGTGCACCAGCCGGTCGCGCTCGCGGATGGTCGCGAAGATCGATCGGTCCGGGTGAAAGGCGACGCGTGGCGTCATTGGAACGAAGCGCAGCTCCGGGAGCGGCAGCGCCGCCAGCTGCCGAAGCAGCGCCGCGTCCAGGGGTCCGTCGCTTTCATACACTTCGTCCTGGCTCAGCGGCAGCGGTTCACCCGGCGTGTCGAAACGCAGTTCGCTCAGGAGCGTCGCGCGCAGCGTCGCCGGCATAGCCCGCTCCACCTCGACGCGAACGACTGCGTTGCCCACGCGCCGCTTCGCGTCCTCTTCGACGGCTTGCAGCAGGTCGCCGCTGGCGGCTTCGCTCGGGTCCAACTCGCCGCTGCGTGTAACGCGGAACAGAAACGCCTGCAGCACCGCGCGCCCGGGATACAACGAATCGAGCTGCTCGCGAATCAAGTCCTCGAGCGCCATGAACGACGTGGCGGCGCGCACGGGAATGAGCCGCGGCAGCATCGCGGGAATGCGCACATACGTCAGGTGCAATGGACCCGTCTGGGGGTCCTTCACCATCACCGCGAACGCCAGCGACAGCGACGGCACGGTCGGCTGTGGGAACCCGGGCGCCTCCGTGACTGCTTTGGGGGTGAGCGCCGGGAAGATCACGTCGAAGAAATGCTGCTTCATCGTCGCGCGCTCGTGGTCGTCGAGCTCGTGCCAACCCAGCAATCGCACGCCATGGGGCGCGAGCGCCCGCATGCACTCCTGGAACGCGGCCTGCTGGCGCCCCTCGAGCGCGCGCACCAGTGGTCCCAGCGCCGACAACTGTTCCTCGGCGCGCACGCCGCGATGCTCGCCGGTGATCTCGGCGCGCAACCGCTTGAGCGCGCTGATGCGCACGGAGAAAAACTCGTCGTTGTTGGCGCCAACGATGGCCAGGTACTGCAGCCGCTCGAGCAGCGGTGTGCGAGGGTCCTCGGCCATGCTGAGAACACGCGCGTTGAACTCCATCAGGCTCCGGTCGGCGTCCAGCAGCCGGTCGTCGCCAGCGTCGCCATCCTCGGCGACCTCACGCGCGGGGGGGCTCACGACGGGGAGCGGGGCCGCCGGAGTGTCATGCGAAACCGCGGTGTGCCGTGACACCAAGTCGGAGCGCGCGACCAGGAGGAGCGCCGCCAGCGTCTCGCGGTGGCGCAGGGCGCCCGTTCCCACGCGGGTAATGAGCTCCTCGATGGACAGCCAGAGCAGGCTGCCGGCGCTGGTCGGCGCGCGCCCCTGACGCATGTGCCGCGCGAGCCAGACTTCGAGCTGCTGTCCCTCTGCCTCGCCCGGCAGCGTTCCAAGCAGCCGCAGTTCGCCCACGGTGCTTCCGAAATGCTCCTGGAGGAGGAACCGCGCCGCGTTCTCGCCGCTGCCGTCGGCCACCGGCAGGCGCAGCTCACCCTCCACGCTGCGGCACGCGATGGTGCCGCGATCCAGCGACACCAGCGCCACGACTCGTCCCGTGCCGACCGCGCGCTGCACGCCCTCGCGCGCGAGGGCCAGCGAGGCGCTCCACTCGCGTTCCAGCCGGCTCACCAGGAGCGGACGCAAGCCGTGAAGCGCCGACAATTCCGTGGAAATCCGGGCCAGCGTCGGCGGGCCGCCACGGAGCCTCCGCACGCGAAGCTCCTGAAAGGCCCGCGTGACTCCGTTGTGCTCGACGGTCGCGATGTCGTACGCGAATTGGAACTGCGCGCTCCGCAGCAGGCGACGGTCCGACACGCGCACCGCGCGCTCGCTGTGGACCGCGAACGCGATCTGGAGCAGGTCGGGATCGCACACGCTGCGCAGAAAACGCGCGGCCGCGCTTGGCCCGATGACGGCCCGCAGCGGATCGGTCTCGCTGAGATTGTCTTCGTGTCGCGCGCGGGAAATGGAGTGGCGCGCATTGTCGTCCGCGACGAACACCGTCAGCCGGCGCCGGTCGTCGCCGCGGATTCGGTACCGGCAGGTGATGCCGCGTTTGTGCAGGCGACGGTCCGCGCTATCGAGGTAGATGTCCCGCACGAAAAAGCGCTCGGGCTGCGGATCTCCGAGCTTCAGCGGCAGAGGATGCTCGACGATCTCCCGAAGCAGCTCGATGCTGGGGACGTCGCAGCGTGTCTCGCGTGTGGGTGCCATCGAATCAACGCGCTATCGGTATTCCGCGCCGACCACGTGCGGCGTACCGCGGGTGCGCAAGTCATTGAGCAACTCGCCACGCTCCGTCCTCTGGCGCAGGCGCACGACATAATCCAGCGTCGAGAACCCATGCTCGCCGGGTGTGACCCCCGTCAACTCCCATTGCTTCGCGGCGTCCGCCAGCACCGCCTCCACCATGGGCTGGGCGCCGGCGACGTTGGACGCGTGGACGCGCAGTGCCGCGTTCAGGTGATCCGTGGGACGGCCAGTGCCGGGAACGCGCAACTCGCGGGTCTGTCGCAGGCGTCGCAGCTCCAACCTGTCTCGAACGCCGGCGGGCATCCGGCCAAAGTCGGTCCACCACAGGATCACCACACAGGTCGTGAACAGAAACGAGAGGACGACACCGACCTCGAGCTGCCCGGCCGCCGCCGAAATGCCGATACCCGTCACCACGAACAGGTAGGCGGCATCCTTGGTGTCGGCGAGCGTGTTGCGAAAGCGAAGGAATGCTATGCCGGCGAGCCCGAAGGCGAGTGGAAGGCTGTTCTGCACGAGCGACATGATGCCCGAGACGGCGATGGGCAGGATCACCAGCGTGTGGACGATGGACTGCGAGAACCCTTTGCTGCGGCGCGTGACGAGAAACACCCATGTGATGGGCAGCGCCAGCGTGACGGCGCCCAGCATCGCGCCAAGAGCGCGCAGGAAACCAGCGGCGGACAGGGCACCAGCAGCGGCGTCCGGCGCGGGAAGGGGCAGCAGCGATCGCGTTCCCAGAAAGAGCCCGGCAATCGCTGCGTAAGCGATCACTAATATCGCCAGGCTCCGCAGGGCGGGACCTCGGCGACGCTCGCGGCGCACGGCTGCACTTACAGGATCTGTCTTCTTGCCCATGTCTCGGACCTCGGAAGGAACGGCGCGAGGTGAGATCGGCAGGCTCTCGGCGCTCACAGAACCTGCGGCGGAGTGCCAGCCTACGGCGCTGGCGGTAGATCGCGTCGGCCCCAACGTACGAGTGGTCCCGACGGTGTCAAGCCGACGCTGGAGCTACATCAGCCACATCGTCGCGAGGGTGAGGAAGATTCCCATGCTGGCCACGTCCGTCGCGGTCGTGAGGAAAATACTGGAGGCCGTCGCCGGATCTGCCCCCAGCCGCCGCAACGTTAGCGGGATAAGCGCTCCCGAGATTCCGCTGATGATGCAGCTCCCGATCATGGCGATCATCACGATCACCGCGAGCAGCGCCGGGTGTTCATTGTGCTGCATGGTGGCCACTACGAACATTCCCAGACCAGCCGTCACGCCGACGAAGGTGCCGTTCAACAAACCCAGAAGTGCTTCCTTGGCCACCAGTGGCCGCTCCGATCCCGGCTTGAGCTCGCCCAACACCATGCCGCGCAGCGTCACGGCCAAGGCCTGGCAGCCCGTATTGCCAGACTGGCCGGCGAGCACCGGGAGAAAAAGCGCCAGAATGACCACTTCGTCGATCGTCTTCTGGAAAATGCCAACGACCGCCGCCGCTATGAACGCGGTGAGCAAATTGAGCTGCAGCCACGGATGCCGGAACTTGAGGCTCGTGGGCCAGCCGGTGGCGAGTCGCTCCTCCTTCTGCACGCCGACCATCGTGCCGGCCTGCGCGCTGATCTCGTACGCCTGCTCTTCGAACATCGCCTGGCCACGCACCAATCCGATCAGTTTCCCCACCTCATCCACCACGGGATAGATCGGGTAGTGGCGGTTGAGCACGAGTTTCATCGCGTCCATCAGTGCCATGGACGCGATGAGGGCGAACGGATTCTTCAGCATGATGTCGCTCAACGTCGCGGAATTTTCCGAGACGAGCAGATCGCGCATCGTGACGATGCCAACGAGCTTGCCAGTTTCGTCCGTGACGAAGCAGTACGTGACAAAAATCTTCTTGACGAGCTCGCGCACACGGTCCGTCACATCTGCGACCCTGTCCGTTGGCCGGAAGACCGCGGTGGGCGGTTCCATCAGCCGCCCTATGGTGTCCGTCGGGAACGTCTGGTTCAACGTCCACTGCTGCGTGACCGATGACGGGCTGCTCGCGAAGAGCTGTGCTTTCCGGATCTCGTCCAGATGGCCGAGGATCGAGGAAACAATGGCAGGATTGATCCGCTGCAGAACATCGAGCGCCAGCTTGTCGCTCAACCCGTCCACGATGGACGCGGCTTGCCGCGTACCCATGCGTTGCAGGTCGGCCGCTAGCTGGTCCGGGTTGACCGGGGTCACCTGGAAGGGGTTTTCAGGACGTTTCGTCGTAGCGTCCACGGGCTGCGCTCCGGGTGGGTGGGGTGCACGCGCCAGCGAACCCAGCGCACCCTAAAATGTGACACTGCGCACGGTTAGGCCATAGTCAAATGGCGCTTCGGCGGGCTTTATTGTCCCCAGTCGAACGCGGGCAACCGGCGAGTTCTAGTTGCGGGAGGCCACCCGTCCTTCGAGCTCGTCCGCGATCCACGTGGCGTCATAGAGCTTTCGTAACGCCTCGGTGATGCCCCGTGAGTGAACCGACACGGAGCGCGCAATGTCGTCCGTGAAAATGAAGCGATTGGGCAGCGACTCGATGTTGCCGTCGAAGATCAGCCCCACCACTTCTCCAGCTCTGTTGATCACCGGACTACCGGAGTTGCCGCCGATGATGTCGTTCGTGGAGACGAAGTTGTACGGCGTGTCGAGATTCAACCGCGCGCGCCCGTCTACCCAGCGGCGCGGAAGATCAAATGGCGGCTTGCCGTCGAACGACGCGGCGCGCTCATACAACCCGTTGAAGGTGGTTTTGTACGGCGCGACGGTCCCGTTGTAGGGGTAGCCCTTCACTACGCCGTCGGAGATGCGCAGTGTGAACGTTGCGTCCGGAGGCAGGGAGGTGCCGTACACGTCGAATAGCGCGCGTCCTAGCTTCTCGGCGTTGGCGGACGCCACCGCGTCCAACTGCATGGCGCGCATCGCAAGCCTGCGGTTCACCGGCTCGATCTGGCGCGCGAGCACGATGAGGGGGTCATTCGAGCGGCGCACCGCCGCCGTGCCGCCTTCCAGAAGTGCCCGCCGTGCGGCGGGATCTGCGAGCGTCGTCTGGGCGATGATGCGAGCGGCTGCCGCAGCGGGGTCGCCACTGCCAAATGCCAGCGAGGCGCGCAGTATCGGGTCGGTCTCCGGCAGCTCTCCTTTCCACGCGTTAAGGGTCGTCGTTAGCGCCAGCCGTTCGAATGCCGTGTCTACCGGCGTCGTTGCCAACACGAGTTGGCGAATGCGCTCCAGCCCTGGTCCGCGGTACTGGGACAGGCGCAACGAATCAGGCAGCGTGGCCATGATCGGTACCCGAACGATTCCACCCGCGAGGTTGAGCAGCGTAGACCCGCCCCCAAAAC
>JANNJV010000080.1:0-4938 GCA_031395945.1 Gemmatimonadota bacterium | reverse complement strand
GCTGCTCGGCCCCATCGAGGCGGGGCGGGCCGACGCGGTCTACGGCTCGCGGTTTCTCGGGGGGCCGCACCGGGTGCTGTTCTTCTGGCACTCCGTGGGCAACAAGCTGCTGACGATGTTCAGCAACATGCTCACGAATCTCAACCTCACCGACATGGAAACGTGTTACAAGGCCATGCGCGGTGACATCGCGCGCAAGATTCAGCCGAATCTTCGCAGCCAACGCTTCGGGTTCGAGCCCGAGATCACCGCGCGCCTCGCACGCGCCGAGGCGCGCATCTTCGAAGTGCCGGTGAGCTACGCCGGGCGGACGTACGCCGAGGGCAAGAAGATCAATTGGAGGGACGGCATCGCCGCCTTCTGGCACATTCTGAAATACAACATCGGCGCATGACCCGTCGCACGTGGTGGCTCGCGGCAACGCTCGTCGCCGTGCTCGCGGTTGCCGCGTCCGCCAACAGCATCGTCAACGGGTTCACCTACGACGACATCTTCGTCATCGTGCGGGATACGCGATCGCACGCCCTGGATGGCTGGTGGAAGGAGTTTGGCTGGTCGTATTGGAATCCTCGGTGGGGCGGGGATGGCTATCGTCCGCTCACCAGGCTGGCGTTTCGACTAGAGTGGGTTCTGGGCGGTGGCGAACCGATGCTGTTCCACGCGGTGAACATCGCGCTCCACGTCGCAGGCTCCGTCGCGCTGCTCTGGCTGGCGTCCGCGTTGCTTCCGCTCGCCGCAGCATGGATTGCCGCCGCGTTCTACGCCGTGCACCCGGTGCACGTCGAGGCTATCGCGAACATCGTGGGCCAGGCGGAACTCGCCGTCGCGTTTCTGGCGATCACCGCTGTTGGCGTTTACGTGCGGGGCCGTCTGGAGGGGCCGCTGTCATGGAAACGGTGGGTTGGCGTTGGCGCGCTGTACGCCTGCGCGTGTTTCTTCAAGGAACACGCAATCGTACTTCCCGCGCTCCTGATCCTGGCTGAGGCGACCGTGGTCCGCGATCGCGCGCCGATGCGCCAGCGTCTGGTGCGCATGCGTCTTCCGCTGCTACTGATGCTGGTGGTCGGCCTTGCCTACCTCTGGGCGCGTACCAGCGTGGTGACGGGCGTGACCGGGTTTGTAGCGGCAGTCCCGTTCCAGACGCTCAAGCTCACCACCGGGAATCGGATCCTGACGATGGTGGGCGCGTCCACGGAGTGGCTGCGCCTGTTGCTCTGGCCGGCGCGCCTCCTCACGGACTATGCGCCGCCGTATATCGACATAGCGGAGGGCCCGAGTCTCGTTCAGTTGCCGGGCGCGCTCCTGCTCATTGGGACTCTGGGGCTCGTGATGGCGTGCTGGCGCCGCAGCCCTGTCACGTCCTTTGGCATCGCCTGGCTGGTCATCACCCTGCTGCCGGCCAGCAACTTCATCGTGCCGGCGGGGATCATCCTCGCCGAACGGACGCTCCTGTTGCCGAGTGCCGGAGCCATGATCGCGTTGGGAACCGCGGTGCCCTGGCTCTACGAACGGTTCGAGGATCGGCGGGTGGTTCAGTACGTCGCTGTGCTCGCGGTGGTCGTCTTGCTATCGCTGGGCCTGGCCCGAAGCGTCAGCCGCAATCGCGACTGGATCGATAACGAAACGCTGCTACAACAGGGTGTGAAGGACGCGCCGAACAACTATCGGCTGCAGTATCTGCTCGGCAATCACTGGTTCGAGCGCAAGCGCATGATTGAAGGGGAGACGCATTTCCGCGAGGCGTTGCGGCTCTTTCCCTACGATCCCATCCTGCCGTTCACACTCGCCGAGCAATACCGCCGGGCCGGAATGTGTGGTCCAGCGATCCCGCTGTACAAATGGGCGTTCGAGCTCGGCCCCATGCTTCGATACGGCGAAGTGGGACTCGCGGGCTGTTACCTCGAATCGCTCCAGCTGGACGAAGCACGGACGGCGGCGCTCAACGCCATCCGATACGGTGGCCGGTTCACGGTTGCGCGCCAGATGATCAGGGCCGCCAACGCCGGGCGGGACTCGCTGGCCGCGAGACGGGCTCGCGGCGATTCGTCGCAACGAGCCGGCGCAGCGCCCCAACCCTAGACACGTAACGTGCAGACGGCACTTCCAGTGCGCGTGTTGGCGGTCGTGAGCGCCGCGATGGGAGTGTTTCCCCTCGCCAACGCGCTCTCCAACGGGCGCGCGGTGCCGTGGTGGGACCTGGCCGTGCGTGAATGGCTTGTGCGCGGTTTCGTGGTGGCGTCCGTAGCCGTGCTCATCGCCATCCTCGCCAGCGCTGGCGTCGACACCGTGACCACGCGTGCCAGAGCCTGGCTGCTGCGTCCGTCGGCGCGCGCGTTTGCCTTGATGGTCTCACTGACCGCGCTGACCGCTGCGCTGGTTCTGGCGTGGTACTGCTTCTCCGGGAAGCCGTTCACCAGTGACGAGATGGCGCAGCAGTGGCACGCGCGCATCCTGCTGAGCGGCAGGATCGCGGCCGTCCCGGAGCAGTACCCCGAGTTCTTCAACACCGCGCCGGTATTCGATCGGGACGGACGCTGGTACTCGCAATATCCAATCGGCGGGCCCGCGCTCATCGCGCTGGGATTTCTGTTGGGCGACGCGTGGCTCGTGAATCCCTTGCTGCTTGCGGTCGCCGTCTGGCAGCTCTATCGCTTTCTGGCGGCCACCACCGACGAGGTGACGGCGCGCGTGACAGCGCTGCTGTTTGCCGCGAGTCCGATGGCGCTGATCATGGGTGCCAGCCAGATGAATCACATGCCGGCGCTTGCGTGTTGCGTCATCGCGCTTGCGGCGCTGGCCCGGTGGGATCGCTCGGAGGTCGATCGCACGCCGACCCGCGAGTCGGTGATCATCGGCCTTTCAATCGGCGTCATGGCAACCGTGCGGCCGCTCGATGCCGCGATCGTTGCAGTGGTCATCGGCGTTTTTCAACTCGTGCGGGCACGCGGCCACCGCCCGCGATGGCGTTCCATTGCGACGCAGGTAGCAGCCGGGGCGGTGCCGGTGGCCATCCTGCTGTGGGTGAACGCGCGCACGACGGGCAGTCCGTTGCTGTTCGGCTACGACGCGCTGAATGGACCGGAGCATCGTCTCGGGTTCCATCTCGACCCCAACGGTGAGATGCACACGCCGATGCGCGGGCTGATGCTGGCCTCGGGATACCTGATGCGACTGAGCCGCTATCTGTTCGAGTGGCCGTTGCCCGCCATGCTGTTCATCGTGGCGGGGCTTGCCGCAATCCGCCGCCCAACGCGTTGGGACCTGCTCCTCGCCGCGCTGGTGGCCGCGTTCGTCGCGGCGTACGCCGCGTACTGGTTCGACGGCTTCTTCTCGGGCCCGCGCTTCCTCTTCACCGCAGTGCCGGCGTTCGTGTATTTCGCCGTGCGCGCCATGTCGCTTCGGGAGCTCATACGAAATGATGTGCTGCGTCGCGCCATAGTGCTGCTCGTCCCGCTTTGCATCCTTGTCTCATGGCTGGACGCCAGCGGCGTGTCCAGCGCGCGCGGACGCCTGGCCCTGTACCGCGACCAACGCACCAAACTCAAGACCGACATCGGGTCACAGGTGCAGCGCGCCCGTCTGGAAAACGCGCTGGTGTTCGTCAACGAGGGCTGGCGCGGCCGGCTGCTGGCGCGCTTGCGCACCTTGGGTGCCTCGGCGTTCCGGGCCGAACGGATGGTCAGTGGAATGGACGCGTGCGCGTTGGGCGCCGCGTTGGACGCCGAAGACTCGCTCATCGCGCGCACCGCCAGCGAGCGCCTGGCGCGCGTAGAGCAGCGGGCGAGAGCCGCCGGAGCAGCACAGCTGGTGTCTGGACTGTCCGCGGACCAGGCCATTGCCATCGTACCGGGATCGACGCCTACGCCGGCGTGCATTGCGGAGTATCAGCGCGATTCGGCGGGCACTATTCCATACCCGCCGTTTCTGGCGCGGCAGGAAGTGGGCGCGGATGGACGTGTAGGCGGCAACGTCGTCTTCGCGCGCGACCTTGGCGATCGGAATGTCCTGCTGCGCGAGCGCTTCGGCGGTCGTCGGTGGTACCGGTACCGTCCTGCCGCCAATCTCGGCGACACGGCGCGCGCGTTCGTGCCTTACCAGCCTCCTACGGACTGACGGGCCGGACCATCCGGTCCACGTCCAGCACGTGGCTTACGCGACCCGGCGACGCCTTCAATAGCCCGGCGTTTCGTTCGCCGAGGTCGTGCACGATCCAGACGCCTGCTGCCTCCGGCCGTGCGAAATTCTGGACGACTGCCGGGTTGTGCATGATCCGCGGCGAGTATCGCACGAACAGAATCGCGGGCTGCGGCAGTTGCGTTGTCAGGCGCGCGATGTCGCGATGCAGCGCGCCGGGTCCGCGGTGTTGATCGCGCCACTGCCGCGCGTCGAACCATCCCATGACCGCGATCACCAGCGCCGCGCTCACCATGGCTGGTGCCGGGCTGCGGTCCGGCGCGATGCGCGACGCAACGTGCCACAGGCCTAGCCCGGTGATGACGGCGACCACGGGCGCCGTTTCGAGATAGTAGACCGTCCATCCTGGCCAATGCGCGTACGGCAGGTGCACGACGAACAGGAGCGCGGCACTGGCAGCCGCGAAGCGCAGCGGCACGCCCATGAAGAACAGTCCAGCCAGGGCGAACAACAGCAGTGGCAGCCGTTTGCCGTCGAAAAAGCCCGACGTCAGCGCCAGGATACGTTGCACCGTGGTGCGTGGTAGCGCGCGGATGCTCTGCTCGCGTCGCGCCTCGAGAAAATAATCGTACGTCTCCACCAGCACCTTCGACATCGTTGCCCGTCGCAGCGGCGCGGTGGTGTCCGCGACGAAGCCAATCTTGTCGAAAGGCAGATAGTCTCTGCGGTACTTCTCGACGGGCGAGAGTCTCCAGTCGCCGGTGGTCCGGCTGCTCCACAGGGGAAGGATGGCCAGCACAGCGA
>JANNJV010000071.1:0-12650 GCA_031395945.1 Gemmatimonadota bacterium | reverse complement strand
CGAAGCGTGGCTCGAACAGACGAAGAGCCAGGTACGCACTGGTGAGCAAACCCGGAATGGCGATGCGTTTGTCGCGAACATCCTGCCTGGTCATCGCGGAGCGAGCCACAAGTCTAGGTCCGTAACGGTCTCCCATGGAGGCGCCGTGTGGCAGCAGGGCGTAGCGATCGGAGAGATACGCATACGCATGAATGGAAACGGCAGTGACTTCGAGCTCGCCGCGCAACGCGCGTTGATTCAGCGATTCGATGTCCTGCAGCTCATGCACGTAACGGAGTTCTCCGGTGTCGACCTTCCCTTCGGCGAGCGCATAGAACATGAAGGCGTCATCGGAATCGGGGCTGTGGGCGACGTGAATCGTGCGCATCAGCGGCTGCTCCGTGAGCGCCAGTCGGCGAGCGCCAAGTCGATATCGTTCTGGTGCACCAGGTACTCCGGCAATTGTTTTTCGCGCTCGGCGCGTTGGACGCGGGATAGCCGTTCGAGAAAGCGCATGGCGGCTGGCTCGTCCTTTCTGAGGCTGGCAGCGCGCGACGCGAGCACCAGCCCGAGCAAGTGTTGCGGCTGCGCCCGCAGAATCGTGTCGGCTTGCGCGCCGGCCAGCGCGGCGTCGCCCGCGACTTCGGCCAAGCGACCGAGGTCGTACCGTTGATCGATGCTGAGGCTGCCGAGCGCTGCGTACGCTTGCAGAGCCATGGGCATGAAGAACTGCACCGTGTCGGCACGCCCGCGCTCCGCGGCGCCCATGATGCGATCGTAGAGTCTTTCCGCGCGCTCGGCGGGAGACAACTGCGAAATGTCCGGCGCGCGCGGTTGTCCTTGAGCCTGACCGCCCATGGACGCAGCAAGTCCGCCGCCGGGCCCCTGAGATCCGTTTGGCTGCGGCGCACGGCCAAATCGCTGCCCTGCCGCGAGTGCAACGAGCGCGAGCAGCGCGATTGCCGCGACGGCCCACGGCAGTGCGTTGCCAATGCCGGAGCGTTCGCCGGCGGCCATGGATGCGACACCCGCGGGCGCCCCGCAGCGGTGACAAAACTTCGCGCCCGGAGTGAGCGCGGCGCGACACGCGCTACACACTGCTCCCTCGAGCGGGGCGCCGCAGCTCGCGCAGAATTTCCCGTTGGCGTCGGCGCCGCAGGACGGGCATGGGGTGGTCATCGGCGGAAATCTAGCGCCGATGACTCACCCCACCGGCTAACTCGAGTGCGGTCCGCCGGGCGCGGAAATCCGCTCGACCGTCTCTTCTGCCTGGCGATCGTCCTTCGCTTTGATCACGACATCCGCCTGCGCCAGGATGCCAACGAGCGAACCACGCTCATCGACGATCGGAATGCGGCGCACCTGCTCCGACGCCATCGTGTCCATCGCACGCCGGATATCGTCATCCGGTCCGCACGTCGCGAGTCGATCCGAGCTCATCACCTCACGCACCGGCGTCTGGCCGTCGCGGCCCTTCGCGACCACACGAAGCGCGAGATCACGGTCGGTAACGACACCGACAAGGCGTTGCCCTTCGACGACGGGAACGATCCCGATGTTCTCCTCCAGCATGAGGCGTGCTGCCTCCTGCGAGGTTGTCTGGGGAGTGACGCTACTGGGATTGCGTGACATTACGTCCTGAATCTTCACGTTTGCCGTCTCCGGAAAGGGATGCACCGGCACGAGCGGGCAAAGCCCATGCCTCCGCCCAGGACGCGAACGGTTGACCTGGCCATGCGTCAGGCCATTATTCGGCGCGGCGTCGCAGCGCCGATCCCGGACGCTCCCACCCCGACTCCGCCACCGCGCTTCATGGCATCCCGTTCGATCACGCCCGACGTCACCGGCGCCACGGCGAAGGACATTCTGGAGCTGGCGCGCACGCTCAACGTGCGCTCGATGCGATTGCAGTTCACCGACATTCTCGGTGTCAACAAGAACGTGGAGATTCCAGCGTCGCAGTTCGCCAAGGCTCTCGCCGGGGACATCATGTTCGACGGCTCGTCCATCGAGGGCTTCGTGCGCATCGAAGAGTCCGACATGCTGTTGGCGCCCGATCTTTCGACGTTTCGGCTCTTCCCCTTTGGATCGCCTGACGCGCGCATCGCCCGCATGATCTGCGACATCAACCTGCCAACCGGAGCACCGTTCGCCGGCGACCCACGCGGCGTGCTCAAGCGCCAGATCGAACTTGCACGCGGCATGGGATTCACGATGAACGCGGGAATGGAGGCGGAGTTTTTTCTGTTCCGACCCGCACCAGGTGGCGGCATCAGCACCGCCACGCATGACGTCGGAAGCTATTTCGATCTCGCGCCCACGGACCTGGGCGAGGATGCGCGGCGCGCGATGGTGGATGCGCTCGAACAAATGGGCTTCGAGGTCGAGACGTCGCACCACGAAGTCGCGCACGCGCAGCACGAGATCGACTTCCGCTACGCCGACGCGTTACTGACCGCGGACAACATCGCCACGTTCCGATTCGTGGTGAAGCATGTGGCACACCAGTTCGGGCTCATCGCGTCCTTCATGCCCAAGCCGATCTTCGGGCAGAACGGAAGTGGCATGCACACGCACCAATCGCTGTTCCGCGGCAAGGACAACGCGTTCTGGGATGCGAAGGGTCAATGGGAATTGTCCCAGGTCGCGCTGCACTACGTCGGTGGACTGCTGCAGCACGCGCGCGGCATGTGCGCGGTGACGAATCCGCTGGTGAATTCCTACAAGCGGCTGGTGCCTGGCTACGAAGCGCCCGTGAATGTGGCCTGGTCGATGCGCAATCGCTCGCCACTCATTCGCGTGCCGGAACGGCGCGGTGCCGGCACACGCATCGAATTGCGTTCGCCCGATCCAGCAGCCAACCCGTACCTGGCGCTTTCCGTCATGCTGGCGGCGGGTCTCGACGGGGTAGCCTCCAAAGCGGACTGGCGCGAGCCCGTAAACGAGAACATTTGGGAGATGAGTCACCGGGAGCGTCGCAGGCTCCGCATCGACGACCTGCCGCACGATCTCAACGAAGCACTGGACGAGCTGGAAAAGGACGACCTGATCACCGGCGCGCTCGGCGATCATGTGACGCGCCGCTTCGTCGAGGCCAAGCGTCAGGAATGGCGTGAGTACATCTCCCAAGTCACGGATTGGGAGTTGGAGAACTACCTCCTCAAGTACTGAGGCGTCAGCGCGAAGGTGCGGCGGGTGCCGCTGGTGCCGCTGGTGCTGCCCGAACTCGCGCCAGCGTGGACGTGGATTGCTGGCGGTATGCCACCTGGTACACCTCGCCGTTCACGGGCAGCGCGCCGAAGAGCAGGTCGCCGCGGCCCGAAAACACCTCTGCCGCGTAGGAAATGCCCCCGGCGGAGAGCATCCAGGCACCATTGAAGCCTGTGGTGCCGCTCAGGTCCGGAATGACCACGTCCCAGGTGGTGGGCGTGGCGCCAAGGTAGGCCGAGGACACGATCGGGACGATGAACCGGCGCGAGCCCAACGATCCCTGCACGAACGTAAAACGGGCAACCGTCGGATACTCGGGCTGAAACGCCAGCAAGCCGCGCAGACGCACGAACGGCGTTGTGCTGATCGTCGTGACCGACGGAGTAGTCATCGTCGGACCCAACGCGACGGTTCGGTCAGCGGGGTCGCGGAAATACTCAACGGACGCGTGCCCTATCGATCCGCTGGCATTAGAGGCATCGACGAGCAACTCGTGCAGATCGGTGGCGGCGAGCTGATTCGCTGGAACGGCGTACAGCGTAGCCGAGGTCCCGACCGGGTTCGCCACCTGCAGAGTCCCGTAGGTGCTCGTGACTGTCCGAAGGGTATTCTGGAACACCAGGAGATCGCCGCCGACGGTGCCGGAGATGGTCAGAGTCACGGATGCGGGAGCGAAAGCTTCCGCGGCCGTGAAGTCGAGGGCCGGGAGCGCTGTGCCGCTTGCCAGATCCAGCCCACGCCGCACGATGAACCGGTCCGGGGCGAGAAACGCGTTTTGGGTGACGATGCCTCGGGTCGAGATGAGATCCAGCGGGCGTTCTGCAACGTCAGAGAGCGTGAAAGCGCCGGTGGTGGCCGACGCGAGGACGGCGCTTGCCCCCATCACGACCAGCGCCGATTGCCCCGTGGTCAGGCCGGAGACCGTGCCGGAGTAGGTTCTGGCTCCACCGCAATCGCGATCGGTCAGCCCCGCGAGCTCGGTACGCGAGACGTAGAGGATGTCGATTTCAGATTCATTTCCGGCCGCGTAGGCGAACGCCACGGTGGCCTTCTCGGTCGTTGAAAAGTTGTACCTATTTCCCGTCGGCAACACGCGTTCCCAGAAATACCCTTCATTCTGGTACGCAAACCAGGTGGGAAGGTCCGAGGCACAGAAGGGAACCGAGATGCTCGTCGTGGTGGGCGGCGATATCACGACGATGGAAAGGTTCGTCGTCTGGTCCGGTGTCAATCCCGGAGACGAGCTGGTGATCGTGACCGGATATGTGCCGGGTGCGACTGCGGCGGACGCTGATACTATCAGTGAGACGGCGCGATCGGTGGTTGTTGACTGCCCAAAAGTGGCACCGATCCCGGCGGGCATCCCGGTCACGGCAAGCGACACGTTGCCACCATTTCCTCCCCCGCGCGTGACCAACACCGTCGCGTGCCCACCGCCACCCTGTGCTACGCGTAAAGTGGACGCCAGCGTTCCCAGGGTGTACGTGCCGGTGACCGTCACCGCGAGGTCGAACGCTACCGTGTGATCGGTGACCCCGTCAGCCGTTGCGCGAACACTGAAGGTGGCAGTGGCGGGGTCTACGCTTGGCGCGACCGCGATCGTCAGTGTCGCCGATGATGTACCAGCGGGAAGGGGATTCGGGTTGAGCGTAGCAGTCACCCCGGCCGGTAACGCGCCTTCCAGCGTCAATGTTACGGCCCCGTCAAAATTCGAGCGCTCGATAGTCATCGTCACGGGCGTGGTGCTGCCTTGGCCGACGGTGAGGGACGCCGAGGTCACGGATAGTGTGAGCTTCCGCTCTTTGTTGCCCGTCGAGGAGTCGCAGCCGGCGCTGGAGAGTCCGGCGAGCGTCACGGCGACGAAAGTACGAGCCACGCGGAAGCGCATGTGAAACTCCCTCCCCCAAAGACGACTCGGCGAGCGCCGTTGAACGACGCCCGCCGAGTCTAGGCATCCAGCTAGCCGAAGCTAGCTATTTCTATCAGACCGGGAAGAGCATCTCCCGGTATTTCGGCAGCGGCCAGCAATCATCATCGACGCTCACCTCGAGGGCATCGGCGACCCTGCGGATGTCGGCCATGACATCGGCGCCCTGTTTGGTGAGAAACTCGGCGCAGCCTTCCAGGCTTTCGTGCAGCGATTCTGCCTTGTCGACGACCTTCTCGAGTGTCGCTCGGTGTTTCTGGAGCTCCTTGATGTCCTTGTTGATCGCAGTGACTGCCGCCACCTGGGGAACCGCCGCAATTCGGGCAGACCTCGCAAGCGACACGGCTTCCAGCAGAGACGCGGAATACGAGAACGCGGCGGGAAGGACCAACGTATCCACCATCTCGCGGAGCGTATGCAACTCGATGAGCATGTCCTTGATGTAGCGCTCCAGCCGGACGTGATACCGCGATTCCAGCTCCGCATCGGTGAGGATCCCGAGTCCAACCAGGCACTTGCGTGACGTCTTGGTGACGAGCTGCGCAAGTGCTTCGGGAGTACGACGCAGATTGAGCAGTCCGCGCTTCGCGGCTTCCTTTACCCACTCCGGCGAGTAGTTGTTTCCCTCGAAGCGCACGGCACTCGTCTCCTTGAACGCCTTGCGCACGACCTTGAGCACCGCGTCGTCCACCTTGGGCGTCTTCTTCATCTCCGCGCGAAGGTCCGTGGTAATCTCAGCGATGGCTTCCGCAACAGCGGCGTTCACCAGCGCGACCGGAAAGGCGATCGACTGGGAGGATCCTACGGCACGGAACTCGAACTTCGCGCCGGTAAATGCAAACGGCGACGTGCGATTGCGATCAGTGGTATCGCGCTTGATCTCCGGAATACGTGCCACACCCAGCTTCATCATCTCCTCTTCGGCGCCGACGCCGCCTTTTTCGTGGATGATGGCTTCGATCATTCCGGTCAACATGTCTCCCATGAACACCGAGATGATCGCGGGCGGCGCTTCGTTGGCGCCAAGTCGGTGTTCGTTCCCCGAGGTTCCGATGCCGGCGCGCAACATACCCGCATGCTTGTGGACGCCCTTGAGCACAGCCGCGAGGAACACCAGGAAGCGAATGTTCTGATGTGGCGTCTGGCCCGGCTTCAGAAGGTTCACGCCATCCAGCTCATGGTCGTCAGCCGCGATGGACATGGACCAGTTGCAGTGCTTGCCGGACCCGTTGATGCCGGCGAAGGGCTTTTCATGGAGCAGCGCCTGCAGGTCGTGGCGTAACGCAACGCGGCGCAGCGTCGCCATGACCAGCTGGTTGTGATCAGTGGCGACGTCGGTCTCTTCGAAGCGCGGTGCCATCTCAAACTGGCTGGGTGCCACTTCGTTGTGCCGGGTGACGATCGGCACACCGAGCTTGTACAGCTCGTTCTCGACTTCCGCGATGCATGCCTGAATACGCTCGGGGATGCCTCCGAAGTAGTGATCCTCGAGCTGCTGTCCACGCGGTGGGGGCGCTCCAAGCAACGTGCGTCCCGACATGACAAGGTCCGGCCGCATGGCGAAATGAGCGCGATCGATCAGAAAGTATTCCTGCTCCGGTCCCAGCGTCGTAAAGACGCGATAGACGTGCGCGTCGCCGATGAGCTCCAGCAATTCGATCGCCTTGGCACTCAACGCATCGGAGCTACGCAACAGCGGCGTAATCTCGTCCAGCGCTTCGCCGTTGTAACCGACGAAGACGGTGGGGATGCACAACGTCTTGACCCCCGCCCATTCCGCGATGAATACCGGGCTCGCGGGATTCCAGGCAGTGTAGCCGCGCGCTTCCCAAGTGGCGCGCAGTCCGCCTGACGGAAAGCTCGACGCGTCAGGCTCACCCTGGACGAGCTGGGACGCGCTGAAGGATTCCATCGGCGACCCGTCGTCGAAGGACAGGAACGCGTCGTGTTTTTCGGCGGTGAGCCCCGTTTGCGGCTGGAACCAGTGCGTGAAGTGAGTGGCGCCTTTGCCGAGCGCCCACTCCTTGATGACCTGAGACACGCGCGAGGCGACGTCGAGGTCCAGCTTTTTTCCCTGCCGCACCGCCGCGACCAACTTTTCGTAGATGTCGCGCGGCAGCTTGTCCCGCATCTGCCGCACGCCGAAGGTGTTGATTCCGAAGTACTCCGAAACGCGCGCGGGTTGTCCGTTGTGCATGATGACGGGAATCGTTTTGGGAGTGCGGCTGCTGATCTCCCGGGTGACTGCTCTTCTCTGCGGTGCGGCTTTTTGGGGCATGGCTCGAAACGGCCTCGGTTGGGTGCGCTACAAAAAGTGCAAATACTGCACGAATGACTGGTCAAATTTGGCAAAAATGCCCATAAATGGCAAGAATGTCGTCCACGGCATGTAGGAAATGCTCTAAGTCACATTGCCAGGCGACGAAGCACTAACGCTTTGCCATCACGTCTGCCCAGACCTGCTCGGCGTGGGCGAGATGGGCAGCGATGGCTGGCCGCACGACGTTAAGGAGATTCCGAAGTTCTTCGTTCTTGACGGCCCGCATCATGACGTTGTCGACGGACTCGAGGAATCGCCGGTGATAGCGCAGTTCGTTGTCGATGTATGTCGAGTCGAAGGTGAACCCCGACATCTCGCGCATGATATCGCGTCGCGTCGCGGATTCGTCGCGCATGTCCAGGCTGGCGAGGTTGTCCTCGGCGCCGATGTCGAGCTTGGTGAGCAACTGCACCACCAGCGCGTTCACCCCGATGTGGTCGGTGAGCATTCGCTCGGCGAATCGCTTCACATCGTCGCGCTGTGCCCTGCCGGGAACAAGGCGCGCGTAGCTGATATCGGTGTTGTTGGATGCAAGAAGCATCGCGGCGATATTCGCGTCTCTCAGCGAGCCCACGGGCCGAGCCGGTTCTGCGGCTTGGACCGCCATCGCGGGAGCGCTGGGCTCCGGCTCGGGTGTGGGTGCCGTTTCACCAGGGGAAATCGGACGGAGGTACTTGCAGCCGCCCGCCAATGAGCTGACCGCCAGTACGAAGAACGCGGTGCGTCGGTAGTGCATCGCTGGATCTCCTGGAGAGGTTGACGATAGTGGCAGCGCCCAGAGCCGCCGCGCAAGCGTCCCCAAGCACTGCTGAATCTTATCAGATCTTGCGTTCGCTCGTGTCCGGCTCGCCCGTCGGGTCCGTCCGCCGTTCACGAGTGGCGCGTCGCTTTCTGTGCAGCTGGATCGCCTCCAGGGTGGACATGCAGAACGCGGCCCACGCGAGCCCGATGATGATTCCGGCGATGACGTCGGACGGGTAATGGACGCCCAAATACAGCCGGCTGGCCCCGATTAGAAGGATCAGCGTTGCCGCGATCAGGAGGGTCACAGCGCGGTGCCAATGGCGGCGCTGCAATCGTGCCGCCAGGTACGCAACGGTTCCGTACACAACTGCCGCGCTCATCGCATGGCCGGAAGGAAAGGACCAGCTGACAACGTGCGTTCCCCAGTCGAATATCTGCGGCCTGGGGCGGCCGAAGCCCGCCTTGAGGAGGTTGTTGATGAGTATTCCTCCGGCGGTTGCGACGAGCAGAAGCATGGCTGAATACCGGTGCTGCGACAGCCACAGAAACAGTGCACTGACACCGACGATCATCATCACGACCGTACCGGTGCCCAGGAACGTGATCTCGAGCATGACGGGTTCGAACTTCGGCGAACGATGGTCGGCGATCCATTGGAGGACCGCGTCATCGAATGCCTGGGTACTGCCGCTGCGGACGTGTGACGCGAACTTGGCGAACGCATACGTGCCCGCCAGCGCGATCAATGCGCCGGCAGCGAGGAAGATGCCGACTGCCGCATAGAAGTTTTTCGCGATTACGCCGATGCCGCGGATCGCGCCGAACACGACATCCCAGAACAGCCTGGCGCGACCGCGCGTATCTACCGGGCCGGCGGATTCTCGCCGGCCACCGTGCGTGCTGTCGTCGCGCGGAGAATCAGATGCGTTGGCGGTCATCTTCTTGAGAAAGACCTGATGCTGGAATAACTTGCGAACTCTTCGGCGCGGTAGCCAAGTGGTAAGGCAGGAGTCTGCAAAACTCCTATTCGCCGGTTCGATTCCGGCCCGCGCCTCTTCAATTCAATGCTCCCGATGTCTCCAATGCCTCGCGCGAGCGGGGCTTCGTCGTTCTGGGCCACCTCCAGAGCACCGAACGTGCCCTGCCGCTAGCGCACCGAGTCGTAGGGCGTCAGGACAGGCAGGGTGTCCTGGCGGCGGCGCGGGACTTCGTAGCGAAGCCAGCGCCGGTTGGGGAATCGCGCCCGCAGCAACTCGTTTCGATCGCCCAGGTCCATGACATAGATCGCGTCCCCGGCGATTCGCCCGGAACCATCGAAACGGTTGAGCAGGAGCATCGGGCCATAGGCCACGGTGTTCTTCACCCGAAAGTCGCGGGCAATTTCACTGGCGCAACCCTCCGTGATGGACGTGGTGTCGGTCACGCGAAAGTTCACGTCGGGCAGTCGGGCGTTGTCAGGCGATGCGCGGAAGGGCGTGATCATCGCTTCCATCCTTACAAGCCGGCCCGCGGTATCGGCCGCCGCGCGACTTTCTTCCGCGCGCGTGGCTTCCACCAGGGTGCAACCATCGGCGATCGCCAACAGCCGCGCCGCATCGGGACGCGACAGTCCCAGCCCCCACAGGCGATGCTGGAGCCGCGCACTTGCTCCCTCCTGAACGAACACGAGCACATTGCGAAGCGCGCCGCGCTGCACTTCGCGGGGCGGGTCCACCTTGAGCCTGGTGCGCGACTCTCTGAACTCCTGCGCCAGCCCCTGCATGCCGTAGGGTCGCATGGACCGCAACCAAGTGACGCCCAGGCACACAGGTATCGCGACCACGGCGATGCGCCACGCGACGCCGCGCACACGTTGGGCAACCAGGAAAGGCGCGCGCGCCACGAGTATCAGAATGGCGGGGACAGCGGTGAACAGAAAACGCGGCCCGACGAACTGGCCGTCGTGCCAATAGAAAGCGTAGGTGAACAGCTGCGTCCCGAACAGCGAGAGCATGAGCACGTCCCATCGGTTGGCGCGGCGCGAGCAAACCAGTCCGACGGCGACGAGCAGCAGCGCCGGAATGGGCCACCCCGTGGCGATCCAGTTCAGCTGCGAGGCGTACTTCACACCCAGCAACAATGCGCGCCACACCGTGTGCGGATTTCCGGTCGGGTCGTCGTGAAGCCCCAGGGAATGGTTTGCTCCCCATAGCAGCTCGTATCCGAAGCGAAAGGGATGTCCGGTGGTGCGCCAGTTGACGAATAAAAGCACTGCAACGGGAACAGCTCCGGCGACGATCGCGATGATCAGCGACCTGGCGCGGGCACGGTCGCGCGCTGCCGTGGCGAGCATCGCCAGCCCGAGCACGACAGCGGCAACCACACCGTCGAGCGGCCGGATCGTCATCGCGGCGCCGACCGCAACGCCGATGATGGCCGCCGCGCGGCGGACCGTCGCGGGGGAATCAGTGACGGTCCATGTCGGCAGCGACGCGAGGGCGAGCGTCACCAGCCACGCAGTGGGCATATGATTCATGTGCGTGGCGCCCATGATCAGGATCATGGGACTCGTGCTCACGACCATTGCTGCCACGCGAGCCAGCGGCTCGCCGTACGAACGCTGGGCGAAGCGGTAGACATTGAGCGCTGTGAGCGCGGTCAGAATCGGATTGAGCAGCCACACAGCGCCCGTGAGGAGGCCGAGCGCGAGCACCGCCGGCCCTCCGATGGGGAACTGCGACATCCACACGGGACGATCGATGATGTTGTCGATCGCAAAGAACTCTGGATTCGAGTCCGGTGGCATGGCCAACCGCCCCTCCAGGAGCATGCGGGCATGCCACAATTGCGCGATCTCGTCGGCGGTTGTCGCTCGGCGATCGAAGCTGTAGTCGGCGAGAAATGCGGTGAGTGCGAGGGTGGCCAGCACAAGCGCGAGCGCGAACGTTCGGGCGGGAATCGCCATGAGCAGGGCGCTCGCTTGCATCCACCGTCGCTCGAACCACTCACCCGGAATGGTCACGAGAGCGAGGAACGGCGCCACGAGAATGAGTGCACCCGTGGTCCAGTACCGATATCCAGCGCGTAGCTGCACCTGGACGTCGGGAATGTTGTGCGACGACAATCCAGGCTGGAGTAACAGCGACGGACCCAGGAGCAACCCCAGCATCACGAGCGCGACCGCGGCCGCGGCAATTCCGCGCACAGGGCGCGGAAAGGTTCGCCGCAGCCCCGTCACGAACAGCCAGACACCAACGCCATTCACCGGTGCCACGACGAACAAACGCGCGGCGAGCTCGCTGTGCGCAGTCGTCGCGAAGTCCGCCACGGTGCCAAACGTCCACGCAGTGGAGAACGAGCCCACCAGTGCGGCCGCACCCAGATACGAGGGTCGCACCAGGCCGTGTTGACGCAGGACGAACCACACCAGGGCCGTCAGAACCAGCCCGAGCACGAATGCGACCACCACCAGTGTCTGGTGCGACCGTTCAGCGCTGCTAACCGCGGCGAATGGCAGGAAGAGCACCAGCGACGACAGTCCCAGCAGCGCGAAGCCGCTAGCGCTACTTCGTCTGAACATCGCGACGCTCGAACAGCACGAGGGTTGACGCGGGGAACCGTGCGAGGACGGTTGGCTCCGCGAACTGGCTGCCGTCGCGGGCCACGCTGCGTGCCAGGACGTCTCGAAGGGTCTGGCCTTCCGCGGCGTCCACCACGACGATGAAACGCCGAGCGCTGGCTTCGTCGCGGGTCAGATAGGCGGGATCTACACCGTGACGATCCAGATAGTACATCAATGGGCCGTTCGTAGGTATCGACGCCAGAATGCGATCACCGGGGCGTAGCACACGACTCAGCGCGTTCGCCGCGGCGGCGGCATCCCGAAACGTGCCCGTATCCGTGGTCAGCAATACCGCGTGCGAAGTGGTGACAGACACTGCAAGCGCGAGAGCCAGCGCCGTCGCAAGTACGGGCCCTCGGTCCCGCACGAGCTGCCGCGTGCGGGTCCATCGCTCGAGCAACACCAGGGCGCCCGCGGCCGCAAGGCATGCCACGACGGGAAGTAGCCAAAGCCACACGCGAGGAAACGGTGCGCGATGACTCCGCACCAGAAGCCATGCGGACCAGACGAACACCGCGAGTGGCACCCCGACACTGAATGACGACAGTGTGGCGTGATGACGCAGCGCCACCGCCGCGCACCAGAGAAGAATCAGTCCGACCAGGGGTGGGATGCCCAGGCTCCATGACGACAGCGCATCCCCGAAGCTGGACGGCAACTCGCGGAGAAACTCGTACCAGCCCGACGAGACGACAAACTGGTTGCGGATGATCACGCCGAGACCCTGATGCGACACGACGGGCGCGTATGCCAGTAGCGTGAGGCCGGCAGCGATTCCCAGCGCGATCGCAAACGGTCGCAGCATCCGCCGTTGGCCCGCGACCAGCGCGGAGAGAATCACCCAGACACACACGGCGCCGAAGGGATAC
>JANNJV010000057.1:0-14332 GCA_031395945.1 Gemmatimonadota bacterium | reverse complement strand
GGCACCTACCAGCCGGGCCGGCGTGTACGGCACTGGCAGAAGCTCAAACTGGAAAATCAGCAGGAGCTCGTAGTGGGCGGGTGGACCGAGCCGCGCCATTCGCGCAAGAACTTCGGCGCGCTGCTGCTGGGCTATTACGACGACGACGGGCAGCTGGTGTACGCGGGCCATACGGGCACCGGCTTTTCCAACGCACTGCTCGACGAGATCTACGCGAAGCTCACCCGCATCGAGCTCACGCAATCGCCGTTCAGTGTAGCGCCGCAAACCAACGAGCGCGCACACTGGGTGGCGCCCAAGTACGTCGCCGAGGTCCGGTTCAACGAATGGACCGCGGGCGGACATCTACGCCAGCCCGTGTTCCTGGGTTTGCGCGACGACAAGAATCCCAAGTCCGTGGTACGCGAGCAAATGCCGCTGGCTGCCAGCAGCGCGCGTCGCACCGAGCGCACCGCAGCCGCCACGACGAAGAAACCAAAGCGAACAACGCCCAACGCCAAGGCGCGCCACGGCAAGACGCCCGACGCCAAACACCGCACTCCAAGCGCCAAACGCACCGTAAAGAACGCGCCGCCAGAAACCTCCAACATCGAACTTCGAAGGTCGAACGTCCAACGCAGTTCTAGCGCGTCGCGCAGTCCTGCCGGATCGCAGGTGATCGCCCAGCTGCGTGCCGCTCCCAACGCAAAAGCGGGGACCCTGCAGCTGGATTCGAAGACCAAGCTCGATGTCACCAACCTGGGCAAGGTCTTTTTCCCGACGCCCAAGATCACGAAGGGCCGCCTGTTGGAGTATTACGCCGAG
Source organism: Gemmatimonadota bacterium (assembly GCA_031395945.1). GTDB lineage: Bacteria > Gemmatimonadota > Gemmatimonadetes > Gemmatimonadales > Gemmatimonadaceae > DASPMP01. The sequence goes on along the minus strand of JANNJV010000057.1, from coordinate 13,528 downwards.
ATCGCGCCATATCTGCTGCCCGCGCTCGCCGACAGGCCGCTGGTGTTGAAGCGCTATCCGAACGGCATCAAGGAAATGGCCTTCTATCAACAGAAGGCGCCCGACAAGGTGCCGCCTGGCATTCGCGTCGAAGAAGTCACTGACGACGGCATCACGACGCAGCGCCGCCTGATCGGCGGCGACCTTGCGACGTTGCTGTACATCGTACAGCTGGGCGCGGTGTCCACTGATCCCTGGCATTCGCGCGTGCAATCCATCGCGAACGCCGACTACTCCATCGTGGATCTCGATCCCGGCCCAAAAGCCACGTTCAAGCGTGTGGTGCAGGTGGCGCGCTGGGTCAAGGACGTCCTGGACGAGCTGGGGCTGCACGCGGTGCCCAAGACGTCGGGCGCCAGTGGCATTCACGTCGTGCTGCCGCTACCTGCCGGAGCCGGCTATGACGTATCCGTGGCGCTCGCGGAGCTAGTGGCGCGCCGCGTCAACGAGCTGCATCCCAAGGAGACCACGGTGCACCGGTGGGTGAAGTCGCGTCCCCCGGCGGCCGTGTACGTGGACTACCTGCAGAACATTCGCGGCAAGACCGTGGCGAGCGTGTACTCCGCGCGCGCCGAGCCACATGCGTCCGCCTCGACGCCGTTGAAGTGGAGCGAGCTGACCGACGATCTCGACCCCCGCGACTTCACGGTGGAGTCGCTGCCCAAGCGCGTGAAACGTGTGGGTGACCTGTGGGCCGCCGGCATGCGGCGACCGAATCGATTGCCCGGAATCACTGGAGACGCCGCCGCATGAGACGCCTTATCCCCACGCCGTCCGAACCCATGGACTGGGAGCGCCCCAGCGAGCGCTTCCTGGCCTATCTCGAGCGACTCTCGGTGGCCTGCGTCGCGCGCGACCGGGCCGAGCTGGACAAGCTGCTGCGGATGAGATCGTCGTCGCACGTGCCGCGCGCGGTGCTGGACGAGCTGGAGTTCTTCCGGCGCGCACGCGATGGCAATCTGCGTGCGCCTCTGAGGATGATGCGCTATCTGCACAAGATGAAGCAGTTGGCGGCCGCTCCCGCGGAAGAGACGCAACTGCCGCTCGCATTGCGCGAGCGTGAGGTGTCCGCGCCGGTGGAGCCGACGCGGAGACGCACGCCGCGAAGCGCGGAGGCTACCCCTGCTAGCCCCCCATCGCGTCGATCGAAATCTTGAGATCTTCGGCCAACTGCGCGTCTCCGCTGACGATCGAGCGCCAGCTGATCTCGCGTCCCTTGCGCTTGCCCTTCTCGACGACTTTAACGCCTTCCGGCGCGATGGTAATGGTGTAGGCGCGACCCTCCAGCTCCAGCTCGCGCTTGATTGATTTCTCGAGTTTTACCGCCATGTCGTCCTCCGTTTGGGTTGCATCACGTCAGAAGAAATAACCTGGTTCAGGGGGCGCGCGTAGCGGCCGCCTGGATCTCGCTGAACGCAACAGGACGTCCGTGAATGCCGATCACGCGCTCCACCTGCAATCCAAGTCGCTGAATGTTTTCAACCAGGTTGGCGGCAAAGGGAAACGACGCGGGCGGGGGCGCGTTCGCCGCCGGAGGGTTGTAGAGGTCGGCTTGAATGAGCAGGCGCTCCGCCGGCAGGTATACGATGAGCATGCTCCCCGAATGCGCGTTGCCGGCGACGGGGTACACCTCGATCGCGCGCACGCTGTCCGCGATGACGTGCTTGTCGTTGACGGTGATGAGGCGCAGCGCCTTCGGGTTCTGCGCCTGCGCGTCCTGCTGGACGAAATGCCGGCGCGGAAACACAACCTTCTCGTAGAAGTCGCGATTCCCTGCGTGCGTCATGACGGTGAGGCCCTGCGAGATGGCCGCCCGCAACCCGCCGGAGTGATCGAAGTGGTGGTGCGTGTTGATGAGCAGAGTGATGGGCTTGGCCGGGCGCAGCGCGCGGGCCTGTGCGATGGCGGCGAGTGAGCGCGCGTCGCTCTGCGGCGCTTCCACGAGGACGACGCCGCGCGATTGCTCGATGGCGACGGTGTGATGTGACTGGCCCGCGATCAGCCACACCCCGGGCGCGATCGTGTCGACCGCTACGACGGGTGGCGCTGGCGCTGACTGCACCACGGTGCGCACGCTGTCGGTCGCCGCGAGATTGCCAACGTCCTCGTTGATGCGCACACTCGAGATGCGAAAGTCCGATAGCGTGAAGAGGTTCTCGTAGCGCTGCGTCATCCGCATGGGAACCTTCAGTCCGCCGACGTCCTGCCAGTCGGAGACATCCGTCCAGAGCGCGACGTCGCCGAGCATCGGCAGATAGCCAATCTTCTCGATGCGCGTGGGCAGACTGGTCCGGCTATCCACGTACATGGCGAACTTGTTGCCGCCCACGTTGATTCGCACGCGGCGCTGCCCTCCCTCGGCGGCCTCCTCGGAGAGCTCCGTGCCTGGCGCATAGGCGGCGATGGTGAACGTGATGGGATGATGGAAGAATTCATTGGCGCGGTCCGTGGCCACCTGCGCCGGCATTCGCGCCATCACGCCACTGGCGTTGATGTTGTACGCAACCCCGGTCGTGTAGCTGTCCATGCCGAAGCGCTGCCGTTGCGGCGCGGTGTTCGCGGTGGTGAAGCGCGGTACGCGCGTCTGGTCGTAAAACCAGCGGCGATTGGGCACATCCAGCGAGCGCTTGAACGACGTGACCTCGAACCGGGACTCGGCGGATGGCGTGTGGTTCTGGCCAAAGTTGAGCTGCTCGCCGGCGCCTTCCAGAACGATGGTCCGGACGTCGAGGATACGCGCCTTGCCACCCATGGCGCGCGCGGCAGCATCGAGAGCGGGGGACTGTGCGCTCAGCGAACGCGCGACAAGAAATACGACGAGCGCCAGGGCACCAACACGAACATGTCGCATGTGTTTCTCCAGATTGAACGGTCCGACCACGAAGCGGAGTGAGCTTATCCTGCCCGGCGGACCCACGCCAGCACGCGGCCCGGGCGGTGTGGCCCGTGCACGCCGCATCACGCCTCGCTAGAATCGTCAGCGTGAAGGTCGTCACGATCGGCGGCGGACCGGCTGGGCTGTACTTCGCCCTGCTCCTCAAACAGCATGATGACTCGCATCAGGTGACGGTCCTCGAGCGCAACGGCTCGGCCGATGCCTATGGGTGGGGCGTCGTGTTTTCCGAGCAGACGCTGGCCAACCTGCACGCCGCCGATGCGGAAACGTACCACGCGATCACACAGAGTTTCGCGCGCTGGGACGACATCGATGTCCATGTGAAAGGCCAGACCATCACATCCAGCGGGCATGGTTTCAGCGGCATCGCGCGCCGCACCTTGCTGGACATTCTTCAACGCCGCGCTGTGGAACTGGGCGTGGACGTCCGCTTCGGCGTGGACGTTCGCGACGAGACCAGCGTTCCCGCGGCGTCGCTCATCGCCGCGGCGGACGTCGTGGTCGGCGCCGACGGCGTGAACAGCATGATCCGGCGGGCGCACGCCGACGCGTTCCAGCCCGACGTGGACGTGCGCACCGCGCGCTACATCTGGCTGGGAACCACCCGACTGTTCGACGCGTTCACGTTCATCTTCGTGGAAACGCCGGCGGGGGTGTATCAGGCGCACGCGTATCGCTTCGACGCGCGGCACTCCGCGTTCATCGTCGAGTGCGACGAGCGGTCATGGCTGGGCGCCGGTTTCGACCGGATGGACCTGTCGGCCAGCGTCGCGGAGTGCGAGCGGATGTTCTCGCCGTGGCTGCACGAACATCGCCTCCTGGAGAACTCGCCGCCGCACCTGCGTCAGCATCCCTGGATCCGGTTCCCACGCGTAAGCAACGGACGCTGGCACCACGGCAACGTTGTCCTGATCGGCGACGCCGCGCACACCGCCCATTTCTCAATCGGCTCGGGAACCAAACTGGCCATGGAAGACGCTATCGTGCTAGCGCGCGAGCTCAGCACGGTGACGGACACGCACGCGATTTCGCAGGCCCTCGAGCGGTACGAGGCCGCGCGCCGCACCGAGGCGCTGCGGCTACAGAACGCCGCGCGCAACTCCATGGAGTGGTTCGAGAACGTGCGCCGCTACATCCATCTGGAACCGCAGCAGTTCGCGTACAGCCTGCTCACGCGCAGCCAGCGTGTGGGACACGAGAATCTGCGAATGCGAGATTCGAAGTATCTGGAGGGAGTGGAGCGGTGGTTTGCATCGAGGGCCATGGGCTCTGGGTCGTGGGCTGTGCACAGCCCAGAGCCCAAAGCCCATAGCACGCCTCCAATGTTCACGCCGTTCAAGCTTCGCGATCTCGTACTTCCAAACAGGGTGGTCGTAGCGCCCATGGACATGTACTGCGCCAGCGATGGCACGCCCAACGACTTTCATCTGGCGCATCTCACCGCACGGGCACTTGGAGGCGCCGGGCTGCTCATCACCGAGATGACGTGCGTGGCGCCGGAGGCGCGCATCAGCCTGGGCTGCACTGGGATGTACACGTCGCAGCACACCGCCGCCTGGCGCGGCATCACCGACGCGGTGCACCGATGGTCACCGGCGAAGATCTGCCTGCAGCTGGGACATTCCGGATCCAAGGGCTCCACGAAGCGCATGTGGGAAGGGAACGAGGAGCCGCTCGCCTCCGGCAATTGGGAGGTGCTGGCGCCATCGGCCGTCGCGTACCGAGACGGCATGCAGGTTCCGCGTGAGATGACCGCGAAGGATATGGAAGCGGTGCGTGAGCAATTCGTTCGCTCCACGGTCATGGGGGTTGAAGCCGGCTTCGACATGCTGGAGCTGCATTGCGCGCACGGGTACCTGCTGTCCGCCTTCCTGACTCCGGTGAGCAACCGGCGCACGGATCAGTACGGCGGCTCGCTCGAGAATCGGCTGCGATTTCCGTTAGAGGTGCTGACCGAGATGCGCGCGGCGTGGCCCAGCGAGCGGCCCATGTCCGTTCGTGTCTCCGCCACCGATTGGACGGAGGACGGTATCACTGGCGAGGAGGCCATACAGATCGCGCGCGCGCTGCATCAGGCGGGCGCTGATATCATTCATGTCTCTGCCGGACAGACCACGCCGCGTGCCAAACCCGTCTATGGCCGCATGTTCCAGACGCCGCTGAGCGATCGCATCCGCAACGAAGGCCGTGTGCCCACCATCGCGGTGGGCAACATCACGGAGGCCGATCAAGTGAACGGCATCATCGCCGCAGGCCGCGCGGACCTGTGCGCGCTGGCGCGTCCCCATCTGGTGGACCCCAATTGGACGCTTCACGCCGCGGCCCAGTTAGGATACCGCGAGCAGTGGTGGCCGCCGCAATATCTCTCCGGACGGGAACAACTGGAACGCATGCTCAAACGACAGCAGGAACTTGTTGGGGGCGGGGGTATATGAGCGCGCCCAGGCACGCGCGGTTGGCCGACCAGCACGCGGTCGTCACCGGCGGCGCAAAGGGCATTGGTGCCGCCATCGCGCAGACGCTGTCGCAGATGGGCACGCGCGTCACCATCATGGGCCGCGATCGCGCTGCGCTGGACAGGCACGTCGCAACCCTGCAGAACGCGCACGGCGTGGTCTGCGACGTCACGGACGAGAAGTCGGTGCGGAAGGCGTTCGAGCAGGCGAGCGCGCATGGGATGCCGTCGGTGCTGGTGAACAACGCGGGCCAGGCACGCAGCGAGAAGTTCGTGAACACCGACAAGGCAACGTGGGACGCCATGCTCGCGGCCAACCTCACTTCGGTGTATCTCTGCACGCAGCAGGTGTTGCCAGCCATGATCGAGGCGCAGCGAGGACGCATCGTGAACATCGCCAGCACGGCCGGAGTGAGCGGCGCACCTCGCATGTCTGCCTACGCTGCGGCCAAGCACGGCGTGATTGGCCTGACCAAAGCGCTGGCGCTGGAAACGGCAAAGTTCGGGATTACGGTCAACGCGGTCTGCCCCGGCTTCACAGACACCGAGATGACCGAGCGCGGCGTGCAGGAGCTGATGGACGCGAAGCACATCGCCCGCGACGACGCGCGTGCCATGATCACGCGTCGCATTCCGCGTGGTACCATGACGACGCCTCAGGAAGTGGCGAGCCTGGTGGCATGGCTATGCGGTCCGGACGCATCCGGCGTCACGGGACAGGCGATCGTCGTCGCCGGAGGAGAGACCACGTGATCGAAATCGCGGCGCGCGACATCAAGCCGAAAACCTTCAAGTGGTCGCTGGCGGAGCGCGTGGCCACCATCACGCTCGACCGGCCGGAACGGAAGAACCCGCTCACGTTCGAGATGTATGACGAGTTGCGCGACGTTTTCCGGCGGCTGCGGTTCGTGCGCGAGGTGCGGGCCGTCGTGCTCACCGGTGCCGGCGACAACTTTTCCTCGGGCGGCGACGTCCACGAAATCATCGGCCCACTGGTGAAGTTCAAGGAAGGCGGAAAGACGGACGAGATCCTGGCCTTCACCCGCATGACGGGCGACCTGGTGAAAACCATGCGCGCGTGCCCGCAACCGATCGTCAGCGCCATCGACGGCGTATGCGCCGGTGCCGGCGCCATCCTGGCCATGGCCAGCGACCTGCGTTACGGCACGGCGCGCAGCAAAGTGGGGTTCCTGTTCGTGCGCGTTGGGCTTGCGGGTGCTGACATGGGTGCCTGCGCGATGCTCCCGCGCATCATCGGGCACGGCCGCGCCAGCGAGCTGATATACCCCGGCCGCTTCATTAATGGCGTGGTGGCCGCGCGGGGGGGCTTCTATAACAGACTCGTCGCGCCCGAGTCCGTACTGAAAGAAGCGACCGCGCTGGCGCATACGCTCGCCATCGGGCCGACGTTCGCCCACGGCATGACCAAGCTCGCGCTGCACCAGGAGTGGAGCATGAGCATCGACGAGGCCATCGACGCCGAGGCGCAGACGCAGGCGTTGTGCATGCAGACGGAAGACTTCGCGCGCGCGTATCGCGCATTCGTCGAGAAGACCACGCCCAGGTTCGAAGGCAATTGAGTCCGGCATTGCGTGCCCACGGCCATCTGGTCTGGCCTTTTTTCGACGAGGCGCACCGCAAGCTCGCCCACGATCTGCACGACTGGGCCGCGCGGGAGCTTGCGCCACACGCGGAGGCCGAGCAGGACGCGGATGCCACGTGCCGCGACATCGTCCGACGTTTAGGGGAAGGCGACTGGCTGCGGTACTGCGTGCCGGCGTCGCATGGCGGCGCCTTCGCCAAACTGGATGTGCGCGCGCTGTGTCTCTGCCGCGAAACGCTGGGGCAGGTGACGGGTCTGGCCGACTTCGCCTTCGCCATGCAGGGCCTGGGCGCCGGTCCCATCGCGCTTTACGGGTCCGACGACTTGAAGGACCGCTACCTCCCCAATGTGCGGGACGGCAAGGCCATCGCCGCGTTCGCGCTATCGGAGGCCGAGGCGGGGTCCGACGTGGCAGCGATGCGCACCAAGGCCCATCGTGACGGCGAGGGATGGGTGATCAATGGCGAGAAGACGTTCATCTCCAACGCTGGTATCGCCGATCACTATGTAGTCTTCGCGCGGCTGCCCGATGTCGGCGAAAAAGCGTTCGGCGCTTTCGTCGTGGATGCGACCGTGCAGGGCTTCGCCGTCACGGAGCGCATCCAGACGCTGGCGCCGCATCCCTTGGGAACTGTCGTGCTCAACGACGTGAAGGTTCCCAACGGTCAAATGGTCGGCGAGAAGGGAAAGGGTATGCGCGTCGCGCTTGGCACGCTGGACGTCTTTCGCTCCACGGTCGCCGCTGCGGCGTTGGGATTCGCCCGGCGCGCGCTGCGTGAAGCGGTCACATTCGCCAAGACGCGGAAGACGTTCGGCAAGACGCTCGCGGACCACCAGCTCACGCAAGGCAAGATCGCCGAGATGGCTGTCGCGGTGGACGCGAGTGCCCTGCTGGTGTATCGCGCGGCGTGGATTCGCGACACCGTGGCCGAGCGCGTGACGCGAGAAGCCGCGATGGCCAAGCTCTATGCGACCGAGAGCGCGCAACGCGTCATCGACGACGCGGTGCAGATTCTGGGCGGCCGCGGCGTCATTGCCGGGGCGCCTGTGGAGCAATTGTATCGCGAGATCCGAGCGCTGCGCATCTATGAGGGTACCAGCGAGATCCAGCGGCTGGTGATCGCGGGAGACATCCTGGGTGGCTGAACCGAGCGGTCACCTGGACACCTTCGCGCGCCACGCGCTCCCGCGCAGGGAGCTCTGGCCGGAGATGCGCTACGACCGCATCCCCGAGTTGGCGTACTCGCCGCGCATGAACTGCGCGACCGCCCTGCTGGACGACATGGTGGAGGACGGCTACGGCGATCGTCCCGTGTTTCATTTTCCGGGCGGGAGCTGGACCTACGCCCAGTTGCTGGAGCACAGCAACCGGATCGCACACGTACTTGTGAACGACCTGGGCGTGGTGCCGGGGAATCGCGTCTTGCTGCGAGGCTTCAATTCCCCATGGCTGGCGTCGTGCTGGTTTGCCGTGCTGAAAGTGGGCGGCATCGTCGTGTGCACCATGCCGTTGCTGCGATCGCGCGAGCTCACCTACACGGCGGACAAGGCGGGCATCACGCTGGCGCTCACTGACGCCCGCATCGCCGCGGACTGCCATCAGGCCATGACGACGACGGCGACTGGGGCGCAGCGCGCGGGAGCCCGCTGCGTAACGTTCGGCGGCGACACCGAGGGTTCGCTGGACCGTCTGATGCGCGACAAGCCAACGACGTTCCTGAACTGCGACACCTCGGCGGACGACGTCGCGCTCATCGCGTTCACATCGGGCACGACAGGCGAAGGAAAAGGCACGATGCATTTTCATCGCGACGTGCTCGCGATCTGCGACTGCTTCCCCACCTACGTCCTGCAGCCCACTGAGGAGGACATCTTCTGCGGTTCGCCGCCGTTCGCGTTCACTTACGGGCTGGGTGGACTGGTGCTGTTTCCCATGCGCATCGGCGCCAGCTCGCTGTTGCTGGAGCAAGCAGCGCCGGCCCAACTGCTGGACGGCATCGAGAAGTATCGGCCGTCCATCGTCTTCACGGCGCCAACGGCGTATCGCGCCATTCTTGGTCTCATGGAGGGCCGCGACCTGTCGAGCCTCAGGAAATGCGTGTCCGCGGGTGAAGCGCTGCCGCGCGCCACGTTCGAGGCGTGGGAGCGCACCACCGGACTGCGAATCATCGACGGCATCGGCGCCACGGAAATGCTTCATATCTTCATCAGCGCGGCGGGCGGCGACATCCGTCCCGGGTCCACCGGAAAAGTGGTGCCAGGCTACGAGGCCCAGGTGCACGACGACAAGGGATATCCCGTCCCCGACGGAACCATCGGCAGGCTGGCGGTGCGCGGCCCTACGGGGTGTCGCTACCTGAATGACGTCGAGCGGCAGCGTGCCTACGTACGGAATGGCTGGAATCTCACCGGTGACTCGTACATCCGGGACGCCGAGGGCTACTTCTGGTATCAGGCACGCACCGACGACATGATCATCTCGGCGGGCTACAACATTTCCGGAGTGGAGATCGAGAACGTCTTGCTGTTGCATCCCATGGTGAAGGAGTGCGCGGTCGTCGGCCTGCCCGACGAGGAACGGGGCCAGGCAGTGAGCGCGTTTGTGGTGCTCAGGGATGCCGCTGTCGCGTCGCCTGAACTTGCCCGGGAACTGCAGCAGTTCGTGAAGCAGGAAATCGCGCCTTACAAGTATCCCCGGCGCGTCGAATTTCTCGACGCCCTTCCGCGAACCGCCACCGGCAAACTGCAGCGATTCCGGCTGCGGGAGACCGCTCCGTGAACGGACGGCACATCCTCAATCCGCCTGGGTGGAAGATGCCCAGCGGCTACGCGCACGGAGTCAGCGCCACTGGCAAGGTCATCGTCACGGCGGGACAGATAGGCTGGAATCCCGCGACCGGGGAGTTCGAGACCGACGACTTCGCCGAGCAGACCGCCCAGGCACTGAGGAACGTCATCGCCGTGCTCCAGGCCGGAGGCGCCCGCCCGGAGCATCTCGTGCGCATGACCTGGTTCGTGACCAGCCGTGACGAGTATCTCCGGGCGCGCAAAGCCATTGGCGCGGCCTATAAGGAGATCGTCGGCCGGCACTATCCCGCCATGTCCGTGGTGGTGGTCAGCGCGCTGGTAGAGGAACGCGCCAAAGTGGAAATCGAAGCGACGGCGGTCGTCGCGGCCTAGCGGCTGGCATTACACCGCGATTCCAAGCGCGCGCTTGAGCATCGCGATCTGTCCGCCGTGATACGCGTCGTGCTCTACGATGCCATGCATCATGGTGAGTACCGAGTGGTCCTTTCCCGGAACCCGGCCAATCAGCATCGAGTCATCCATCTTGTTGGCGACGGCGGCGAGCTCGCGATGCGCCTCCTTCAACCGCTCCTTCGCTGAGCGCCACCCCTCGGCCGATCGATCGGCCACCGGAGGCCAGTCCTCCTCGGGAGTGGGGTCACCCTTGGCGGACCCTGCCAGGCGCTCGCGCGCGATTTCCGTCCACGCCGTGGTGTGAAGCACGAGCTCCCATATGGAATGGGCGCCTGCGATGGGACGCTCTGCGGCCTGATCCGCTGTGACCTCTTCCAACAGATCGGCCAGGGCGGGTCCGTGCCAGGTGGGACCGCTGACGGCGCGCTCGATCGATTCAGCGACTCGTTGACCTCGGCTCATTTACCTTTGTGTTCAGGGTGATGACCGAACCTCGAATGTACCTGTCGCGGCTGCTCCTCGCGATCTACTTATTCGGCCTTGTGGGTGTCGCGGCAGAGCTGGTGTTGCTGGAGCACTACGATGGTACGTTGCAGCTCATTCCCTTTGGCGCGATCGCGCTGGCCTTGGGCTTTGGCGGCTGGTATGCCAGGCGTCCCGGGGTGGCATCACTGCGCGCCTTCAGGGCACTTCAGGTGGTGTTCGCGGCCACCGGCACGCTGGGTCTCGTGCTGCACTTCCGCGGCAACATGGAGTTCGAGAGGGAGCGTGACCCGGCGATCGGTGGATTCTCCCTCATCTGGGAATCGCTCACGGGCGCGACACCGGCGCTGGCGCCCGGGACGATGGTTCTTTTTGCTTTGATTGGGTACGCGGTGCTGGTATCGCGCGAGAAACCGAGCCCCTGATACTGGCGTCCGTCCGTCCGCGCAGCACATTACTGGCGTCGAGAAAGCCATCTCCAAGAGGATTCAAACCATGACGGCCACTTCGCAGCCTACCGATCAGCCTCCGGGACAGCTCCTGACCGACCAGAAGGTGCTCGAGCGCATCTTTCGCGCGCAGTACACGAAACTGGTGGCGGATGCCAAGGGCAGGCTCGGCGACGCTACGTCGTCGGCGCCCCGCGTCGTCTCGAAGGCGTTTCATGTCGCCTGGCAGGAGCGCAAGCGATTCCACTCGCAGGAAGAGCTGGACGCCTTCCTGGTCGCGCAGATACATCACGGGGCGACGCGCGAGATTTCCCGCCGCGCCGGGCTGCACCGCATGGACCACCACGAAGGTCTTGGCGGCGGCGCGCAGACGAAACACGAAACTCATGAGATGTCCGTGGACGAAGCCTGGGACCGATTGTCGCATACACTGGAAGGCGGTGCCCCCGAGGCGTATCGCGCGCGCGCGTCCAACGCGCGTCACGAGGCCGCCGAGCACGTGAAAGGGCTGGGGAAGGAAAAGAACTGGAAGCCGATGCTCATCATCTGCGGCGTGGGCCTGCTGGTGGTGTTCGGCGGCATCTGGGCCATCAACAAGGCGGGCGAGGCCCGCAAGGTCACGAGCGCGCTCACGGCGAAGAACGTGCGCAGCACCGAAATGGGCGCCGGCCAGCACGCCAACGTTACCCTGGACGACGGCACCGTCGCCCGGCTAGCGCCTGAATCCAAGCTGATCGTTCCGCGCGCGTTCGGACCGAACCTGCGCGCGGTGGCGATCGAAGGCGCGGCGAATTTCAATGTTTCGAGGGTGCTGCCGAAGCCCTTCGAGGTTCGCGCCGGAAACGTGGCCATCATCGCGCGCGGCACCGTCTTCACCGTGCGGCGCTATCGCGACGAAGAGAACGTCGTTGTGAACGTGAGGGAAGGCAGCGTGGACGTGCGATTCGCCGAGACGCTGCGCAATGTGCCCACAGGCATGAGTCTCCTGGTCACGAAGGACGGCGTCATGCGCGTGCCCGGCGCGGAGGAGCTCCAGGAGGCCACCACGTGGGTGGACGGCCACGTGACCATCACCGGCCACAACCTTCGCTATGTATTGCCGCAGCTCAAGCGCTGGTACGGGTTGGACATCAAGGTGCCCGACACGAAGCTGCTGGACCGCAACGTCTTTGTAAGCGCGCCGGTGGACTCGAAGAACGGTGCGATTGCGTCCGTCGAGAAGAGCGGCGGCTTGAAGTTCACCTACGTCGGTGAGAATATGGCGTTCCAGGACACGACCCCCGCGCCCAAGCCTGCTACGAAGACAGGAACGAAGCGGAGATAGGCTCTGGGCTCTGGGTCATGGGCTCTGGGCTTCCACAGCCCACAGCCCAAAGCCCAAAGCCCAAGGCCCAAAGCGCGTACTAAAGTCCCAACCCCGCCGCGATACTCCGTGCGGTGTCGCGATGCTTTGCCAGCGAGGCGAGTGACTTCTCGATGTGATCCTCGAGGTCGTCGTCGTGAGCGTTCTTGATGTTGGCGCTCAGCAGGTCGATCTCGTTCTGGTGATGCGTGGCCTGGAAGCGCAGGAACGTGGCATCCCAGTTAGCGCCGGCGGACATGCTCTGCAGCTGCGACAGTATCTGCCGCATGCGCAAGCCTTCCGGATCGAACGCCATGGGCTCGGCTCCCACGTCCTCGTCGGTGATGATCTCGTGTGTTTTCGTCAGGTGCGCGGTATGGTCGGTGAGCAGCATCGACGCGAAATCGCGCACCTGCTGACTCGTCCCCTTGCTCTGCGCCAGCTGCGCCAGCCGGATCTCCAGCGAATCACCCGCGGCCATGTGTGCGGTAATGTTCTTCTCGTTCATGCTCGCGTACGCGGCGATGTCGAATGGCGTCGTGAGGGACACGTCGCCCGTCGCGACTTCCACCGTGGTCGTGCTCGGCGTGGTGGTGACGGCCACTTCGCGTTTCGTGACGGCGATGCCACTGCCTGACGTGCGCTGCTGTGCTTCGCCGGCGCTCGCCAACATCAGCGCGCCGAAACCGAGCAGAACAGAAGTTCGAGTGTAATGCATGACTATTCCTCCATTGCCTTCGTGGGATTGTCTCGAGAGTAAGGCGCCGATGGCGCAAATCGCTTGCCGACGCGCATGATTCTGCCATGAGAAAAGCGGTGTGGCTGCTTGCGATCGTGCTTCTGCTCGGAACGGGCGTGATAGGCATCTACAACGGCGTCACGGAAGTGACACAGGGCACAACCGCACTGCAGCGGTCGGTAACCATCGCGGTATTTCTCTACGGTCTCTTCGGCATCGCTGGAGGCGCGGGACTCGCGCTTCGCCGGCCGTGGTCACTCACACTAACAATCGCGTGGACAGTCGCAGTCGTGTACGCCGCGAGCGTGGCGTCGTTCGCTT
>JANNJV010000054.1:0-8095 GCA_031395945.1 Gemmatimonadota bacterium | reverse complement strand
GTTGAGCGACGTGACGCCGCGGATCTGGATCTGGCCACCGCCGCCAGGCGCTCCGCTGTTCATGTTGATGCGCGCGCCAATCACCTTGCCCTGCAGCGCATTCGTCAGGTCCAGCGCCGGCGCCCTGGTCACTTCATCCCCCTGCACAACCGCGGTGGCCGTGGCCGCGTGTGCACGTTCGATGGTCGTAGCCGTGCCGGTGACGACGACCTCCTCGAGCTTCAGGACGTCCTTCTCGAGCACGACGTTTGCCGTCGCCTGCGACGCCGGCACAGCGACCAGTTGGCGCCGGTATCCGATGCGCCGAACGGAAAGTTGCACGTCGCCCGACGCGGCGTTGACCACGAACTCGCCATTGTCGTTCGTGGTGCTGTTGATGAGTGTACCGACGACGCTCACCATCGAGCCGCCGATCGGGTTACCAGACGCCTTGTCGCTGACGCGACCGCGAATCTGGCGCTGTGCTGACGCTGTGCCTGCGATGAGCAGCAGCATGAACAGCGGCAGACCCGCGAAGCAACGGAAACTGCGCACACTGCCTCCAGGATGGAGTGGGATGAGGCGTCGGGAAGGGATGACAGGCCGGAGCGCCCCAGGGGTATGAGGCGCAAGGATAGCGAGCCGAGGCCCGGTGTCAATGCGAATGGAGAGGGCAACTGGGCCGAGGCACGCCGTGAGCGGCCTTCTCCACGCCTACTTCTACGGCTCGTGGCGCTTTGTCGTGACTTCGATGACCCCGCCGTTGTGGCGGCTGCCGTATTTGGTCGCCGCGTCGGTTGCCCGGTAGAGGCGGATCTGCTGCACCTCCTTGGCCGGGATGAGATGGAGGGTGCGTTCCACGGGCCCCGCTTCCACCTCGTCAACGAACACGGTGATGCTCGGATGGGCCTGTGTGGGCCGCGCCGATCCGGTTGTTCGTGTGACGGTGCCGCGCGACTTCAGGAACTCGCCACGAAGCCTGCGCACCACGTCGTACGCCGTCTCGACCTGGACGGTCGCAATCTCATCCTCCAAAATGATGCTGCGATCGCGCGCCGCCACCTTGCCCGCGCCGGCGCATGACGCCAGAAGCAGGAGCGTGAGCGGGAGCAGCGGACGAGGCATACCCCATAAGGTCCCACCATTGCATCGGAACCGCAACGGCCCGGAATGCCGGCCGACTGGCGGAGCCCGGAAACCGCCCGAAAGAGAGTCAGGCGTTGAAATGCGGCACGCTGGCGTCCATCATCAAGCGAGCCAGTGAACGACCTCCAGGCTGTGGCCAGCAGGATGTCCTATCCCCCCATCGGGAGTTCCACGTGAACGCAACACTGAAACAGCGGCTTGTGACAGCCGCCATCGTCCTCTCGATCACGTCCACCCTGGCCGCGCAGCAGCAGCCTGCACCTGCCACTGACACCGCGGTCGCTCGGCTCACGGTCGAGCCTACGACGCTGACGCTAAAGGCCGGCGAGACCGTGCCCTTCAAGGTCACCGCCTACGACGCCAAAGGAAACGAACTGCGCGCAGCGCGGGTTCGCGTCTCCGGGCCGCGCAATGCGGTCAGCGTCGGCGACGGCCTGATCAAGGCACTCCGCGCGGGACGCTACGAAATCGTCGCGTCGGCCGCTGCCAGCCGCGAAGCGACGCCCATTGTCGTGCGCGTTCCCGTGAACATCACCTGGCCAGCCATCACGCGCGTCTCGCTCACGCCTGAGCCTGGGCGACTCTATGCGGGCGTGACCCTGGCCCATGACGCTCGCGCCTACCACGCGGACAGCAGCGAGCGGCGCGAGGTGACCATCAACTGGCGCAGCTCCAACCCGCAGGTAGCGACCGTGGATCGCTTCGGCAACGTGACGGCCAAGGCGCCTGGCGCCGTCGTGATCACCGCCGAAGTGGACGGCGTTCGCTCGCAGCAGCGCTACACCGTGGCAGCCAATCCGGTCGCCACGCTTTCCATAGACATGTCCGAGAGCTCGGTGCGCAGCGGCGACGTGTTGCACCTGAAGGCGACCGCCAGGCGCACCAGCGGCGTGGTGGTCCCAGACGTGCCGGTGACGTGGAGCTACACCAATATCCCCGACGATACCATCGCCGCACCTGGCGCCACGGGGATCATCGACCGCGGCCTCTTCGCCGCCGAGGTGCCTGGACGCTACACGCTGCTGGCCACCGCGGGCAGCAACACCGCGCGCAAGGTGATCCAAGTGACGCCACGCGACGTGCGCAAGCGCATCAACGTTACCGGCCGCGGCACCATCACGCACGTGAACACCAGCGACTTCTGGCCGTGGACGGCGAAGGACGGACGCGACTACGCGCTGGTGGGTACCTGGGGCGGCGATGGCTGGGGATACGTCTTCGACATCACCAACCTCGCGGCACCGGTGATCACCGACTCCATCCAGGTGAACGCGCGCACGATCAACGACGTCACGGTGTCGCCCGACGGGCGGTACGGCGTGCTGTCGCGCGAAGGCGCGTCCGACCGCGTCAACGGCGTGGTCATCCTTGACCTCGCGACGCCGGCACACCCGAAAGTTGCGGCGACGTTCAGCCAGGAGCTCACCGGCGGCGTGCACAACATGTTCGCCACCAACGACTACCTCTTCGCCATCTCCGGCGGCGACAAGTACGTCTTCGTGGACGTGCGCGACATCTACAAGCCGAAGTACGCGGGCGAGTACAACCATCCCAACTCACGCGTGCACGACGTGTGGGTGCGCGACGGCATCGCGTATTCCTCCGAGTGGGGCACGGGCGTGGTGGCGGTGGACGTGGGCAACGGCAAATACGGCGGCTCCATCGAGAAGCCCGTGCTGATCGGTACCTATCCCACCACCAGCGGCGCGACGCACGAGATCTACCCGTACGTCCAGAAGTCCACCGGCAAGACCTACCTGTTTCTCGGCGACGAGATCATGAACCGCCAGGGACGCGTGTGGGAGGGGACGAACTACGGCGCCACGCTGGGCCAGCGCGGCGGCGTGGCGCAGACGTCGGCTGGGTACACGCACATCGTGGACTTCACCGATCCCAAGCATCCGCAGAACATCGCCAAGTACCACCAGGAGGAGTTCGGCTCGCACGACATCATCGTCGAGGACGACGTGATGTACCAGGCGTACTACGACGGCGGCCTGCGCGTGGTGGATGTGAGCGGCGAGCTACTGGGCAACCTGGCCGAGCAGCGGCGCGAGATCGCGGTGTTCAAGGCGTTCGATCCGAACGGCCGCACCGCCAACGCGTCGTTCGCGATGAACGCGATGCCGTGGAAGGGGCACATTCTCTTCACGGACTTTAATTCGGGACTGTGGGTGGCGAAGCTGGAGCCGAGACCGATCGTTCCGTAGTCAAAAAACACGTTCTCGGCCCGCGCAGGAACTGCGCGTTGCCGGGAACGCAGTTCCGCTTATCTCGACGCAGCCTCTACACTCTCAGTCGCGGCCGTCCACCGCGCGAACGCCTTCTCGAGGTCGCGCTTGGTGCGTTCGAGCTCGATGCCCAGGCGCTTGGCCTCCTCGATGCCATTGGGCTTCGTGTAGAGGGCCGGGTCCTCCAGCGACGCCGTGAGCGACACGATCCGCTGCTCCAGCGACGCAATCTGGGATTCCTCTTCCTCCAACTCGCGCGGCGCGGCGCGAAGTTGCCGGCGCGCGTCCTTCGGCGAGGCCGGCTCTGCTTCTTTCTTGCGCGCCATTTTCTGCCGCTCGTGCACCTTGCGCAACGACGCGTCTTCTGCGGCGCGCACCGACGCCGCGTGCGCGCGCTCGGCGCTCACCTCCTCCCACTCGGCAAACCCCCCGGCGAATTCGGTGATGCGCCGCTCGTGCAGCACCCACACCTTGGACGTGAGCGCCCGCAGCAGCTCGCGGTCGTGACTTACCAGTACCACCGTGCCTTCGTACGCCTCGATCGCGTCCTCCAGCGCTTCGATGGATTCGACGTCGAGGTGATTGGTGGGCTCGTCCAGCACCAGCAGGTTGGCGCGTGAGAGCATCAGCATCGCCAGGGCGACGCGGGCGCGCTCGCCCCCGGACAACTTGTCGGCCTTGCGCATCGCCTCGTCGCCCGAGAACCCGAAGCGGCCCAAGTGTCCCTGCACCAGTCGGCGATCCCACGTGGGACGCAGATCCTGGATGACGTCGTACAGCGTCCGGTCGAGCGGCACCTGCGACATGTCCTGGCGGTAGAATCCCGCCGTGATCGACGCACCCATCTTCAGCTCGCCCTGCGACACCGGATGGTGGCCGAACAGCGCATTGAGCAGGGTGGACTTCCCCGTCCCGTTTGGGCCCACGAAGCCGAGCACGTCGCCGCGCATCACCGTTCCCGTGAAGCGTTCGACCAGCGGACGATCCACGCTCACACCCGCGTTCACCGCCGACACCACTCGATCGCCCCCGCGCTCGGCGACGTCGAAGCGGATGGCCATGGTATCGTCTTCACCGATGGGCGCACTCAGTCGCGGGAGACGCGCCAGCAGCTTCCGGCGCCCCTTCGCCTGCCTGGTGTTCTGGCCCGCGAGGTTGCGAGCGATGTAATCGCTTTCGCTGGCGATCTTTTTCTGCTGCTGCTCGAACTGCCGCTGTTGCGTGAGCCGGCGTTCGGCGCGCTGCGCCACGAACGCCTGGTAGCCACCGCCGTAAGGGAACGCGCTGCTGCCCTCGAAATGCAGGATGTGGTCGACCGTGGCGTCGAGAAAGGCTCGGTCGTGGCTCACCAGCAGGATGGTCTTGTCGATAGTGGTCAGGTACTCCTCCAGCCATCGCGTGGTATCGAGATCCAGATGGTTGGTGGGTTCGTCCAACAGCAACATGTCGGCGGAGCTCACCAGTTGGCGTGCGAGGCCCAGGCGGCCGCGCTCACCACCGCTGAGCGTGCTGACGGGCGTCTCGCGCGCCTTGTCCGGATCGAAGCCCAAGCCGTGCAACACGGCATCGATGCGGGACGTGACGGCGTAGCCGCCCTCATGCTCGAACCGCTCGAGATCCCGCCCGTAGCGGGCCATGGCCTCGTCGGACGAATCGTGCGCCAGCGCGGCCGCCTGTTCGGTGAGCGACTGCTCCAGCGCCAACAGCTCCGCGAGCTCGCCTGCCGCCGCTTCCCACACCATGGTGACGTCGCCAAAATCCCGGTGCTGTTCCAGCAGCGAGACGCGCAGGCCGGGTTGCCGGGCGATGACGCCGCGCGACGGCTGCATGTCCCCGGTGAAGAGTCGGAAGAGGGTAGTCTTTCCCGTGCCGTTGCGTCCTATGATGCCCCAGCGCTCCCGGCTGGTCACCGTGAAGGTGATGCCGGAAAAGAGTGTCGTGGCACCGAAGTCAACACCTACATTTGAGAAGGAAATCTGCGTCATCTAGTTTGCGGCACGCAAAATGTTTAATTATTGCCGGTTGACCATCAAGAATAGTGATGCAGTACGCAGCACTTCGGCGATATTGGTCGTAGTTTAAAACGTTCAGAGAAACACGTAGAGCGCTCGACCCTCCTGGAGACCCACCATGTCCTCCGCGCCGATGCGGGAGAGATTTAACGGCCAACCGCCGCGCGCCGTTGTAAAGGCCTTACCGCCCATTGCGAAGGACGCTACTACCGGCGAGGACATCCGCCTGGTCGTGAAGAAACCTGGGGGAGTGGCTCTGCTGCCGCTGCACGACATCGACTGCCTGGAAGCGGAGGGCAACGTCGTCGTCGTCCACGCGGCGGATGGCGAGCAGTATCGCATTCGCGACTCGCTCTCCCACATGCTCGACCAACTGCACGCCCACGGCTTCGTGCGAGTACACAGGGGCACGGTGGTGCGCTCGATGGCTATCGTCGCAATCGAGAAGGGTCGTTACCGCAAGGCATTCTGCGTCATGCGTGGCGGCGCCAAGTTCGAGATCGGACGGGCGGAGTTCCAGCGGCTTCGTCCCCTATGGCAAACGGGTGTGCTGGACCTGCAGGCGCTGTCGGCAGGGCTCCAGCTACTGGCGGCGGCGCCGGAAGCGCGCGCTCACGGCGCGTAGCGCACGAGACACTCGGCGTACTGCGGACCGTCGGTCTCCATGTCGGACCCGACCAGCAGGCGATAGGTACCGGGACGGCGGAACAGCAGCTCATTCGTGTCGCGCCCAGAGACCCAGGCGCCGGCCATGAGCGTCTTGGGATCGAGACTCAGCTCGGTCATCTTCGCGAACGTGTCCGGAGGCAGCAGCGACTTTCGCTGGGCACGGTCGCGCTGTCCTTCGCCATGGAACACCACGATGAACTGAGTGCTGTCGGGCGCGATGGCCATCATCACCGGCCCGTGCGGCAGCGTCATGCGCAGTGTGAGCACGTCGCCGGCTTTGAGCGTGGCTGGCGCGCATTGCAGATTCGTCGCCGATGGTTTCACTCCCAGTGCCGGCGCCACGCCGCCGGTGTCGGCAGCGGGTCGCGTCGCCGAGTCGCCGGCGGGTGTCTTCTCGGTAGAGGAGCAGGCCGCTGTCGTGGCCGCCAAAGCGATCGCCATCACATAGAGGTGTCTCATAGGACGATATCCTTCTGCATGTTTGCGACCGGCAGCTCTACACCGTCGGGCAGGGCCAGGGCGTAGCGTTCGGTGACATCGAAGCCCAGCGCCGAGTAGAGGGGCTCGCCGGGCATGGTGGCGACCAGTTCCAGGCGGGTGAACCCCGCCGCCGCCGCGTCCGCGACGCAACGCTCGTAGATGCGTCGCGCAAGTCCTTTCCGTGCGGCTCGTGGCGCGACGAAGAACGCACGTATGCGGGCGGCAGCAAGGGTTGGGTCGAGCGTCGGGTCCTCGCCGGTTTTGGTCTGGTCGCCGCCGTAGAGATGCTGACGCCTGCTCCAGCCACCGACCGCCGCCAATCCGTGCTCATCCTCGATGACGTAGTACGTCCAGTCGGCGATCAGGCCGGAATCCACGCCGAACACATGTTTCAACGCGCTCTCAGCCTGCTGCTCGGAGTAGAAGCCGGCGCTTAGTCCGCGCACCGATTCCGCGATCAATTGCTCAATGGCGCGGATGTCGGCGGGTACGGCCAGTCTCATCGGGGGCTCAGTTCTGGCGCCCATTCGTGGGTGGCTGTGGGATCAACAACGCAACAGCGCTGTACAGCGAATGTAGGTTGTTTTGCAGTTCAACATCATTTCATCTCTTCAGTGTTGTTTCAATTGTTTCAGCGTCCTTTCCGCGCTCCCAACGCCGCCAAACGATTCCGACCCGGCTGCCACGACGCCAGCCCGACTTCCTAGTCCGCCCGAAGTGCCAGTGCAGGATCGACCGCTGCAGATCGCCGCGCCGGCACCACGCTGGCAACCAAAGCGGCGGCCACCAGTACCAGCGCCGCGACGGTCCACACGATCGGGTCGTGCGGGGACGTCTCATACAGCATGTCTGCCACCCACCGGGATGCGATCGCCGCAGCCAACGCTCCGAGCAGCAGACCGAAGAGAACCGCGCGCGATGATTGCCACGCGACGAGTTTCACGACGTCCGCCCGCTGCGCCCCCAACGCCATGCGCACTCCGATCTCGTGCGTCCGCTGCGACACCCAGTACGCCATCACGCTGTAGAGACCGACGGCGGCAATGACGAGAGCGATCGCCCCGAACAGCGTGAACATGGTGGCGCCAAGGCGCCAGGGACGGAGCTGCCACGCGACGCGATCGATGTACGGCTCCACCGTCACGAACGGCATGTTCGGTTCAAGCGCCTGGATTTCCTTGCGGATGAGCGAGACCATTGGCTTCGGGTCTCCAACAGCGCGAGCCACGAATGCCGCCGGAGGCCCGCGGCCAAACGACGCATGGGCCGGGGGCACGTACAACATCGCGCGATCGTCCCTGACGAGAGCGAATAGCATGACGTTCTCGACCACCCCGACGATGGTCGTGCAAGTGGCATCGTCTCCGAGAGACACGCACTGCCCTACCGGGTTTTTACCGGGCCAGTATGCGTTTGCCACGATCTCGTTGATCAACATCACCCGCGACGGTGTTCGCTCCTCGGACTCCGTGAAGTTGCGTCCCCGGAGCACCGACGTGCCCATCGTCGAGAAATACGATGCGCCTACTACGGAGTAATAGGGACCTCCTCCTGAGATCTCCGGGGTTTTGTCGACGC
>JANNJV010000587.1:0-3297 GCA_031395945.1 Gemmatimonadota bacterium | reverse complement strand
CCACGACGATATAGCAGTTGAGCTCGAACTGGTACAGCCCGGTGCCTTCCACGAAGAACGGGCGGCGCTCCGAGAAGAAGCTCTCGAACGCCGTAAGGTTCACCACGGCGGGATCGGCTTCCACCTGGCCAAAGTCCGGATTGACGGTCGCGTCGAGGGTCACGTTGGGAGTGATGCCGACCTTGATGTCGCCCCCCACGGTGACCTCCTGCTCGCGCTCGTACCGCAGCGCGGGCATGAGACGCTGCACATTCTTGGTGACGGCGTACGGCGTGATCTCCATGCGACGCTCGGCGCTGATGCCCACCAGCCCGGTGAGCCGCCCGAGCTGGGACGACAGGCCGGTCTTGGTGGGCGACCACAGCGGCCAGCTGGTGCGTTCGCGATAGCGCTCGATGTCGCGCCACACCCCGAAGCCGAACGTGTTGGCGTCGGCGCGCTGGTAGCGCAGCTGTGACAGCGGGATGTGGAACTCCGCCGTCCAGCCCAGCGAATCGATGCGGGTGGCCACATCCCAGATACCGTTCCAGGAATCGTCCTCGTTGCCGTCGTTGCTCATTGCAAAGTCGCGCTTGACTCCATCCGGGTTGACGGCAAACTCGAATCCGCTGCGCTTGTCGTCATAGGAATCGATCAGGAGCTTGATCTGGTCGGACGGACCGCGAACGTCGCGCCGCGACAGCGCATGCATGATGCTGTCGGGGTGCGGGTCGAACATGCGGATGAAGACGAAAAGCGACTTGTCGTCGTACGCCACGCGAAACTCCGTCTTGAAGGACGGATCCACATCGACCTTGGGTTCGAACTGCCGGAACTGGGAGACACGTTCGGCTTTCTGCCAGACGTCGTCGGTATCACGTCCGTCGATCACTGGAGGACGCTCGGCGCGCGCCGCGACTGCCGTGAACGTGGCCACCGGCGGCTGGGCCGCGGGGTTCTGGGGCGCGGGGGCTGCGGGCTGTTGCACGAAAAGCGCAGTCGTGAGAAATGCGGCGGCGGGGTTCAGCATCTGAGGTCGTCTCCGACGGGTACGCCAACTGAGACAGCGACTCGTTCGATTTGGTTGGGAGGTTCGACTGCTGGTTTAGTGCTGGAATTCTAGCACTATGCTGGAAATCTAGCAATAGAGGAACCGTCGGCCAGCTCGACCCTGCTTTGGTCCCGACTGTCAGGACAGGAACTGCGGGTGGTACGCTCCACCCCTATGGCGTAGCGGTGGGCCGCGGCACGAGCTTCAAGGTCTTTCTGCCCCGCGTGGACGCTGATGCGTCGTCGGTCATAGCGATGGCGCGATAGCCACTAAACATCCTGCCGCGTGAGCCGATGCTCAAGGCATTCTCGCTCAACGCGCCCGGACGCGCGTTCGTGACCTTTTCGACGCCGAGTGGACCGCATGAACAGCTTGCGCGAGGGAAGCACCGAACCGACGCTGCTGACGGCGGATGTAAACGGACATCGTGTTTCGCTCGCGGTGTACCGGCTGCACGCGACGGCGGCTCGCATCGTGGCGGATTGCGAACGGATGCTGGACGCCTTGCACCGTGATGAGCGCCGGCTCTGGCGCGACGCCGCCGGCCAGTCGCTGCTTGGGGCTCGCCAGATCATTGCGGTCTGTCGCTCCATCACCGCCGCCGGCGCGCAAGCCGGCGACGAGGACTTGCTTCTTGCGTCCCTGGAAACCCAGATCGAGGAACCGAAGCGCCGAATCCTCGACGCGATGGGAAGATTGCTGCGACTGATTCCCGTGGGAGGAGAGGACGAGCTGATCCTGCACGACGCGCGCATCGTCCGGGAATCCGCGCTGCACCTGCTCGCGTGGCCCTCCACCCAGGTTGATCACGCGACCGTGGTGAGCAGGCGCGTGGCGCCAGTCACAGCACCTGCGGAGCCGCGACGCTTCCGGATTCTGATCGCCGAGGACGAGCCGGTACTGCGCAACCTGCTGCGGCGGCGACTG
Organism: Gemmatimonadota bacterium; assembly: GCA_031395945.1. Lineage (GTDB taxonomy): Bacteria > Gemmatimonadota > Gemmatimonadetes > Gemmatimonadales > Gemmatimonadaceae > DASPMP01. Next base: position 1,340 of record JANNJV010000587.1, on the reverse strand, counting down.
CAGAAGTTGGGATACGACGTGGAAGAGGCCGAGAATGGCAGGGTGGCCTTGGAATTCGCGTTACGTGAGTCTGTGGATCTGGTGGTAACCGACATCGCCATGCCGGAGATGAACGGCATGGAGCTGCTACGGGAGTTGAAGAGCGATCAGCGCACGCGTGACGTACCCGTGCTGGTCGTCTCGAGTCACGACAACACCGCCAGCGTGGTGGAATGCATCGAGCATGGCGCCGAGGACCATATTTCCAAGCCGTACGAACCCACCTTGCTCATGGCGCGTGTCCGCGCGTCACTCGAGCGCAAGCGCATGCGGGACATCGAGCTGGATTACCTGCGGCGCGTCGAAGAGTTGACGAGTGCTGCGGAGGCGGTAGAACGCGACGCATATGTCCAGGGAATGCTGAACGAACCGGCCGCACATAACGATGCCCTGGGGCGCCTGGCGCGCGTGTTTGACCGCGTGGTCACTGGGTTGCGGCTGAAGGAGGAGCGCCTGCAACACCGGCTGCGGCAACTACGCAGCGAGGTGGGCGAGACGAGCACAACACGCCGGCGCATCGCGAGCATGTCGGCGGAGAGTCCCTTCGAGACCGGCCAGGTGCTGGCGGGACGGTACGAGATTCTGGGAACACTCGGCGAGGGCGGGATGGGCATGGTCTATCAGGCCCGCGACCTGGAGCTGGGCGAGGATGTCGCAGTGAAGGTGGTGCGGCGCGACCTGGTCAAGGACGATCCGACCGTCGTCGATCGCTTGAAATCGGAGATCCGCTTGTCCCGCAAGATTTCCCACCGCAATGTCGTTCGCGCGCACGATCTCGGCGAATGGAACGGCGTGAATTTCATCACGATGGAGTACGTCAAGGGCGTGAGCGTCGCGGAGCTCCTCGATCGGCGGGGTCGCTTGAGTGTCGAGGCCACGCTGGCCATCGGAACGCAAATGGCGGAAGCGCTCGCGGTGGCGCACGAGCAGCAGATCATCCACAGGGACATCAAGCCAGCCAACCTGCTCATCGACGATGGCGGCGTATTGAAGGTGATGGACTTCGGCATCGCGCGATCGGTCGATCGCGATGAAGTCAGCATCACGGCCGGCGGTTTCATCGTCGGAACACCGCAGTACATGTCGCCAGAGCAACTCATGGGGGGCACCGTCGACGCGCGAAGTGATCTGTACGCAGTCGGCGCTGTCCTGTACGTGTGCCTGTCCGGTCGGCCGCCCTTTGTGGCCGACACGCCGCTGGCATTGATGGCGTTGATCGTGGAAGGCAACGCGATGCGGCTCAGTCGAGTGGTGCCAGACGTGCCACCGCTTCTTGAATCCATTGTCCACCGGCAGCTTCA